>JBAZMG010000013.1:0-18861 GCA_041649895.1 Minisyncoccota bacterium | reverse complement strand
CAAAAGCGTAAACGTGGAAGCCGGGGCGGCCACTCTGAATCTAAAACTCGGTAGTAGGGCTGACGTAAATAATGTGAGCATCGGTTCCGGAGCGAGCACGATCAACGTGAGTGTGCCTTACGGCGTCGGTGTAAAAGTTAACCTGGAGGCCGGTCTTTCCACCACCAATTTGAATAATCTTGTAAAAATAGACGATAATAATTTCGAGTCGTCCGACTACGATACCGCCACAAAAAAAATAAATATCGTTTTGCGGCTAGGAGCGGCCACTTTTAATTTGAATTGGTATATGCCTTCTCAGAATGTGACAATGAGAAAGATCGATTTGTATTATTATAAGCGGTCGGCCGATCCCGAGATCACTTGCGGTTCTTCCGCGGTATTGCCGGTCGAGAGAGAGATTCCACTGACACCTACGCCCATACAAGACGCGATCAATTTGCTCATTAAAGGTGAATTGACCGCCGCGGAAAAGGCCGAAGGTTTTTCAACGGAATTTCCAAACAAAGATTTTAAACTCCTCGGCGTCAATTTGGACAGTAATGGGGTATTAACCCTTGCCTTTACTGAAGTGCCGGGATTTACGGGTGGAGGGTCTTGTCGAATCAGTATTTTAGCCAATCAAATTATTAAGACTGCTGAGCAATTCCCTGAAGTGAAGCAAGTGGTGTTTATGCCCGAGAGTTTATTCCAACCCTAGAATATCATTTTATGGCTAACCCGCTCCGCGAGCGTAACGTGCCTTTGCGGTGCTCTGCCCTGTACCGTGTTTCGACTTTGTCGAAACTCTGGTACGGGGTTTTTTGAAGTAAGTTTTTAGTGTACAATAAACATGGAAAACATTTATGAAAATATCTTTTCACGGGGCCGCGAGAGAAGTAACCGGGTCTTGCATTTTAATAGAAACAGGCAAAACCAGATTTTTGGTTGATTGCGGAATGTTTCAAGGAGAAGACGATTATAAGAGAAATTCATCGGCTTTTTCTTTCGACCCGAGATCAATTGATTTTGTCTTGCTGACTCACGCGCACGTCGACCATTGCGGCCGATTGCCCAAACTGTATCGTGACGGATTTCGGGGGCGTGTATTCACGACAAAACCGACGGCGGATCTGGCAAAACTGATGATGCTCGACTCCGCTAAAATATTTCTCTTTGAACAAGCGCGCCGAGGACAAGAGCCGATCTACTACGATTACGACGTGGAGGGCGTGTCCGAACTTTTTTCGTTTCTTGAATATGAAAAAGAACAAGCCATAATCGCCGGGATAAAGGTAAGGCCGAAAAATTCGGGCCATATTTTGGGTTCCGCGATCTTTGAGGTTTCAATAAACGACAATGGAGTTGAGAAGAAAATTATCTTTTCCGGAGACTTAGGTAATTCTCCCTCAGCCATAATAAGAGATAGGGAATACATCCTTGGTGGGGATATTGTTTTTATCGAATCAACGTACGGCAACAGGGTTCATAAATCGAAAGAAGCGGGCAGGAAAGAGTTAAAAGCGGTTATTGAAGGAGTGGTTGCCAGAAATTCGATTTTGATAATTCCCGTTTTTGCCCTGGAACGCGTTCAGGAGCTGTTGTATGAATTGAATAATTGGGTGGAGAAAGGAGAGCTTCCCGTGATACCGGTCTTTTTAGACAGTCCGCTCGCGATCAGCGCCACCGCGGTTTACCAAAGATATCCCGATTATTTTAATGAGGAAACAAAACAAAGGATCAAAAAAGGAGATAGCCCTTTTTCTTTCGAGGGCTTGAAGTTTACCTCGCTGTCGCAAGATTCGAAAAAAGTAAACAAAACAAAACCGCCGAAAATAATCTTGGCCGGCGGGGGAATGGGTGAAGGCGGCAGGATCGGCAATTATTTTGAAAAATACATAAGCGGTACTCAAAACGAAATTTTGATCATCTCTTACCAGGCCGACGGAACGATCGGCCGAAAGCTTTTGGATGGGGAAAAAGAAATAAATATCGGAAAGAATAAAGTCAAAGTGAGGGCGAAGATCTCATCAATCTTTTCATTTTCTTCCCACGCTGACGAACCCGCTCTTTTGGATTGGGCGCTAAACATCAAATCACCCAAGCCGAAAATGTTCTTCGTTATTCACGGGGATGAAGAAGCAAGCCAATCCCTCGCGCAAGCGCTAAAAGAAAAATCGGGAATCGCGTTTACGATCCCCAAGATCAATAAAGAATACGAAATATAGAGAGTGTTACTTTTTAATGATCTCTTTGCTTAAAAAGTAAACTGTTTTAACGGAAAAAGCGGAAAAATTCTTTATGTTTTCCATAATCGAGCGGCTTCTCAGCAATTTCCAGATGGGCGCTATTATTTTCTTTGATTTTGTCGTCTTGACTATTTCTTCAAATCCCAAACCTTCCACTTTTTCTTTGCCAATATTTCCTTTTATCTTTATTCCTCCCTCCCAATACTCAATACTTCCAAAGGTTATTTCCTGATCTCTCCTTAGTGGAGTTATCTTAAGGCGCGCGTCAAAATCGGGTATGTCGATATTGTATTCGAGGCAATATTTGGCTCCCGAATTTTTGTTTCCGGAGGGCGATTCGCTTGGAGTGAAAATAACATTTTCCGTATGCCTGGTTTCGCCTCCTTTTCCACAAATACCGGCGTATGAAGTCTTGATCGTATCCCCGTAGATAAAACAAATCAAATCTTCTCCATTATTGAGATGCATTGAAAACCAAGTCCATTTATCATTGTCCGTTGCCGGAGCCTGGGCCCATTGGTGATCCATCCACGATAATCCCTCGACCTCTTCCCATTTGTCTTTTATTCTTATCATTCCTTTGGTTTTCAATCGGCTTAACGTGTAGTAATAAGTGGTTTTATTTTTCAGATCAAAAAATCCATTCTTGTTCAGGAGCAGTGGTTTTTTCTCAGAAACAAGGGACAGATCCACAAAATCGTTTACCACGCGGTACTTGAACGGTTCGGTTTCTTCAATCAAGCAAGAGTTGTCGTAATTTGCCCATAGCAATGGCTTTGTAAAGCTGTTTTCGTCCATTATGCAAAATGGATTTATTCTTTTTTTCAAGTATTTTTTATTATCTCCCACGAAGTAATGGGAAAAGAACAGGTTTTCAATGGGAATATTTTTTAAAAAAGGCAAGCCGATCCTTTTCGGTTTGGCGCTGAACAAACAATTCATATATGAGAAATTTTTTCCGCTTTTATTTTTCAGGTTGCCGTTAAAATACCACCATTCGATCGTGTGGTTGTGTTTTTGTTCGTCTTTTGGAAACTTGATCGCTTTAAAATTTTCTTTGTATATTTTTTCTTTTTTCATTTTTTTAATGTTAACCAAAAATTGATAAAATAAGAAAATTTTAAGGCGATATAAAGCGCGGCTTCTCGCCGGCTCAGGTCTCCCTTGAAATAATGAGCTAGGGGTTCGGCAAAAACAGTGCGTCCGATCGCGAACCCGATCACCTGCTTAAAGGTGGCGGCGTCGCGGAGCCAGGCTTCCACCCTTGCTTGGTCTTGTCCGCGGCCGAGGACAATGATCCGCGAGTTTTCTCCCGTGGCCGCTATTATTGCGGGCCAGTCTTTTTTCGCAAAACCCTCCAGTTTCCAAATATCGGGTTTTATCTTTTCGCTTAATTCTCTTATGGCTTGCTCGGTTTTTCTCGGTCTTAATTTTTTATCATACATGGGAACGGTTTTGCATATTTGAAGATCGTTTTTTGCCGCGGGCACCAATAATTCCAAAATAAGAGGATATTTTTCTTTTTTGCAAAAATCGTTTAATCGCGCCAATCTTTCCAGCTGTTTTTGGTTCGCTGATTCATTGTCCGGGTTATAGCGCACCAGCACTTTCACAAAATCAGGTTTGATCTTTTTAATGTGCGCTCCGAAATTTTTGCCAAACTCAAAATCAAAAAGATCTTCACCGCTTTTTTCCACCGGCAAACAGAGAGTTATTTTTTCTTTTTTGGCTTTTTTTATAACCGCGCCACCCAAGTATTCATCAACAAGAATACCCAGATCCTTTTTGTTTTTAAATCCCTTGGCCGCGTCTTCAAAACCTTCAAAAATAATATCTTTCAGTTCCGAGGCTTGATCAATGTGATTCTGGGCTATCTTTCCCTTGACGTCCATAATATCTCTAAAAAAAGATTTGCGGTGGTCGAAGGGGAGGAGGAAGAGTTCTTTATTCATAGAAGCGTAATGATTATATATTTATATTATATTATTTTAACAGCAAATTGTATATAAGCAAAGATGTATTCATCGCGTAAGCTTTTTCGGGTGTGTCTTTTTCCGACACGGATACAATTCTCGCGAAAAATTCCTTCGGCTCGCCCCTGTCGGGCTCCGCAAATTCTGAAAAAGACACACCCTCAACGCTGTCCCGAAACACCGTAATATTTAAAGATATGCTCATCGGATGCATGTCGCAGGCAAATTTGCATGGTTTGGACCGCGAAGCGGGACAAAAATTTGCCGAGACCGAGTCCGCTTTCTCGCCGGAGAAAGCGAGACGTCAAACGATGAGCGTATCTTTAAATATTGAGCCCAGGGTTTGCTATTGACAAATAAGTTAGGTTGAGCTAACATTATGTTATAATAAGCTAACATAATTAATATAAAATTAATATAAATATATGAATGAAAAAACATATACATTTATAAAGCTTTTAACAGCGATATTATTGGCGGCAACGGTTTCCACGTCTATAACCATAGGTAACTATATTGTGCCCATTATCGCCACATTGGCGGCATTTGTCATTTTGTGGACAATGAAGAAAAGGGTAGCCACTGTAATGGAGGATGAATTGGATTACAAAGTTGCCGGCGACGCGGCTCGCTATTCAATAACAATCTTTTCAATTGCTTCGGTTATTTTAGCCATATATTTTATGGCGAACAAAGCGAGCAATGCCGGGTTCGAACTTTTGGGATCGACACTGGCTTACTCGGCGTGTTTTTTGATAATCTTACAGAGTGTGTTTTTTAAGTTCTTAAGGAGTAAAAACTATGGAACCTCAAAAAATGACAACTAAAATCAAGGAGCTTCGCGCGCGCTACGGTATTACCCAGGAAAAACTGGCGCAAATGGTTAAAGTGCGAAGAGAAACCATTCTTTTTGTCGAGCAAGGGAAATACGTGCCTTCGCTGAAATTGGCTTATGATATTGCCAAGGCTCTAAAAACAAGTATCGATGAATTATTTTTCTTTAAATAAAAAAACCGGTTCGCTTATAGCGGACCGGTCTTTTTTAAAATCTGGTGGTGTAAACCTTCAGTGGCGGTATACCGTTAAAACAAATACTGCTGTAGCTCGCGGTATAGGCGCCGGCGGTAAGGATATAAACACGGTCGCCCTCTTTCAGATCTTTATCCAGCTGATAGCGATAGTTTTCATACATTATATCCATCGAATCGCAGGTGGGTCCGGCCAAGATCACTTCTATCAAGTCTTGTTTTTGCCTTTGGTTGTCCGTGAATATCGGATATTTTATCGATTCATCTATGGTTTCTATAAGTCCGCCGAACTTACCGATGTCCAAGTAGATCCAATTGTAGTGGTTCGCGGTCGATTTTCTTGAGATCATAACAACTTCGCTCACGATCGTTCCCGCGTCGCCCACTATTGATCGTCCCGGTTCAACGAATATCTCCGGAAGGTTATCGCCGAAATCCTCTTTCAAAAATCTGGTTATTTCTTTGGCGTAAACTTCAATGCTGTTGGTCGGCTGGATATAATCTGAAGGAAAGCCGCCGCCGAGATTGATCATCTTTAAAGAGATGTCCGCGTCTTCAAGCGAAGAAAATAAATATTTGCATTGCGCGATCGCGTCGTCCCATTGGCCGATATCTCTTTGTTGTGATCCGACATGAAAAGAAAGTCCGTAAGGGATCAGTCCGAGTTTTTTGGCTTTTAGCGCCAGTCCGAAAATTACATCCGGGTGCGCTCCGAATTTTCTCGATAACGGCCAGTCCGCTCCGCTACCGTCGGATAACAGGCGGAAGAAAACTTTTGAGCCCGGAGCTTGGCGGGCGATCTTGTTAAGGTCGCTTTCGGAGTCGGTGGCAAAGAGGCGGATTCCTTTTTCGTAAGCATAGGCGATATCGTTTTCTTTTTTAATCGTGTTCCCGTAGCTCATCTTTTCCGGGGACACGCCGATCGACAAAAGTTCGTCTATTTCAAAAACCGTGGCGACATCAAAATTAGCGCCTTTGGCATTCAGAGTTTTTATTATTTCTGGTTCGGGATTAGCCTTAACGGCGTAATATACGCGCGCGTAAGGGAGATGTCTCGCGAGTTCCTCGTACTTTTTTTCAACGGTATTGAGATTGATCAAGAGAAAGGGGGTTTTTTCGGTTTCCGCGAATTTTTTTATTTCTTCAAATTCGCCTGGTTTCAAATAGTTTGACGGGTTACCGTTCTTTTCCATAAATTCCGCTTGTTTTGCAATTATTTGTTTTTGCAATCTGTTTTATAATGATAGTTAAAATTATAGTATTAACAAAATAAAATGTAAATATGGGGATAATTTACGGATTTTGGGATTGGAAGCAAGCGTTAAATAAGCGAAAATATAAGCAATTCCGGGCATTGATTCATAGTTTGAAAAAAATAGGGAAAAAGGCTATAATACGGTCAGATTAATAATCCAAAAACTATGAATAAAAAGCTATCGGATTTTTTTGTTTTAGTCGGGTTCATACTTTTTCCTCTGTTTATCGGATTTTTGAGCGCTTTTTTCGCGGGAACGGATTTTAAAGAGTTCTATTCCATTATCTCAAAACCCGCTTTCGCGCCGCCGTCCTGGATCTTCGGGTGGGTGTGGACTGTGCTCTATATAATGATGGGAATTGCCGCGTTTCTCGCGTGGCAAAAAAAAGATTCTTCAATTGAGTTGGAAAAAAGGACAAAACCGGCGATCGCTTTTTATCTTTTGCAATTATTTTTAAATTATCTCTGGTCGATTATTTTTTTCGGACAGCGCAATTACGGACTCGCCCTGATCGATATCGGCTTGTTATGGATTGTGATAATTTTAACCGTCATATCTTTTTATAAAATTTCGAAATCGGCCGCTTGGCTTTTGATTCCGTATCTATTGTGGGTCAGCTTTGCCGGCGTTCTTAATTTTATGATCTGGCAATTAAATTAATTTTATGGAAAATAATATCATTGAAAAATTAAAAAACGCGAATCTTACCGGCCGCGGCGGCGCCGGTTTTCCGACCGGCCTTAAGTGGGAGCTTGTTAAAAACGCCAAGGGCGAAAAGAAGTATGTTATTTGTAACGGATCGGAAGGGGAGCCGAATGTTTTTAAGGATGGATTTATTTTGGAACATTATCCCGAAGAAGTGATCGATGGAATCGTCTTGGCGATGGATACTGTTGGCGCGGACTCGGCTTATCTTTTTTTGAATCACGATTATTTTGAAAAAATGGAAGCTAATTTGAAAAAAATAATTGCCGACAAGCCGATCATTCTGTTCAAAAAAACATACGGCTATATTGCCGGAGAAGAAACCGTAATCTGCAATATAATTGAAGGCAAGAGGGTGGAGCCAAGGCCAAGGCCTCCTTTTATCAGCGACAAAGGCCTTTTTCAAAGCCCGACCCTGATGAACAATGTGGAAACTTTTTATTACGCGAGTAAAATTAATAAAGGAGAGTACAGCAATACGCGTTTTTACTCCGTAAACGGAGACGTGTCTAACCCCGGAGTTTACGAGCTTTCAAAAGACCTGGCAATTGAGCAAGTGCTCAAAGAAACGGATAATTTTCCCGAATTTGATTTTATCGCGCAGGTTGGCGGAGGCGCGGTGGGCGAGATTTTAAAAAAAGACGAACTGAATAAACCGGCTACCGGAGCGGGCTCAATCACGATTTATGATCTCGCCACGCTTGACGCTTACGGATTAATGGAAAAATGGGCGAACTTTTTGTTGAACGGCAATTGCGACAAGTGCGTGCCTTGCCGAGAAGGGCTTTATCGGATAAAAGAGATGGTTCAAAAGAAAAAGATCAACAAAGAAGACATTGAAAGGATCTTCAATGATTTGGAAAAAGCGAGTTTTTGCGCCCTGGGACGGGGATCGGCCACTCCGTTTCGCGGTTTGATTAATAAAATTGATTTAAGCTAAATATGGCGGAAGAGATTAAAATTAAAATAAACAATAAGGAATACACGGGGATGACGGGTGAAACCGTTTTAACGGTCGCGAGGAGGAACAATGTTTATATTCCCAGCCTTTGTTATCATTCGGATCTGGAGCCGAAAGCGAGTTGCCGTTTGTGCCTTGTGGCGATAGAGGGAAGAAAAGGATTTTTTACTTCGTGCTCAACAATAATAGAGCCGGGAATGGAGATCACAACCGATGCTCCGGAAATAAACGATTTGCGCAAGAAAAATTTGGAATTGCTTTTTGCCCAGCATATCGAAAGATGCAACACCTGTGTTCGCGGGATTAATTGCGATCTTTTGAGGCTGGCGGAAGAATACAAGGTTGATATCAAAAAATACGATGACCGGAAAATAAATTATCCCAATTTTCAATTCGGGCCGTCGGTTTTCTTCAATTCTTCAAAATGTATTGATTGCCGAAACTGCGTTGAAATGTGCGAAAAACAGGGCGTTGGATTTTTGGATTTGGAAAGCCATAATTCTTTTGTGGAAACTACTCCGTCGAAAGATCCGAAAAAGGACTGTGTTTATTGCGGACAGTGCATAATTCATTGTCCGAGCGGAGCCCTCTCCGAGGTTGACTCCGTTCCTCAGGTGGAAGACGCGCTCGCGGCCAAAGATAAATATGTTGTTTTTCAAATAGCTCCGTCAATCCGAACCAGTTTTGGCGAAGAATTCGGAATGGATTACGGCGTAGATGTTACCAAAAAAATATTCGCCGGATTGAAAAAGGCCGGGGCGGATAAAGTTTTTGACGTTTCCGTTGCCGCGGACGTGACAACGGTTGAAGAAGCGAACGAGCTTATAGAAAGAGTGACCGGTAAAAAAGTTTTACCTATGTTTACTTCCTGTTGTCCGGCTTGGGTGAAATATGTTGAATTTTATTATCCCGAACTGATTCCGAATTTAACAACGGTCAGATCTCCGCAGACTATTTTGGGCGGACTTACCAAAACTTATTTTGCCGAGAATGAGAAGATCGATCCCAAAAATATCGTGGTCGTTTCCGTGATGCCTTGCACCGCGAAAAAATATGAAATAACAAGAAAGGAATTTGATGTTAATGGATTAAAACCGATTGATTATGTTTTAACAACAAGAGAAATGTTCAGGCTTTTTAAAAATCACGGAGTTGATCTTGTTGCCATTGCTCCCGAGGAAGCTGATAGTCCCTGGGATTCGCCGACTGGAGCGGGAATTATCTATGGAGCCACAGGCGGGGTTACGGAGTCGGCACTTAGAACCGCGGTACACAAATTAACCGGGAAAGACTTGGAGAAGATTGAGTTCAATCAAGTGCGTGGAATGGAAGAAACAAAAGAAGCGACGATCAAGATCGGGGATATTACATTAAATATCGCGATCGTTAACGGACTTGGTAACGCGAAAAAATTGGTGGAGGCCCTTAAAGATAATCCCAAGAAATATGATTATGTGGAAGTGATGGCGTGTTTCGGCGGATGCATCGGTGGCGGCGGCCAGCCGATTCCCACGGATAAAGAGATAAGGCAAAAGAGGGCGCAAGGGTTGTATAATATAGATGAGACGAAAGAATATCGCTTGGCCGAAGACAGTCCCACGATCGAAAAATTATACAAAGAATTTTTAATTGATAAAGAGATCATCCATCAAATTTGCCATACGCGTTATACCCCGAAACTAAAAGAAAATAATTTTTACCCGGTCAAATAAATTTGCTTCGCAAATTTAGCGCCGGGGCGCTATTTGACCGGGTGAATCCGATTAAATAATTTAAAATTTAAAATTACGATTTAAGATAATCTCAAATTATATTTAACAAATTAAATAGAAATCTATGGAACAAGCAAAAGCGATCAGCCTCAAAAACGAAAAAATATTATACGCGATAAAATTTTCCGTGATCTTAGCTCTGGCGATATTCGCTCCAATGATCAAAGATCAGATGATCACAGGAACGATCGTGAACGCCTTGCTTTTTTCTTCTGTTTTTCTTTTGGATTTTAAGGGAGCTTTGGCGATTGCTTTGTTCCCGAGCTTGGTTTCATTGTCGACCGGGCTTTTGCCCGGAGCAATGGTGCCGATGGTTCCGTTTATCGTGCTTGGAAATATTATTTTAATTTCCGTTTTTTCACTGTTAAAAGGTAAAAATTACGGCCTCGCCGCGATAAGCGCTTCCGCGCTGAAATTCGTATGGCTTTTTTCCGTAAGCCAATTGGTAATGGGATTATTCGTTAAAGAATCAATGGCAACAAATATTGCCGCGATGATGGGTTTGCCCCAGCTTTTTACAGCGCTCGCGGGAGCGGTGCTGGCCTATATTTTTGTCGCCAAAGATCAAAAGATTAAAAATTAAGAGTAAAATAAAAATATGACATTCGAAGAATATCAAACCGAAGCCAGAAAAACCGCCGTCTATCCGAATAAAGACAGTAATTTTATCTACCCCACATTGGGTTTGGCCGGAGAGGCCGGGGAAGTGGCGGAAAAAATAAAAAAAGTATTGAGAGATAACGCCGGTGTTGTGTCTGAAGAGAAAAAGACCGAGATCACCAAAGAATTGGGAGATGTTTTGTGGTATGTTGCCAATTTGAGCAAAGAATTGGGGATTACCTTGGAAGAAGTGGCAACAAAAAACATTGAAAAATTAAAATCGCGCCAGGAGAGAAATGAACTCCACGGCAGTGGGGACAATCGCTAGTTGTTATTTCTTTGGTAATGACAGTTTGACGTTTTTTATAAATTACAAGGCATTTCCTGAAGCAGAGTTCCGACAAGGTCGGAACACGCTTCAGGGCTAGTCCCGAAGTGTACTTCGTTCTACTTCGGGGCAGCGGGGACAATCGTTAATTATTTTTTTAGAGCAAGCTTAATATTTTCATTATGGAACTAATTTTAATTTTGGGGCCGATGAAGAGCGGAAAATCATTTGAAATGATCAGTCATTTTATGCCTCTTAATTATAGCAATATCAGCTTCGGAATTTACCAGCCGGATAAAAATATCCGCGATGAAAATATTTGGTCACGAAACGGAGTTTCTCTTGTTGCTCAAAAAATAAAATCTTTGGACGAGATTTTAAAAAAACGGGGAGAGGTTGTGGGCATAAACGAAATACATATGTTCGAGGAGAAGGACGCCGATGCCATCGCGACCTTGCTCAGAAGCGGCGTCAAAGTTGTTGTTTCGGGATTGGATACCGATTATCGCGGGAAAATGTTCCCGATCATCAAAAGATTGTTTGAATTATCACCGAAGAGAGTTGACTATAAGCGAGCGGTCTGTGAAATGTGCAAAAATCCGGAGGCGGTTTATACCCAAGTCTATCGAAATGGGACGCCCATATTAGAGGGCTTGCCTTCTATTTTACCGGAAGATGGTACCTATGAATACAGGGCTCTTTGCAGGCGATGTTTTAAATCGGCTTAAGTATTTTACAAATATAATTACTAAATTTTCAAATATATGCCTACAGACTCGGAACAAAATTTTGTGGTTAACATAATCGACAATTACGTCAGGCAGATCAGTGGTAATTGGTGGACTTTTTTTGTGACCGGATTTTTGTTTATTCTTTTCGGCCTTATTTTTTTGATTTGGCCGGAGAAAGCGGTCGTTTTTATCGCCTATGTGATCGGCCTTTTCGCTATAATTGTCGGGATCTGGAACATCGGTGCCGCGATGAAGATCAAAAAAATAGAGAAGAACTACCAGAAGATGAAAGAAAATTTGAAATCCAAATTTTTTTCCTAAATTAAAATGAAAAACTCGAAAGATATCGTTGTCGTTAAATCGTTCGGTGAGACTGAACCGTTTTCGCGGGGAAAAGTTTACCGATCTCTTAAAAAAGCGGGCGTTTCCGGGCGAGCCGCCGACGATATCGTGGCTCGGATCGAAAAAAGGCTTTACCAAAATATCAAGACGTCGGATATTTTTAAAATGATAAAAGCCGAGCTCAAAAAAGAACATCCCCAAGAGGCGGTAAAATTCAATTTGAAAGAAGGGATGAGAAATTTGGGGCCCGACGGATTTTCATTTGAAAAATATATAAAAGAGATATTGATGAGATGCGGGTTTAGCGTAAAGATAGACCGATATGTTCCGGGCCGCTGCATCGCTTACGAAACGGATATTTTGGCGGAAAACGAAAAAACGGTTTATTTCGGCGAATGCAAGTATCGCAACCGGGCGGGAGAAAGAATAGACCTTTCCATTTGTATGAAATTGTTCGCGGCCGCGATAGACGTCAAAGCCGGTAATTATTTTAAAAAAGAGATCGATAAAGGAAAAGAGATCAGGCCGATACTTATCACCAACGCGAAATTCAGCAATCAAGCGATCAGATACGCCGAATGCCAGGGGATCAGGCTTTTGGGCTGGAATTACCCGAAGAACAACGGCCTCGAAAAAATGATCGATGCTCAAAAATTATATCCGATAACAATCCTGCCTTCGTTTAAAAAATATATGAACGAGCCTTTTGGGAAAGCGGGCGTGATGCTCAGCGAAGACTTGCTTCAAATAAAAGATTTGGCGAAATTTTGCGAAAAGGTTTCCCTGCCAAAACAGAAAATTCAATGTTTGTTAAATGAAGCTAAAGCTCTTCTTCCCGATAATTCTCTTATCGCTAAAATATAGCCACTCTTTATAAGGGGTGGTTTTTTGTTAACTATTGACAATGACATTAACATATGATAACATTAAGAAAATAAGTTAACAACTTATGGAATCAAAAGATTTTTATACAACAAAGGAATTATCAGAGTTATTGGGCATTAGCCGAGTCGCTGTTTTCAATAGGATAAAAAAGGGAGATATTAAGGCGCAAAAAATGGGCCGAAATTTCGTTATATTTAAAAAGGATATTGGAGACATAGAATTTTTTTTGAGCAACTTGTTTAAGTTTGCCATGGATTGGGCATCCTTGAATAAGGAGTTCCCTGAACAATTTTACTGCCAGAATAGCGGAGTGTTTCAGGCTCGTGTTACGAAAATGGGCGGATTGATGATGGAAAATAAAGAAGCAAAAGGATTATTTTCTTTGCTTACATCTATCGCCGGTGAAATTGGAAATAATTCGTATGATCACAATCTTGGCCAGTGGCCGGATACTCCGGGAATATTCTTCGGATACGATTTGAATAAAAAACAAATTGTATTGGCAGACAGGGGGTTGGGAATATTGCAAACTCTAAAAAGAGTGAAGCCGGAGCTTAAAAACCATGAACAGGCATTAAAAGTTGCGTTTACTGAAATAATTTCCGGAAGGAAACCGGAGGCGCGAGGTAATGGTTTAAAATATGTGAGAAGCGTTATTGCCAAAAATCCCATAAACTTAATTTTTCAAACAGGAGATGCAAAATTAATATTAAACGGCGGTAGTGCGAATTTGGATATTAAAAAAGTTAAAGGAAATATCCGTGGCTGTATCGCGTTAATTACTTACTAATTATGAAAATAGAACTAAAAAAATTTGGGACAACATTGATCTCTCGTCAGACAGGAAGAGAGGCGTTTTCGGCCTTGCAATCATTTTTAAAAGATATAAAAGAAGGCGAAATACTTGAAGTCGATTTTGATGGAGTATTAACTTTTTCACCTTCGTGGGGAGATGAATTTTTAACTCCGTTATTGAATACATACGGAGAAAGATTGATTTTAAAGAATACCAATAATCCTTCGGTGCAAGCAACCTTGGATATATTGGAACAAACTATCGGTAAAGTTTTTTCTCAAAAATAAAATCGGCAAAAGTCTTCCTATTGTTAAAATTCAGTAAAACTGTTATAAATTCACCAAAGAATTAATTATAAAGATTATGCCTTTGCATATCGGAATTGTAGGCTTTCCCAATGTCGGAAAGTCCACTTTATTTCAAGCCATTACGAAAAAGCAGGTGGATAGGGCGAATTATCCTTTCTGCACAATAGACCCGAATATCGGGGTTGTTGCCGTTCCGGACGAAAGGGTGGAGAAGCTGGCGCGATTGACTCAGTCGGCGAAAAAAGTTTATACAACAATAGAATTCGTGGATATCGCCGGATTGGTGGAGGGCGCGAGCAAAGGCGAGGGATTGGGCAATAAATTTTTGGCGAATATTCGCGAGGTGGACGCGATAATATATGTGTTGCGCGCTTTCAAAAATCAAAATATCGTTAATACGCGAACCGAGATTAATATTTTGAAAGACAAGGAAATTTTGGAAATGGAGATGATCTTGAAAGATATTGAAACCGCGGAAAAACGTTTGTCTTCGCTTGAGCGGGAAGTTAAATCCGGAGACAAAAATGCCTTAAAGGAAAAAGATGTTTTGAATCGTGTTTATGAATTTTTAAAGCAAGGAAAAATTCCCGACGAAAGCGAATGGAGTGAGGATGAGGCGAAAATAATCAAGAGCTATCAATTGTTATCATTTAAACCGAAACTTTATTTGTTGAACGGAGAAGATAGTGATGTTTCCGAGGAAACAAAACAAATATTCGCGAAAAATAACTGGGCGTATGTCATTATGGATGTTTTGTCCGAATCAGATTACGCGGACTTGCCCGGGGAAGAAAGGGAAGCTTTGGGATTACCCCGCGAACCGAAGCTGAACGATCTGATTAAAAAATCATACGAACTTTTGAACCTTATTACGTTTTTGACCACGGGGCCCGATGAAACGCGCGCGTGGACAATAAAAAAAGGAGACAAGGCGCCTCAAGCCGGCGGAGCCATACATAGCGATTTTGAGGAATTTTTTATTCGCGCGGAAGTGATCAATTGGCAAAAACTAATTGACGCCGGCGGATTCGCTGAGGCCAGAGAAAAAGGATTGATCAGGACCGAGGGAAAAGAATATGTGGTTAACGATGGAGATGTAATTGAAATAAAAAGCGGAAAATAAATTTATGGAAAAAGAAAATGAATTTGACGTGGTGGTGATCGGAGGAGGGCCGGCCGGAATTATGGCCGCTATTTCAGCCGCGGAAAAAAATCTGAAAGTGGCGATCTTGGAAAAAAACAACACGCTCGGGAAAAAGTTTTTGATCACGGGCGACGGCAGGGCGAATTTGACCCATACCAATTTAAGCAACAGGGAGTTCTCGGCGCTTTTCGGCAAAGAAGGCGATTTTTTGCTTTCTCCTTTTTCCGTTTTCGGCCCGAAAGAAACAATGGATTTTTTTGAAAATTCGGGAGTGCCGTTAATGATCGAACCCGACGGCCGAGTTTTTCCAAAAAGCAACAAATCTCAAGATGTCCTAAAACAGCTTTTAAAAAGACTGAAAGAATTGAAAGTTTCTGTTTTTACCGCGTCCGAAGTCAAAAGAATTGAAAAAGAAAAAAATCATATTAAGCAAATAATACTCGCGGATGGCAAGAATATTGTCGGTAAAAACTATATTTTAACCACCGGCGGGAAATCTTATCCCGTTACCGGCTCCACGGGCGACGGATTTGTTTTCGCGGAGAAACTGGGGCACTTGGTTATAAAACCGAGGCCGTCGCTTGTGCCCGTGCAAGTAAAGGAGAATTGGATCAAAAATTTGCCCGGCCTTTCTTTCGAAAATGTCAAAGTGAGCTTAACGATTCTTGGTAAAGTTATTAAAAAAGAGGTTGGTGATATACTTTTCGCTCATTTCGGATTGACCGGACCTTTGATTCTCAATATGAGCAAAGATATCGGCGCCGCGATGGCCACGGGAAAAGTAAAGTTGCTTGTAGATTTGGAGCATAAGAAGACCCAGGAAGAAATGGAAAAATATTTGCAAAAATTGATCGAGAAAAATAAGAAAAAAGAGATTAAAAATGTGCTCGCCGAATTTTTACCGATAAAGATCATTCCGTATTTGATGTATTTCGCGGGCGTAAAGGAAAAAAAGAAAGGATTTGAGTTTTCAAAAGAAGAGAGGCAAAAATTGGCGAAAGTGATAAAAAGATTGGAATTCAACGTGGTCAGCCTGGTCGGCTTTGACCGTGCGATGGTTACGGCCGGCGGAATATCTTTGAAAGAGATTGACGGTAAAACAATGCGCTCAAAAATTATTGATAATCTTTATTTCGCCGGTGAAGTGATAAATTTGGACGGTCCTTGCGGCGGCTATAATTTGCAAATGTGTTGGACGACCGGATATATTGCCGGAAAAAGTGTAACGCCTTAAAGTTTTAATATTGTGGTATAATTAATTCGTATCGATAATTATAAACATATGAATAAAAATATTGTTTTATTAGTCATACTGATTGTCGTTGTTCTGGCGGTCGCGGTTTTTTATTACGCAAACAAGACCGAGCCTATTGTTGTAAACAGTTTTGACGAATGTGTTGCCGCGGGATACCCGGTTATGGAATCTTACCCGGAGCAATGCAAGACCCCGGATGGCAAAACTTTTGTCCGCGACATTGGAAACGAGTTAGAAAAGCAGGATCTTATTCGCGTAAGCTCGCCTCGCCCCAATATGTTAGTACAAAGCCCCTTAACCATTACGGGAGAAGCCAGAGGAACCTGGTTTTTTGAAGCTTCTTTTCCGATCAAGCTGTATGATGCTAATGGAAACCAAATCGGTTCGGCGATCGCCCAAGCGCAATCCGACTGGATGACCGAAAATTTTGTGCCGTTCAAAGCCACGCTTGAATTCCAAATTCCAACAGCTAAAAAAGGAACTTTGGTATTTGAAAAAGATAATCCTTCGGGTCTTCATGAAAACGCCGACTCATTGATAATGCCAGTTTATTTTAGCGAATAAATTGAAATTTAATGATTTGGAACAAAAAAATAGCCGCTACATTTGATAAAGCGGTTGTTTTTTTGAAAGAGATTTTAGTGGTGGATAGTTTTCCACAGTTTGGCTGTAATTAATATTGAAAGTTTGGTATAATATAAGCAGTTTTAAAATTAAACAATGATCACGCGCCTCCTTGGGCGAGTTTATAAAAAAATTACCCTGTTAAATAATTTTAAATTATCGTAGGCGATAGTATCGTCAATAGAATGAAAACAGGGGGAACAATATTTATCTTAAAAATAATTAAAATTTAAAATTGTAATTTAAGCTTAGGCTTAAATTACATTCAACGGGGTAAATGGAAAAAAATAAATTCAAAAGATATAATTTTTTATTATTTTTAATTTTTGTTGGTTTAATATTGTTTGCCGGCCAAAACGCTTTTACGGAAATAACTCCAAACCTTCCAACGCTCGCGGGCTTAAGTGTTTCACCGCTTAACGTTCCAACGGGTGGACAAGTAACCGTAACGGCAACTATTGGCAACAACCAAACAACCGTTTCGTCAGTATATATTGTTATTGAAAGCGTATCAGCCACAGATGGGCTTTACTATTCGACCAATATCACCAGTCCTAATTCGCAGGGCAATTGGGCCGGTCCCATATGGCTTTCCCCGTCTGTTCAGGGATCGTGGACGATCAAAGAAGTCAAAATCACGGACAACATCGGAAACATAAGAAGATATTTAAGGAGTCAGTATGGCGGTACTTTGTCTTATGATCGAAATGAAAGTGTGCTCAATGGCGGATTATTAAGTGTTACCTCTAATCTTGAGGATGCCCTGACGGCTGTTCCCACTTTTACTGTTGGCGCGTCCAATACAACTCCGGAGCTATCGGTCGGTAGCGTTAGTAATAATGGCACCGGATCAATTATGCCGGGTAGCCAAGTGAAAGCGCATGTCGTGCCGGCGTCCGGTAGTATGGCAAATATTAATTACGTAAGCGTAATATTTCAAAGTAATAATGGGTCTATAGCGAGTACGGCCACTGCCACACCAACAGGCGATTGGTATGCTTATTATACCATTCCTTCTACCGGACCCGTGGGAGTATGGACAGCCAAAGTGTATGCTTATACAGATTCAAGCGGAGGCCATACCGGCAGCACAACGCAGACGCCCTATTCTTTTACTGTTGGAGAGGCTTCGGTGAGCGGTGTTTGCGGATCAGCCAATGGGCAATCTTTTTCCGCTTCTCCTCCCACAACAACTTTATGTTCTATGGGTAGTGTTAATAATATGTCCGGTTCCGGTCCGTGGACTTGGACGTGTAGCGGCAGCAACGGAGGCACAACGGCGTACTGCACGGCCTATAAATTGACTTCAATAACCGGTGTTTGCGGATCGGCAAATAATACTACTGTTTCCGCCGCTCCCCCCACAACAAATTTGTGCTATTCCGGGAGTGTTTATAATTTTGTCACCAATACCGATTCGTGGACTTGGACGTGTAGTGGTAGTAACGGCGGTGGATATGAAAACTGTATAACCCACAAAGCAGTAGCTTCAGTAAATGGCTCCTGTGGCTCATCATATGGCCAATATTTTTCTTCCGCTCCCACATCAAATTTATGTTCCTCGGGCAATACTTCCAATATCACTTCTTCGGACAGTTTATGGAATTGGAGTTGTGTCGGTAGTGGTGAGGGCACAACCGCAACCTGTTTAGCTTATAAATCAGTAAACGGTTCTTGCGGGTCAGCGCAGACACAATCTTTTTATACCGCCCCTTCTTCAACTACAGCGAATTTATGCTCCACCGGCAGCGCCTCTTCTGTTACCCTTGCCACCTCCGGCACTTTATGGAATTGGACTTGTTATGGTAGCAATCAAGGTTCAAACGCAACTTGTACAGCGTCCAAGGTGGCTGCTCCGGTAAACGGTTCTTGCGGATCAGCCAATGGGCAATCTTTTTCCGCTTCTCCTCCCACAACAACTTTAT
>JBAZMG010000012.1:0-19787 GCA_041649895.1 Minisyncoccota bacterium | reverse complement strand
AACAAATAACACTGCAACCACCACAATAATTAGCGGGAATGTAGAGTTTGATAATAATAATTTCTATTTTGACAGCAATAATAATGTCCTTGGCTTCTCCGGAACTTCAACTTTTGCTTCAATGCTATCTGACGATACCGGAGCTTCGGCGGTTTTTATCTTTAATGCAAACTCTCCAAAATCAACTGCCAAACTTTTATCCATTCAGGAAGGTGGCGTAGATCAAGCATACTTTGATGCCACTGGCGGACTTTATGCCGCATCTTCTACTTTAGCGGGTAATTTAACTGTTAATGGAAGTGGGACATCATCTTTTAAATACGGTCTTACTGTAGCTACTTCGGGTGGAAGTGTTGGTATTGGTACAAGTACGCCTGCAGGAAAATTTGAGGTTGCGGGAACTGCTTATTTGCGCGGTTCAAGAAGCGGCATCGGTCTCTATGTAAATTCTTCTGGAAATGTAGGCATTGGAACTGAAAGCCAAAGCGTTAAATTGGAGGTTTATAGCTCAACGGGCAGAAATATTCTTGCAACAACACAAACGACCTTGCCCCCGACTTTAATGACATCAGTTCCATTAGCTTCTGTGTTTAGTGGATCGGGCAGTCCTGCTGCGCAGTTTATTGCTTCGGAAACGGGAAATAGTTATATATCTGACGTAATACGGGGTGAGGCATACAGAACTTCAAGTAGCGCTTTTAATCTTTTGAATTTGATGGTAGATGCCGACGGATCAACGAGCACAAAATTTGTCGTAAAAGGCAACGGTGATATAGGAATAGGAACAAGCACGCCCGCATTTAATATTCACGCTGTTCCTAGTGGTGGTTCCGGCCAATACTCTATGGCATTGGAAGGATGGGGTGTTCAGCCAAACTATCCGGTCCTTTATGGCAGGCGCGCCGGAGGGAGTATTTCTTCTCCGTCAGCTGTCCAGTCGGGTTACAATTTGTTGGTATTAGCAGGAAGGGGCTATGATGGTACAACGTTTCCGTCTGGCAGTAACGCCGCAATATTCTTGAATGCCGCGGAAAATTTTTCAACAACAAACCAGGGTTCCTCAATTAGTTTTGAGGTAACTCCGATCGGATCAACCGCTTCGCAAAGAACTGAAATGATGCGCATTGATCATAGTGGAATGATTGGTATAGGCGATACATCGCCCGATGCGATGATTGATGTTTCATCGTCTACCGCATCGGCATTATTTAGGGTTGATGATGATGGTGAAGCTGATACGACGCCTTTCTTTATTAATGGAAGTGGCTACGTTGGTGTCGGTACTACGGCGCCAACCTCAACGCTTACTGTCGGTGGGGTTGCCAATTCAACACCGTGGATGACTATCGGTAACGGTTCCGCTTCAACGACGATCGGTGGCTATTCTTTAACCTCAACTTCAACTCATCCTTATGGGATAAATTTGGCAACACTAGGTGGAAATGTGGGCATTGGAACGCTTGCTCCAACAGCGAAGTTAGATGTAACTGGCGATGTATCTATTGATTCTGCGAGCAATTCCAGTATTATTTCAATCAAAAATAATGGTTCTGATATCTTTACCGTTAGCGCTACTACTTCTACTATAGCTTCAACTTATGTAGTCCCCGCATTTACTACATCTACTTCTTTGGGAAATAACACTATAGAAGCCAATCCTTGGGTAACATTTACCGGGACAGTGGTAAATAATGGAGACTCTTTTGGTAGTTCGATTGCTTCTGCTGGTGACGTTAATGGCGATGGGTATAATGATGTAATTGTTGGTGCATACGCATCGCCAAATAGAAGTAGCTATATAGGAGCGGCATATCTTTATTATGGCGGACCAAATATGGATTCCGCGGCCGATGTGACTTTTTCTGGCGTGTTAAATAATGATATGTTAGGCACGTCTATAGCTTCCGCCGGCGACATAAATGGCGATGGATATGATGATGTGCTCATTGGTGCACCCGGCGCTAGTAGCGGTTTGGGCCAGGTATATCTTTATTACGGTGGCAGTGCTATGGACTCAACCGCTGATGTAACCTTTACCGGTTTGGAAAGCGGAGGGAGTGGATTTGGACAAGTTACCGCTTCGGATGTCAATGGCGATGGATATAATGATGTAGTTATTGGGGCAAATACAGCTGATGGTGAAGGCATATCGGATCGTGGTGAAGTATATATTTATTACGGCGGTCCAAATATGGACAACGAAGCTGATGTGGTTTTGGCCGGATCAACTACAGAAACCCTTGGATTAGTTGTCAGCTCCTTAGGAGATGTTAATGGTGATGGATATGGCGACATAGTAGCTTGCTCGCAGCACGGCGATTATGGCGCAGGAGTAAATACCGGTGAAGCTATAATTTTTTACGGAGGCGCAAAAATGGACAATACGGCTGATGTAACCATCATAGGTTCGGCAATTGAGGATCGATTGGGTTACTCTTGCGCCGGTGGCGATGTAAATGGAGATGGGTTTGACGATGCCATAGTCGGCGCTCCTTATAACGATACGGATGGTGTTGATCGCGGCCAAATATATGTGTATTACGGCGGCCCAAGCATGGACAATGTTGCGGATATAACTATTACCGGCACTACAGATGGCCTAGAACTGGGAACGTATATTGCCTACGCCGGCGATATAAACGGGGACGGATATGGCGATATTGGAGCCAGTGGAGATAACTCTTTATATATTTATCACGGCGGTCCAAGTATGGATACTACGGCTGATGAGACAGTAGTCAATTCTGAAGGTACAACTTTTGGATACCCGATTGCCGCGGTTGGCGATGTAAACGGTGATGGGTTCGGCGAGATAATGACCTCCGCTAGACAAAATACGTCTGCTTTCCCGAAATCATATATCTATCGCGGTCAACCTTCGGCTTGGTCAACTATTATAGCAAACAATGTCTTCTCTGCCTTGGGTTTAAATACAGCTAATGCAAAATATACTGATGAAGGAATAATAACTGAAGGGCATTTTGCCATTAACGCTGCAAATTGGGGAATCTCTAAAACCGGGGCTTCCGCATTTACCAGCCTTTACATCGGCGGCAGCACCACTTCAACAAATAACACTGCAACCACCACAATAATTAGCGGGAATGTAGAGTTTGATAATAATAATTTCTATTTTGACAGCAATAATAATGTCCTTGGCTTCTCCGGAACTTCAACTTTTGCTTCAATGCTAGGAGAAGATACGGCGGTTTCCAAGGCTTTTGTTTTTAATGTTAATTCCGCAAAATCAAACGCCCAGCTTTGGTCTTTACAAGAAGCCGGAACGAATGTTGCTTACTTTGATTCTTCCGGCGGATTATTTGCTCCATCGTCAACACTGTCCGGCGGCGGCACAACATCCGGAAGATTAATGATTGGCAATGGCTCTGTCACCTCTACGCTTATAGCAGGTAATCGCGGCACGGCAACTTCTACTATTTATAGTGATTTATCCATAGTAAATAGAGATTTGGTAATTGGCGGCGTCTCCGGTTCCGGTAATCTTTGGGCGGGCAATGGCAGCGCCACATCATCTTTGACGGGTTCGGCTTTGTCTATTGGCACAACAGCCGCTACTTCAACTCTCACTGTGTACAATTCCTCTAACCCCTGGCTTACTATCGGCAATGGCTCCGCTTCCACGACAATCGGAGGTTATTCAGCGACCGCAACTACTACTAATCCATATGGAATTGTTATGGCGACTAATGGCGGAATTGTAGGTATAGGAACGGCGAGCCCCTCGGGAAAGTTTAGTGTAGGTGGAGTAGCGACTGATAACGCTTATCTATTCTATGACAATGATGACGTTGGGGATACGACTGACGGCCAAAGTTTGTATGTATATAGAAGAGCTGCGGAGGGGGATTATTATATAAGAAGCTATATAAACCAATTCAAGAGTGCGACAATATCTTCCAATAGCAACTTACTTTTTGATACGGCTGCCGGGGGTGGTGGATATGTTTATTTTTTAAGTAATGACGATATTTATTTTAATATTGGCACAAATAAAGACTTGCTCATACGAGACCATTCAAGTAATGCTCTAATGGATGTTGATGAAGCGACCGGCAAGGTTGGTATTGGAACGGCGTCTCCATACGACAAGCTTTCTGTTTCCGGTGGCAATCTCTCTGTTTTCAATAATTCTGCAACGGCTACCATTAGCGGTTCATCCACATCTTCTTTCCCTTATGGTATTACTCTTGCCAGTTCCGGTGGAAATGTAGGCATTGGAACAGCAAATCCTGCCGCTCTATTGCATTTGGGGAAAGTTGGAACAACCGCGGGGGACGGCATCCAGTTTGGCGATGATGTGAACGTTTTTCGTTCGGGCACAAATCAGTTAAAGATTGATGATGGTCTTATCGTCACTAGCGACCTTTACGCCAACGGCAATTTCGCAGTCGCGGGTAAAATCTACGGACAATCATCTTCGCTTTACCCAATAGTTTTTGCAAGCAGAGATACGGGAAAGGAGTGGGCAAGGATAACAGATGGAACATTTTTAGTTGGCAATGGAACGGCTACGACCACACTTAATATAGGCAATCGCGGTTCTGCAACTTCAACTTTTTATTCTGATTTGTCAATCGTAAACAGAGATTTAATAATCGGCGGATCGTCCGGTTCCGGAAATCTTTGGATTGGAAATGGGACAGCAACCTCAACCTTAGTTGCTGGTTTATCCGGATATGCTACATCTACTCTTGAGGGTGATGTAAGCATCGCAAATCTTTTCTCCGGAGTTATGGAATTTGACGTTGACGCCGGGCTTGTTGGCGCTATGAATTTGCCGATATCCTCATCCGCCGCTTCAGGAACAATAGAGGCATATACGTTTGCGGTGGATAATCTGGATACTTTGGTCGTTGGCGGCCGGTCTGACGCTTTGGGATCGGTTTGGAACAGGTTTGTGGGCGTAAATACCTCTACGCCGTATGCAACAGAAGCTTTGTCGGTTAACGGAACTGCAATTATTGGTAATTTTGGAACTCAAAACGGAACATCTATTTTTTACGGAAATATCGCCGCTTCCGGAACCTTAGCTCTTGGTAATAAAGGCTTTGGCGCCGCAACGGGAACCCTCGCTATTGCCGATACAGCCCCGTGGTTTACCATTGGTGATGGCTCTGCTTCAACAACTATCGGAGGTTATTCGCCGACTGCAACTACGACAAATCCTTATGGAGCAGTTTTCGCAATTAATGGGGGGAACGTGGGTATTGGAACGGCAAGTCCGAATAATACTTTAGTCATAAGGCCTTCAGTCGCTGGAAAGGGTCTAACTATGAGAGAGTCTGATGACGGGTCTGATGCTGTGGAAATTCAAGGATATTCAGGTGGCGGCTATTTAAGGCTAAACACTGGCGGCGCAATGAAAATTCTTCTTAGCGCCACATCTGCCGGAGCTACAAGCTATTTTAATACAGGTGGAAACTTGGGTGTAGGAACTGCTTCGCCATTTGATATGCTGTCTGTTGCCGGTGGCAATTTTTCCGTCTTCAATAATTCTGCAACGACTACTATCACAGCCGGCAATCGCGGTTCTGCAACTTCAACTTTTTATTCTGATTTGTCTTTGGTGAGCAGAGATTTAATAATCGGCGGAACATCCGGTTCCGGAAATCTCTGGATTGGCAATGGTGCCGGCACTTCCACTATTACCGGCGGCTTAGCCGGCTATGCAACTTCAACTTTTGCCGGTGATATCTCAATTCCAAATTTGTATACCGGTATTATTACTTTTGCTGATGATGGCGGATTAGTTGATGCGATGGATATTAGCGTGTCTTCGGGCGCGGCAACCGGCACAACAGAAGGCTATTCATTCTTGGTTGATGGTTTGCCGGCGGCATCGGTAAAAGCTACGGCGGATAATCTCGGTTCTGTCTGGGATTTGCGCTTTGAATTGACTGATAATATGGGAACGGCAACAACAACAATTAGGGGAACAGCCGGCACAACTTCAACTTTCGCCGGAAGTATCGCCGCGATCGGCGCAATAACCGCAAAATGCACCGGCGCTTGCTTGGATATCGCCGAGCAATACCAGTCCGTAGACTCTGTAGAAGCCGGAGATGTGGTTGTGGCATATAACACCGCCGGCGGAGATTCGGTGTATAATTCTTCATTAGTGGAAAAATCAAAAACAGCTTATGCTTCAAATGTAATCGGTGTTGTTTCAACCAACCCGGGTTTCGTGATGTCTTTGGAGGGTGGTGTAGGAATGGGAAGCGGCGGTTCGGGAACATCTGAAATGCCGAATGTGGCGCTTGCCGGCCGCGTGCCCGTTAAGGTTACAAATGAAAATGGCGAAATCAAAAAAGGCGATTATCTTGTAACTTCTTCTTTGGAGCCGGGACGCGCAATGAAGTATGTGGCAACAAGTACTTCTTCGGGTTTAATAAATATATTCGCTATGGCGCTGGAAGATTGGAATTCGGAAACAGCCGAACCCTCCAATAACCCGGGCATATTAAATAATAAGATTACGGTTTTAGTAAAAAATATTTTATTAGCCGGATCGTCAGCGAGCTTTGGTGAAGAGTTGAGCGTGGGCGAATCCGGAACGGATATTGCCGCTTCGGAAGAATACTTTGACTTGGCAGGCCAATCCATAATTAACGTTAAGGCTCTGTCTTCCGCTTCAAATACTTGGTCATTATCAGAAGCGGGTGAATTTGTGGCGCAATCGGTAAAAGCAAAAATTTTAACTTTAAACGACCTCATTATTTCAGGCAATAAAGAGATGGGCGAAAATGGTGAAGATAAGGATCCGGCAGTTGGTAATTCATTTATAAAGAGTGATGAAGCTACAAAAGTCATTTACAATAATCGCATTAAAAAGAATTCTCAAATATTTATAACATTCCGCGACAATACCGGCGGTCCGTGGTGGGTAAAAAACCAGGGCGACGGATTTTTTGAGGTGGCTGTTCCGGCATCAATGGGATACAACATCCGCTTTAGTTATTGGATAGTTGGTGTTGAAGGCGGCGACAAAGACGCCTCCAAGCCTGTTGGTTACGATGGATCGGTACAAGACTCTGTTTCTCCGGAAGTGTCGGCCGTCTCTGCGGTAAATGTTACCGAAACCGGCGTGACAATAAATTGGGCGACAAATGAGGATGCTGATTCCGTTGTGGAATACGGTTCTTCCTCTGTTGTGAGCGGAAGTGAAGGGGCTCCTGAAGTTCAGTCAAACGGCGACTTGGATCAATCCCACTCAATAAATCTTTCCGGCTTACAGCCTGACACCACCTATTATTATAAGGTGAAATCAACCGATGCCGCGGGAAATGTGGGAGAATCGCAAGAATACAGTTTTAAAACCTCTGCTTTGCAAGTAGCTGAAACTCCGCCCGATGAAAATCCTCCTGCTGAAAATCATCCAGAAGAAAATGATTCTTTAGTTGAAGAAAATGAAGATAGCGAATCTGCTCCGCCATCGGGGGATACTGAATCTGTTGAAGAATCAAGTGAGACGGGTGATACACAGAGTGGGGAAGAAGTAGTAAGCGCTCCCGAGGATGAAGCGCCTTTGGATTCAGAAAATCCTACTAGTGAAGGAGGCGGTTCGGATACCGGCGGTGAACAAATAGTAAGTGAAGAATAAAAAGAGGGGGAGAAAATAAAATTTCTCTTTCTTTTAAAGGAGAGACGACTGCCATTCCGGGTTTGCCTAAAAATATTTGTCATTCCTGCGCCCGCTTCGACTCGAATCGAGGCGAGAAAGCAGGAATCCAGTTACAAAATAATGTATTATATTTTAGCCAGTCAAAAGAATGGGACACTATATATAGGAGTACATCTGATTTAATAAAGCGGATATATGAACATAGAAATAAGTTAGCCCCAGGATTTACCGCAAAGTACGATGTTGATAAATTAGTTTATTTTGAATCTACTACGGATGTGTATAGCGCAATCAGCAGAGAAAAGCAACTCAAGAATTGGAAGCGCGGATGGAAGCTAGCGCTTATAGAAAAAGATAATCGCGATTGGAACGATTTATATAATAATTTAATTTCTGGATCCTGAATCAAGTTCAGGATGACAATATTTTGTCATTCCAGGCTTGACCCGGAATCCACCTTTCACTTGTCATTCCGGGCTTGACCCGGAATCCAGTAACTAATCCCTATGTCCAAAAAACTCCTAATAATTTTCTCTCTCGTAATTCTCGCTACAGTCGGGAGTTTTTTGATATTTAAATCATCATCGGAAGAGGGGAAAATAGAAGAAGCCGAAGCCGCCGCCCTTAAATCCGGGCTAACTCTTGATTTAAATTTTGGTAATAACAATGGTGCCGCCGCTCCAATCATCTATGATACCTCTGGAAATAAAAGGCATGCCACATCTACCAACGGTGTTGCGCCTGCTTGCGGAACAAATGATTGCACTTTTCCCGCCGGAGGCTATTTTTCAGTTGCCTCGGACGGAGTTTTTAACTTTGATCAAATCTCTATCGCTTTTAATTTTACACCGACTTTTGACGCAGATGACGGTTTAGACCACGTTCTTCTTGACGCAGTTTCGGGAACGACAGAACGCTATCTTGTCTATAAAGTAAGCGTGGCTCTTGGCAATGGCTTGAGGCTTTATTTGGGCAATACGGGCTTTGCTGACGTCGCTCTTGCAGTCTATAAGCCTCTTTGGAAAAAGGGGCAAGAGAATATTCTTGTGATTACGGGAACGACAGGAAACACAAAGATATACTTAAATGGAGTGATGGTTAAAAGTATTACAACGGCTTGGACTCCTGATAATCCGACGAATTTAGTAATTGGAAATTATTATGGAAAAGGAACGGGCCTGGATTTTAATGGAAAAATGAAATGGTTAAAAGTGTGGAATAGGCTTTTGACAGATACCGAAGTGGCTAATCTTTCGGCTGATCGCGAAACATTCATTAAAGCTCCCAAAAAAGAAATTTCAACTTCCGGCAAGCTTATGGGCTGGTGGACAATGGATGCAAATGATTTGGGAACAAAGATGTTTGATAAGTCTGGAAATAGTAAAAATGCAAATGCCAATAATATCTCTTCTGATGATGTTGCCCAGGGAAAAATAAATCAAGCCGTTGATTTAAATGGAACTAATGAATACTTTAGTGTAATTGACGACCCAATTTTTAACTTTACTGCGCAAGCTACGGTTTCGCTTTGGGTAAAATCTACCTCCACTGGGTGGGGACATCTTTTTTACAAAGGAGGATCAAGCTATTTGAATTTGGTATATGACACTGATGGGCTGATAGAGTTTAGGATAAAGGACGGCGGAACCACTTATTCTTCGGGAAATGGGCCGTACGTTTTTGATAACCAGTGGCATCACGTGGTTGGGACATACGATGGTTCTACCGTAAAAATATATGGAGATGGTGTATTGTTAAATTCTGCTGGCCACGTAGGCGATATGGATACGACAACTGGCAATCTAATATTTCCTGGGCCAACGCAATATACTTCTTATTTAAAATGTTTGATGGATGATGTTCGTATTTATAATTACGCTCTCTCGGCGCAAGAAATTTCCGATCTTTATAATTCCGCTAAAACAAAATATACATCTTCCGCGCCAAAATCCGGCCTTGTCAGCTGGTGGACAATGGACACTAATGATACTAATGGAACCAAGATTTATGATAAATCGGGATTTAAAAATACTGCCGTCGCCGTTGCTAGCCCAACGTCCGCAAAAGGTAAAATAAACCAAGGGGTTTACTTTAATGGAACGACGCAGTATTTGAGCGCTGCTGATAGTTCATCATTAAGCCCGGCGAATATTACGCTATCCGCTTGGATCAAGCCCACTACGATAGATTCGACCGCTGACGCAATTATGGGTAAAACATCTGATTGGACGTGGCTTGATGGATATGGGCTGGATATGTTTGATAGGTATCATGTTGGTAAAAACTTAGTTTTTTGGATTAATGATTATTGGGATCAATGTGTATCATCCACTATTTCTGTTGGTAATTGGTATCACGTTGTGGGAACTTACGATAGATCAAATATCAAGCTTTATAAAAACGGAACTCTTGTTGACTCTCGGCCGTATACAACGGCAATAAATTATCTTGCAAGTACGTTTGAAATAGGTCGCTTGAGTGTAAATGAGTTTAATTTTAACGGTTCAATTGATGATATCCGTGTGTATAATCGCGCTCTTTCCGCGCAAGAGATAGCCCAGCTGTATAATTCTGCTAAAACAAATTATGTAAAATAATTCCCACTATCGTATTTCCGACTTCCGATAGTTGTAAAATTACACAAATTTTAATTTATTTCCCACTATCGGAAGTCGGAAATCCGATAGTCTTGAAAAAAAAATGAAAAGATTGAGACCGTCTGAATTTGCTTTTGAAAATTATTATCACATTTTTAACCGCGGCACGGACAAACGCGATATTTTTATGGACGACGAAGATCGGTTCCGTTTTCTTCATAATATGTATGAATTTAATGACACCGCCTCGGCTCCGAAGTGGATGCAGAATAAACTTCCCCAGATACAGGGAAAACGGCCGGAATTTAACCAGGATAAGAAACCGCTGGTTGATATCTGTTGCTTTTGTTTAATGCCCAATCACTATCATTTTATCTTAAAACCTTTGATAGAAAACGGAATATCGTTGTTTATGCGAAAATTGGGCAGCGGATATGTAAATTATTTTGGCGAGTATCCCTTGACAGCAGGTAAGAGATAATTTAGGATATTTGTGTTGATATTTTGATTTTACCATAAAATATGGTATGTGGGTATTTATTTAAAACAGGTAGTTGTGTTTTTTTACAGCATATCATATAATGATTATATATGAGCGAGGAACTAATACAAAGAAAAAAAGAAAAAATTGGTAAATATGACTATTTTAATATTGGAAATACATCACTGGAAGATTTAAAATGTAATAAAATAATTCCAAATAAAGATTATAAAGAATACAAAAGTCGCAAACCCGATGGCTTAATTATTCTCGGCAAAAAGATATTGGGTGTTGTTGAATTTAAAAAACCATCACAATTTAACAATAAAAAGAAAAAAGAAGACGCTATAAGACAAGCTCTTGATGTAGCTAAAATATTAAAAGCACAAGTTGCGTTGGCTACTGATGGCGACGATATTATTTGGATAAATGCTATCAATGATATTACCATCAAAGATGAAAATAATAATGATTTAAAATTATTTTTTAGAAATGAACAGTTGCTTGATAAAATTTTTCAATCAATAAATAGACACAACTCTAAAATAGGAAATATAAATTTGATTGACCCCACTCCATTAGCTAAAAGCGTATGGCAAGATATTTGGAGCGTTAGTGGAGCTACCCCTGAAAATTGTTTATATAGTTTTGTTGAATTTTTTATTTTTAAATATTTAAGTGATTTGGGAGTGTTGCGAGAAATGTATAGTTTTGATGCTTTAATAAACCAATATGAAAATAACACCGTTGAGGATGTTTTATCTTTTTATGCCGGAACTATAAGAAAAAGAATTAAAGAATACTTTAAACCGAGTAATAAAGATAATACCACGATTATAAATGGTAGTATATTTATCAATAAAGACGGAAATGCAGTTAAAGGTTATGGTGAAGTTTTTAAAAAAGTAATGTTCAAATTTAAGGATTTTGGAGAATTAAAAAACATTGATTTAGATTTTAAAAGTAAATTATTTGAAAGTTTTTTAAAGGAAAGTATTAGTAAGAAAAATTGGGGGCAGTTTTTTACTCCTCTTAAAGTGGTGCGTGCAATAATAAGAATGACGGAAATAAAAGAGGGAATGAAAATTTGCGACCCTGCTTGCGGAGTGGGAAAATTTTTATTAGAACCAATACAAAGAGAAATAAAAAAATTTTATAAAATTGATAGAGAAAACGAAAAAATAGTTAAAAGAATAGAATTATTCGGATTTGACAAGGGTTTTGACACTGAAGAACAAAAGACAATTATATTGGCAAAAGCAAATATGCTGATATATTTTAGCGATTTGATAAAAGAAAATATAGGATTGACGAAAGAATTTGCGGAATTATTTAATGAAACTTTTGAATTAAAAACAAACTCAATTTTAGGGACATTAGAAGATATAAGAAAAGATGAGTATGATTTGATATTGACCAATCCACCCTATATTACGAGCGGAAGCAGTAATTTAAAAAAAGAAATAGAAAAAAACAAATTGGACGAAAAATTTTATAAAATAAACGCCACCGGAGTAGAAGGATTATTTTTTGAATGGATTGTAAGAGCTTTAAAACCAAACGGAAAAGCATTTGTTATTATCCCTGACGGAATTTTAAATAGAATATATGATGAAAGGTTAAGACAGTTTATACTTGATGAATGTTTTATAGATTTGATTATTTCTCTACCTCAAAAAACATTTTTTACAACGAATAAAAAAACCTATATTGTAGGGATTACCAAAAAAGAAGAAAAGAAAGAACAAAAAGAGCCTATTTTTACTTATATTGTTAGCAATATAGGAGAAACTTTGGATATTAACAGATTTGAAATTAACGAAAATGATTTGGAGGTAGCCGTTGATTTATACAATAATTTTAAAGGTTCAAAATTTAGTTTTAAAACTAATGATAAAAGATGCAAAATACAACCGATAACAAGATTTATAAAAGGATTAAGTAGTGGGTGGATAATTGATAAGTGGTGGAGTGAGGAAGAAAGAATAAAACTTGGTATCTTGGAAGAAAAACAAGAATACAATTTAGAAGAATTTGTGGCGGAAATATCAAAATTAAAAAATGAACTTGATAAAGAATTAAAAAATTTAGAAAAGTTAAAAAAGAATGTTGTAAATATTTCCAATTTTGATGATTTTAAAATTAAAGATATTTTTGATATTGCAAAGGGTAAGGGATTATATACTAAGAAATATATAAATACGCATAAAGGAGAATACCCTGTTTATTCATCGCAAACAAGCAATGATGGAATTATTGGAAAAATAAATAATTTTGATTATGATGAAGAATGTTTGACTTGGACTACCGACGGAACTTATGTTGGGACTGTATTTTATAGAAATAATAAGTTTTCAATGACCACTCATTGCGGAGCATTATTTCCAAAAGAAAAACATAAAGAAAAATTATATTTACCATACTTAAAGAGCATATTGAATGATGAATTACCAAAATATAAAGAGGGCGAAAGCTCTAATAAGCGTTTGGGTTCTATAAAAATTGCCGATATAGAAATATCTTTACCAACAAATAAAAAAAATGAACCAGATTTTGAAATTCAAAAATTGATGGCGGATAAAATAGAGAGAATAGAAGAAATAAAAAACAAATTGGACTTATATTTTAAGAAAATATCTGATACAAAAATATTATTCCAATAATATGAAAAATGAGCTAACCAAAAAAAAGTTTGAAGAAATAATTAAGCTCGCTTCAAAACCTCTTCCAAAAAAAGATAAAACAAAGGTGAGGAAGCGTTGCGTTGATTGTAGCGATAAGAGAACTCGTCAACATAACTCTGAAGATACTTAGGGCTTACAGCGTGGTGCGTTCCGTCAATGCTCCGTTTTAACTGGCTCCAAAAGCCCTCAATGTTATTGGTATGAATATCGCCTCTTACATATTCTTTGACGGCGTGCTTAATATAGTTGTGATTGTAGCCGTTCTTGCCTACTTTTGAATATGACGGGAACTCGTCGCTTATAAACCTTGCTCCGTTCTTTACATTTTCTTTGATTATAGGCAATAAAGTTTTAGATTTTACATTCTTAACCACCTTTACCTTTATACTGCCTTTTCTTTGCACAATTCCGAATACAGCGGTTTTATTTCCAGCACCCCTGCCACGCTTACCGCCTTTCTTACCGCCAATATATGTTTCATCGGCTTCCACTACATCAAATAGCTGAATATTGTTTTGGCTGAATAATAAACGGATTTGTTTGCCGATACGCCACGCTGTTTTATATGTGCAACCTAATTGTCTTTGAAGTTCTTTAGCTGATACGCCATTTTTAGAAGTCGCAAATAGATAGATTGCAAAAAACCAATCTTTTAATGAAGTAGATGACTTGTGAAATATAGTATCTGCTAAAGGAAATATGTTATATCCGCAGTTTTGGCAAGAATAACACTTCCTTTTAGATAATTTATGAAATTTAGATTTATGCTTGCATTTAGGGCATTTTTTAGCTCCATAACGAGCGTTAAAAATGGCTTCTAAACAAGCATTATCATCAGAATATTTCTTATTAAATTCTTTGTAGGTAAATTTTTGCATATAATTTAGGTTAATTATTTATACCTATATTATAACATACCATCTACCTGCTGTCAAGGGATACTCGCCATTATTTTAATCTCAAATATTCAAGAAGCGGATCGCTATTTCAGGGGAAATTCCAGTCGGTTCATATAAAAAACGACAGCCAAATGATGCACCTTTCGCGTTACATCCACGTTTTAAATCCGGGTGAACTGGTGGAGCCGCAGATTAGAGAAGGTATAATAAGGGACCCGCTAAAACTGCAGAGTTTTTTGCAGAATTATAAATGGTCTTCTTATTTAGACTTTTTAGGCCAGGGAAATTATCCGTCTCTCCTTAATAAGGAGATTATCAGTGGATATTTTAATTCAGTTGGGGAATATAAGAATTTTTCTTTAAGTTGGAAAAATGGAAATTTTGATTTAATTTCCGAAATCTCCCTTGATTAACCCTACTATCGGAAGTCGGAAATCCGATAGTTATCCACAGAAAAGGTTTGACGGGTAAAGTTGGAAGATTTACAATTTTAGCGTAGCTTAATTATTTATTTTTTTATGGGTGAGAAAAAAGTAATAGTGCCGGATCCGATTTTGGCGGAGCCGAAGAATAAAAAAATGCCGTGGAAAAAGAAAGCGGTGATTTTTTTTATTGTAGGACTTGTCGGAGGGTGGCTATGGATGACCTGGGCAACACAAATTAATCAGCCCCTCGGACTGGAAGGCCAAAATTTTTGGCAACTATTATTACCATTTTAATACTGTAGGACACTCGGTGTCCTACAGTTAGAGAGAAAATAAAATTTTTATGAAAAAGATTGGAAAAATTGTTTTATTGATTTTGATATTTGCCGGCGGATTTGCCATGGGGCTTGCGGGGAAGTTTTATATTGATGAGTGGAAAGCGAGGAGAAACGTGGCGTTATGGATGGAATCTTTAGATCCGTTTAAAAATGATAAATACGGTGGAAAAACTCCGGAGGAGACCTTTGATTTATATCTTTCAGCGCTCAAGAAGGGGGATTTGGAATTGGCGAGTAGGTATTTTTATCCGACGAAGCAGGAGGGGGAACTAGAGTCATTAAAAGAAATGAGGACCAATGGTGAGTTAATTGGATACATAGAGGAATTGTCTTCTGTGAAAAAGGAAGATTGGAAAAAAGAAGAGTTTAATGGGCAATTAACAATAAAATACGATGGTTATCGTAGTAGCACAAGAACTACTGAGGTAGTAAATGATAAGCTGGAAGTAGTAAGGCAAAAGATGCAAATTGGGCACTTTGATAATGTAGCGATTTTTTCTCAAAATAATATAATCTGGAAAATTTATTCTCTATGATAAAGTCCTCTTTTATAAAAAAAGGAGGATTTATTTTTCTGGCTATTTTTTTATTAGCCGGATTTTTTATTTTTAACGTTTCTGCTTACGGACATAAAAATACCCACCCGGCTTTAACATATGAAGCGGCGGAATTTTACAATTTAAATGCGGAAAATAGTAAAGACGGGATAAAGAAGATAAATGATGAAGGTGTTAGCTGGCTAATGCAGGGCGCAGAAGATGAAGACACACCGCCACGCTGGGTAAATCATTTTTACAATCCGATAACGGGGGAAGGCTGGACCGGAGAGGGGTTGGGGAGTGTAGATTCTCATACATTGCGCGCATTAAGCTCATTGGCCCTAAGTTCAAGAAAGCCGATCTCCGCAAAAAATTGGGCAAAAAATCAATCTGCTCAAAGTGATTATGGTTTATATTTAGGCGACAAAACTTGGCAAAGAGCAATAGCTCTCTATGCGTCCGGCGATAAAAAAGGCGGTTTGGTCACCCTTGGCCACATTTTGCATTTATTGGAAGATATGACTGTGCCGGATCATACGCGTAACGATACTCATGCCGGGCTTGCCGGTGATAAGGGCAGTTCATACGAGACTTGGGCAGAGAATTATACATCCGGAAAAACCAAATCATTGAATATTGCTGAAAATTTACAAAAACAAAATACAAAGCCTCTTAATTTTTTACTTTTGGAAAATTATTTTGATATTAATTCTAAATATAGCCATGATAATTTTTTGAGTGACGATACAATTTTCGATAGCGATAGAGTTGATGTAGAAGATTTTTATAAAAAGAATATTGGTTTAGACAGTTTTATTTTTGCAAAAGTTAATCAAGACGAATTCCCGATCGTTAAGCATTCTATATATAGTACGGATAAAAAGGATTATACCATTAATGATCCCATTATCCTCTCCGCCTACTGGGAACGACTATCAAAACAAGCCGTGATTTCCGGCGCGGGAGTTATAAATTTATTTTTTAAAGAGGTTGAGGAATATAAAAAGACAAACCCCACCCCGACCCTCCCCTTATCCAAGGGGAGGGAGCGCGCGGGCGTAATCTCGCCCTTTGGCGAACTCGTGCGCTTGAATAACAGAATTGTTCAATTGATTTCCGGAACTAAAAATTTTGTTTCAAAATTTTTACCGCAAACCGGAAAGACGCAAACAATGGTTAATCTTGACGAGTTGGAGGGCGGAGACACCTCTCCGGTTTTATCAGAGACAGAGGAAAAATCCGACGGTTTGGATTCTGAACCGTCAAATGAAAAAGATTTGCCGATGCTTCAAAATAATAAGGAAGAATACTCTGATAAAAAGGAGAATGGCAAAGATGAAAAAGTTGTCCCCCCGCAAGCCGCGCCTCTCGAAGAAAATGTTTATGTTAGTCATGTTATAGACGGCGACACTGTTACCTTAAATAACGGGAAAGATGTGCGTCTTATTGGGATTAATACTCCCGAATCTGGAGATGAGTGTTTTGAAGAAAGCAAGGAATATTTAAAAAATTTAGTGCTTGGAAAAAATATTAAACTGGAAAAAGACACGAGTGAAGTTGATAAGTATGGTCGGCTTTTGCGGAATATTTACGTCGATGGAGTTTTTATAAATTCTGAAATAATAAAAAATGGATATGCCGAAGTTATGACCGTTCCGCCCGATACGAAGTATGTTGATGATTTAAAGATTTTAGAAAAAGAAGCTAAGCATGCCCACCGGGGCTGTCTTTTTAATAATCCGGTTGGCGGGGCGGGGGATGAAATTTCTAACGCATATGACGACCGAGGGCCGTATTACGGCGGTTCGTCATCAGCGGGCGCGCCCGGCGCACCGCAAGACCAAAATTCTCCTACTATCGGAAGTCCGACTTCCGATAGTAGTGCGGTGGTGGAGGATATGGATGCTTTTGTAACCCCCACATCAACTTCCGTCTCCGCAACCTCAACGTTAGATTTAATTTTACCAATCACCCCTACGAGCACGCAGATAACATCTTCAACTCCGGAATCCGCGACATCCACGCCGGCTGAATCCGATCCGGCGCCGGCGCAGGAAAAAATATTAATCTCCGAAGTCCAAGTTGCGGGCGGCGCGGCTGACGACGAATTTGTTGAGCTTTATAACCCCAATGGTAAAAATATTTCTCTCGCCGGCTGGTCCATCCAGTATCGAGGGGCAAATGCATTAACTTTTTATAAGAAAAATTTTTTAGCCGGCGCAGAAATTCCGGCTTACGGTTTTTATTTGGTTGCACACAAAAATTACTCATCAAGCGGAACCGCCGATATGGCGCATTCCAGCTTTAGTTTATCTTCTGAAGGCGGAACTATATTTTTAGTTCGCGCCGCCACCGCGCTTGAAACCGGAATTGAAACGGAAATTGCCGACAAAGTCGCGTATTATAAAGGCGAAAAATCGGAAACTGTCTTTATCTTTCCGGAAACGCAGGAGGTTAATATTTCTGATTTGCAATCCGGCGGAAGTTTTGAAAGAAAATCCAACGCTTCATCAACTGCGGAAACTATGGCAAAGGACGGAATAAATGAAAAAGATGGCAATATTTACGATACGGACAATAATAAAAATGATTTTACAATTCAGCAAACTTCTAATCCGCAAAGTTCTTTGAGTGATGCGGAAGATCCGACAAACCAGCATTATCCGCCGCCTCCGGAGCCACTTGCGCCGGAAATAATAGAATCCGAGCCGGAAGGCAATGTCTTGTGCGCTTTTCCCGAATTTGAATCTCATAAAACTGAAGGAGATGTGGATTTATCTACTGTGAATTTAATTCCAAAAGTATACGCCGGACAAACAGTTACTTTGTCCGCAAACACAACTTATTACGTTGATGCCTGGAATAATAGCGGCGAAAGCATTAATTTTATTAAGCCCGGCGCCAAACTTATTATAGAAGAAGGCGTTGTAATAAAATTTGGTCCGTGGCGGCGGAGCGGGTGGTTTGATTTTCCCGCGGTGCTTCGTGTTGCCGGCAGTTTGGAAGTAAACGGCACCAAAGAGAATCCGGTAATTTTTACTTCCGTTCGCGACAATGAGCATGGACAAATAATAATGGCGTCTTCAACGCCCGCGCCAGGCGATTGGGGAGCTTTGCAAATCGAAAGCAATGGAAGCGAGACGATAAAAATTCAAAATGCGGAATTTTATTATGGCGGCGGCCATCGCGATAATGCCAATGCTCACGGCGGAGCCATATTTATAAACAGCGCTTCCGCAGATATTGGAATTTCTGAAACAAAATTCAAATACAGTCATTCCGGCATTTATATTAATAATTCTACCAAGAGCCATTTGGAAATCTTGAATAATAATTTTGAATATAACGAATCTTTTGGCGCATCCTCGGCAACGCCATTAAAAATCATTGGCAATACTTTTAGTTGCAACGGCTTGCCGCGCCTTTCAGATATAACCGCCGGAGTATTAATAAAAAATGGCGCGGAAAGCACAATAGAGAATAATAATTTTTCTTCCAATGAAAATTTTGGCCTTTACTATTACCCAACCAAAGGGGAGAGCTTGAATGCCAAAAATAATTATTGGGGCAACGCTTCCGGTCCGCGCCACCTCTCAAACCCCTCCGGTGCGGGTGATGCCGTCTCCGACAATGTAACTTTTTCTCCCTGGAGCATTAAATCAAATTAAGCTCCGTTTATTTTGGAGTTTTTTTTGTTGTTTGATAAACTATAAGTGTAATTAAAAGGAGGTAACTTTTATGTTAGACGAAAAGATTACAAAAGAAGGCTTAGCATACGGAGATGTGCTTTTAATACCGCAGAGGTCTTCAATTCTTTCCAGAAAACTTGTTGATGTTTCCTCAAATTTAACAAAAGACATCCGCCTTAAAATGCCGATTTTATCGGCTAATATGGATACTGTCACGGAACATAAAACGGCGATAGCTATGGCGAGAATGGGAGGCTTGGGAGTTATCCACAGATTTATGTCTATAGATGACCAGGTTGAGCAGGTTAAAAAGGTAAAACGCTTTGAAAGTTATCGTGTTGACGCGCCATATACTCTTGAGCCGGGTAAAACTTTGGGCGAAGCAAGGGAATCAATGAGAAAATTTGGCGTAACCGGGCTTTTAATTGTTGACCACCTGGGGCGCCTTGAAGGAATTTTAACCAGGCGCGATGTCGCTTTTGAAAATGACAAT
>JBAZMG010000011.1:0-20152 GCA_041649895.1 Minisyncoccota bacterium | reverse complement strand
CAAAAATGCGATACAACACAAATATCCCCTTTAACCCAAGAACAAAAAGACAATAATCAAACAGCGATTACGCCGGCTAAACCGATAGCCAATTCCGCCGGAAATCAATCCAATCAAAATTCCAACAATACTTCCGGTACAACAACAACTCCGGAGGTTGGAACAACAACAGTAGATCAAAACCAAAATGCAACAACAGAGCAACCGGCTCCCGGCTTGGATCAACGATGCAAGGACGAAGGATTGAATAGCGAGAATGATTGTATGATCTATTTAAAACAAATGAACATCGTGAGCGAATGTCTCTCAGTTGGCATTAAAACTAAAGATGATTGTCGCGGTCTTTTGAATAAATACGGCTCGGTTTTAAAGTGTCGAAACTTAAATGACCAGCAATGCAATAAATTTATTAATGATGTGCTTTTGGCCGACCTAATCGGAATGTCCACTGAAACGAGGCAGGACTTAACTGCTGTCGCGGGTGAACAGGCGGTGATCAATCCTCAAAGCTCGATAATCACTATTCCGGGTAATGCCAATAATCCTCCGAACGAGATATCGGTTCCGGATTTGCCGTTGGCGCCTTCCGGCAATTCTGTTAATGTTACTCTATTACCTAGTGCCGTATCTGTTGATTCTACGGCAAGCCAACAGACATTATCGCCCGTGGTGATTGTTTTTGATACTGACGGTGACGGATTACAAGATGATTTTGAAAAACGTCTGGGCACGGATCCGAACAAGAAAGACACCGATGGCGATGGAGTTGACGATGGCACGGAGGTGCGGAATAACACAGACCCCTTAAAACCAAATCAGGCAGCCACGACTCCATTGGACGGAGTGGACAAAGCTCTTGCTCGGGGATTGCCTCTTGAGCAACCGAAATACAGCACCGCCCCGGTAAATGAAACTATGAGCGCTCAGGTTTCAAATGTGTCTCCGGACAGTAATGAAATAAGGTTTACCGGTAGGGCCGAGCCGAATCAAGTCGTTACTTTGTTTATTTACAGCGCGATGCCGATCGTTGTCACCGTAAAAGCCGATAACGACGGTAATTGGGTTTATGATCTTGATAAAACCCTGATAAATGGAAAGCACGAAATTTACGTTGCCGTTAACAACGACAAGGGTCTTATAGATGAATTCAGTTTGCCGACGATCTTCGGTGTCGCCGAGGCTAAAGCGATCACAATCGATGAGTTCATAAAGATTGGTGATTCGGCGGCCACTCAAGTTCCGGAAAAATCCAATAATATGATGATCTTTTATGTTTTGGGCGGATTGGGATTTATAATTCTTCTCGTAGGAGCATTTTTATACATTAGAGAAAAGGCGACCCACTAATCTATGGCGAAAAATTCACCGATAAAATTTTTTCAGGACAACAAGCAGGTTATTTATTCAATTGTCCTGCTTGTCGCGATTCCGGGCATTATCATAGTCAACGCTATTTACTTTTCTCAATCGATTAAGCGCGTCTTGAACCAGAGTTTGCAGGAAAGAGCCGTGTTGATTGGTGAGGCCATCAATGCCGGGCTTATCGAAAAACTGGACTCACCGGAACAAATACAAACTTTTGTTGATTATTGGAAGATGAATAATGTCGACACGAGATCTTTGGATATTTTTTATCGTGAAAATGACGAATACAAATTGATCGCGAGCTTTGATAAAGAAAAGGTGGGAATATCGGCGGGAAGTCCCGCGCTCTACGCCATCGCCTGGGCCAATAAATGGCCGGCGGCGCAAAAGATCAGTAAAGATAATACGAATTATTGGCTGGTGGTGATGCCCTTGAAGAATCTGCAGGGCGAATCCAAGGCGTTATTATCAACCACGGTTTCGGCGGAAATGATCGATGCCGTCTTGTCCGATGCTTTGACGTGGTCTTATTTCATTTTGATAGTCTCAATATTGTTTATTGTTTTACTTTTGTTTGCCAATTCGCGCTTGTTTGAGTATTCGATATTGTATAATAAGATCAAGGAGGTTGACGTGATGAAAGATGAATTTATTTCTATGGCGTCGCACGAACTCCGAACTCCGGTTACCGTGATTCGGGGCTACGCCGCGATGATGCTTGAAGATTCGGAAAGGTTGGAAGTAAAGAATCAGGAAGCGAAAGAATATTTGGGGATCATTAATATATCAACAGAAAGATTAAGCACGCTTATTGACGATTTGTTGGATGTAAGCCGCATAGAGCAGGGCAGATTGAAAATGTCAATTGAAACGATGGGTGTGGGACAAATAATCGAAGATACAGTAAAAGAATTGAAAATTCAGGCAGATACAAAAGGTTTGGTTTTGGCTTACGCGGCGGAACCTGATACCAATTTAACGATCAAGGCGGATAAAGATCGCTTGAAACAGGTGCTTATTAATCTTATCGGCAATTCCATCAAGTATACGCCGACCGGCAGTATAGAGGTAAAAGCAAAAAATAAAGACAATAATCTTGTGATAACGATAAAAGACACGGGCATTGGAATGACCGCGAAGGAGCGAGAACATTTATTCGAGAAATTTTACAGGGTCAAAAACAAAAAGACCACGGAGATCAGCGGTACGGGTTTGGGTTTGTGGATCACGAAACAAATCGTGGAATTGATGAGCGGCACGATCTCCGTCGACTCGATCGAAAACGTCGGTACCCAGATCACCTTGGAATTTCCTTTGGCTGAAGAGGCGAAAAAATAATTTTTAAAACAAAAGAAGAGGGTTTTATACCTCTTTTTTTATTTGATAGCGTTTATTATCTCTGAATTCACGGTCAAAATGCTTTTCTCGCGAACATTGAGAGCGATTCTTGTTTTGAACACGGGCGAGCTGTTGGACAACTCGATCAGTGTGCTGTCCAGTTCCGCGAAAGCGGCGATCGCGTCCTCGCGCTCGGGGGAGATGAAGAAATTCGTAACGACCACCATATTTCCGTTTTTGAGCGCGGCCGAAATTATTCGAATATCCTTAAGGCTTGGTTCCGTAAGAGATATTATGTCAACAAAGTGGCGATCGCTGAGATAGTCTCTCAGGCGATGAGCTTGGGTCTCGGCGTCAATGCCGGAGACCACAAAGAGTTTTCCCTTGACGGTTTCAGTAATTTCTTCCAAGATGTTTTCCTCCATTTTTGAGTCAGAAAAAAATAAAGCCTTTGAAATCAAAACAATCAATGTTTAATTTTCAAAGGTCCACATTATAAAATAGACGATATATTCAAGCTTGTCAATAAGATTTATGTTGACTTTTTGGCTGAATTGTATTATCATTTCACTAACAGAATAAAACAAAAAAGCTTTCTGCTTTTCGGAGCAGATTTTTTAATTTTGTACTATGGAAATAAGAAATATCGCGATCATTGCCCACGTTGACCATGGCAAAACCACCCTGACCGACGCCTTGTTAAAACAAACAGGCGCGGCGGAAGAGGGGTTTAGTATGGACGTGAATGACCTTGAAAAAGAAAGGGGAATTACCATATATAGCAAAAATGCCTCTATTTTTTACAAGGATACAAAAATTAATATCGTGGACACGCCCGGCCACGCTGATTTCGGTTCGGAAGTGGAGCGAGTTTTGCGCTCCATTGATTCGGTGTTGTTGGTGGTGGATGCTCAGGAAGGACCGATGCCACAGACAAAATTTGTGCTTAAGAAATCTTTGGAATTGGGATTGAAGCCGATCGTGGTTATAAACAAGATTGACAAACAGGCGGCCAAGCCGGAAGAAGTGAAGGAAATGGTCTTTGAATTGTTTTTGGATCTCGGCGCGAACGACGAACAATTGGATTTTTCGGTTATTTACGCGAACGGGCGGGACGGAATTGCCAAAAAAAATATGGCGGACGATTCAAAAGATCTAACGCCGCTTTTGGATCTGATCTTGGAAAAAGTTCCGTCCGCGTCTTCGGACGAATTGATAAAAATGCCCCTGCGGGCTCAGCCGTTTAATTTGGCTTATGATAATTTCTTGGGAAGGCTGGCTATTTGCCGCGTATACGAGGGAGTTGTAAAAAAGGGAGATGATGTGTTTGTTAAGGGGCTTGCGGGCGAGGCAAGAAAAGGAAAGATCATTAAAGTGATCAATTTCCTCGGTATGGAAAGGCGAGACGCGGAAGAGGCGGGTGCCGGAGATGTGGTGATTTTGGCCGGCATTCCGGACATAAATATTGGAGAAACAATTTGCGCGGACGCGGAACAAGAAGCGCTGCCCGTGATTATGATTGACGAACCCACCATCTCTTTGAACTTTTTAGTCAACAATTCTCCTTTCGCGGGACGCGACGGAAAGTATGTGACTAATAGGCAGTTGCGCGAAAGGCTGGAAAAAGAATTGGAAGTAAACGTAGGATTGAAAATAGATTTCAGCAATACCGATCATTACAAGGTCTTTGGCCGGGGAGAGTTGCATATCGCCATATTGTTGGAAAATATGAGACGCGAAGGATATGAATTGCAAGTATCCCAACCCCAAGTGATCATTAAGGAAGAAAATGGAAAAAAATTAGAGCCTTTTGAGGAGGTTATCATTGACGTGCCGGAAGAATTTTCCGGAGTGATAATTGAGCGGCTCTCAAAGCGAAAAGGAATAATGCAAGAAATGAAACCGGTTGACGGCCATATTCGCGTGGTTTTTGAAATACCCACCAGAGGACTTTTGGGTTATAAGCCGGATTTTGTCGTGGATACCAGAGGCGAAGGCATCCTAACCAGCCGAGTGATCGGATTTAAGCCTTACGCCGGGGAGATTGAGAGAAAGAGTTTGGGCTCAATGGCCTCAATGGTAACAGGCAAGGCGTCCGGATTTTCGTTGTGGAATTTACAAGAGCGTGGATCGCTCTATATCGGACACGCCGAAGAAGTTTATGAGGGAATGGTTATCGGTAATGTTTCCAAGGGCAATGATCTGACGGTTAATCCGACCAAGGGAAAAGAATTGACCAATATGCGAGCCTCGGGTTCTGATGAAGCCATAAAATTGATTCCGCCGATAGAGATTACACTGGAAAGGGGATTGAGTATAATGAACGAAGACGAGTATCTGGAAATTACGCCGAAGAATATTCGGTTAAGAAAACAATTTTTGAGCGACATCGAAAGAATAAGAGCAAAAAGGTCTCAAAACAAATAATAAAAAACCACCCGTGAGGGCGGTTTTTAGTATTAAGGGATTATTTGGAATTCCACACTCTTTCCTTCAGAATCCAGCATCTGGGCCCAAACTTTTTGCACCTCCATATCCGGAAAATGCTTTTTAATGATCTCTTCGGATTTTTTCATATCCGTGATTTGGGTCAGTTTTTCTTCTTCCTCATTTTCAAATTCGTATGCCGCTTTGTATCGGCCGCAATCGCTGTGGTGGAGCAAGATGACCTTTTTCGCGCTATGCAGGTCGTGCGAAATTTTTACTTGATCAAGTAGCAATTTTACGACCGCCGGCTCATCATCGGACAAGCCTTTGCTTGCTCCGGCAACGGAAACGACATCGCAATCACCGGCAAGATTGTTTTCCGCGAGCCATCGTTTTGTTTCGTTTTGCAAGCGATAATCTATGCACTTGAACAGGATTGAGCTGCAAGAATGTTTGTTGTTTTCAGACATATTAATATTTTATTTTGATTATATGGCCATTTTAGCTTGTAATATTTGTTTTGGCAATAAATAGGGCTAACCGTTTTGGTTAGCCGCCTTCCATTTCGAGCCTTTTTATCTTTGCGTTTATTCGCCTTTGTTCAGCATAATCTTCCATTCCCAGGGCCATAACCCAAGCTAAAAAGATTGCCGCCAGTATGCCGAGGCCGATCGTTTTAGCGATAAACCGAACGAATTTTTTTGCCAATATGACGCACCTCTTTGTGCTGTTTATACAATAATACCCTGTTGTTATATTGTCAAATTTTTGACAATAATTGTTTTAAGCATTATATTATAAGTGTATTTTCTTTGGGAGAATTACAATGGTTAGCCAGTTAAAGATCGGAATGATCTCCATTCGTTCCGTTTGTTCCTTGAAAGGAATTAATGGCGCGTTGAAAAGCTTTGGCGTAAACCCGAATAACGTTGATATCAACAATACGGGTGGAAAATCAGGTATTATAAAAATAACTTTGCCTGACGATAACGCCGGATGCGAGAACGAACTACTTCTTCCGTTCAACAAAAACGAGGTTTCCCAAACAAAATTGATACAAGAGTTATTTCTGATCAAGAGAAAAAAAGCGCAAGCGGAAAATCCCAATTTGGAGCTTTTGCCTTGCGTAGATGAGCCCTTTGAAAATCGTGTATTTGAACGCGTTCCGAGACCGGTTCTTGAAATGATCGATAGAGATTATTTCGCCCGGATCGCCGCGGTCTTGCACGAGAATCACGGAGATTCCGTGAACCTATTCATCGAGGAATTATGTCTACTTGATGCTTCTCAAATTATGCTCAAACTGGAAGAGCATCTCAAAAAAAATAGCGAGGAATAAAAATTCCTCCCTTTTTATTTTAAGCCAGGTATTTGTAGATTGCGAAGAAGTGAGCCATTGTCCCCAAGAGCGTTAAGATATGAAATATTTCGTGGAACCCGAATCCTTTAAAAAGATTCGGTTTTTTAAAAGCGTAGATTATCGCGCCCACGGTATAGAAAAGGCCCCCAAGCGCTATGAGCCAAATGAACGCGACGGGCACAGTCTTGCTTAGCGGATAGAGCAATCCCGCACTCAGCCAGCCCATTAAAATGTAGAGTCCGGTGGCCGCCCATCTCGGTACGTGCGTCCAAAACTTTTTGAAAAAAACAGTTGATACGCCGAAGGCCGCCAGAATCCAGATCACGACGATCGATACGAAACCTACAGTTCCCGTTAAGGGAATCAGGCAGATGGGAGTGTATGTGCCCGCGATCAAAATATATATCATCGCGTGGTCGATCTTTCGAAACACATCAACATCCTCGGGTGAATGCCCGAAGAGGTGATAGATCGCGCTTGATGTGTACAAAAAGACCATACTTGTGCCGAAAACAAGGAACGCGAAGATGTTAAATGGCAAACCTTTATCCATTGCCGATAAAACCAAAAGCACGGTGCCGAAAACCGATAATATCGCGCCCGCGAGATGGCTCAATCCGCTCACGGGATCTTTTATTTTAATTTTGAATACCATATTTGGTTTTGAGCTGAATGATCTTGTTGTAAGCTTCGTTGATTCTTTGTTCCGAAATTTGTCCGCTTTTAACGGCGTTAAAGATAGCGTCCACGGCTTTGTATGGTGCGCGTTCATCATATTCCTTGATGTTATTTGAAATCGTGATTATATCGCACCCGGCGTTTACGGCCCTGACAACCGCTTCCTCAAATCCGTAATTGTCCACAATGGCTCCCATTTGCATATCGTCCGATACGACGATTCCCTTGAATCCGATTTGGTCTTTAAGGATGTTTTGGATAAATTTGGGAGAGAGGGTGGCGGGATAATTCGGATCGATATTCGTGTTTACGATATGGGCAGTCATTACCATATCGTTGTATCCGCTCTTAATAATGTCTTTATATGGAGTCAATTCTCCTTGTGTGTATGTTTGCGTTACGTCAACCATTCCCAAATGGCTGTCTGCCGTGGAACTGCCGTGGCCGGGAAAATGTTTTATCGCCGTGATTATATTGTATTCGTGCAAACCTGCGATAAATTGTTCGGCGTTGGCCGTGACTTTTTTGGGATCCGCGGAAAATGATCTTTCAAGATACCCGATGACCGGATTATCGGGATTGACATTCACATCCACCACCGGAGCAAAATCAACATTAATGCCAAGGTCTTTCAATTCTTTGCCGAGGATTTCCGCTTGTTTTTTTGTTTCACTCAAGTTATTGTTCTTCCCCAGAGTTTCGGCGCTCGGAATATTTGTAAATCCGTATTTTTCTTTCAATCTGTTCACGTATCCGCCCTCCGCGTCAATCGCCACAAAAATGGGAGAGGGCGCGTATTTTTTCAGGTCGGCGACCAATTTTTTTGTTTGCTCCGGACTGACGATATTTCTCGCTATTGTTCCGCCGGACGGAACATCTTTGTCAAAAAGAATAATACCTCCCAAATTCAACGCCTTCATTGTTCGCGAGATGTACGAACCCTGGCCGATCTCCGTGTCTCTGAATCCAACGATCAGCATCTGCCCGATCTTTTGTTTCAGAGCGTAATCTTTTCTTTGTTCTTCCGTGATCTTCGCGCGGCAAATAAAAACGGGGATGGCCGCCGCGATGATCAAAAAGACAATTATTATCTTTAATATAAGTTTCATATTTTCAAATTTTAATTTTTATAATGTAATTATAGCACATCATTATAAAGTTTCCGAGCCATTGACTTTATAGTCCTTATATGCCATCATATTGTTGATACGTAAGTGTCCAGGCTCTTGTCTACGTTGGTTAGCTGAGAGTAGGTCGTTAATAAATCAATTTTTTAAAAAAGTAAAATGGAAAAAAAGTTGTATGTAGGCAATTTGCCCTACTCTACTACCGATGAAAGCTTGAAGGAAATGTTTTCCCAGGCTGGCACAGTAGCCTCAGCGTCTATCATTATAGACAAATTTTCAAAGAGGTCAAAAGGATTCGGTTTCGTGGAAATGGCTTCTGAAGAAGAGGCCGCAAAGGCAAAGGATATGTTCAACAATTCCGAAGTTGAAGGTAGAAAGATCCTTGTTGATGAAGCAAGGCCGATGAAAGAAAAGACCTTCGGCGGAAATGATGAATAATCGCTGAAATTAAAATTAGGGCCCCCGTTGGGGGCTCTTTTCTTATCTTTAAGACAATGGTAAAATAACTTAAAGATATTTACCATTGTTTTAATTTTATGGTAAAATAACAATGCTTTAACGTAACAATAATTTTTTAAAATAAATGGAAAAATTAAATCAAATTTACAAATGCGCCGTGTGCGGCAACGTGGTGGAGGTAGTCCATCCTAGCGGGGGGCAACTGGTTTGTTGCGGCCAGCCGATGGAGCCTCAAGAAGAAAAAACAACAGATCCAGAATTGGGCGAAAAGCATTTGCCCGTGATAGAAAGAGATGATGATTTCGCGAAAATAAAGATAGGCTCCATTCCTCATCCGATGATCGAAACTCATTATATAGAATGGATAGAGGTCATCGCGCCCGACACCGGGGATGTGCTTGTGAGAAAATATTTAAAACCCGGCGACGCTCCGGAGATGATAATCCAAGAAAAAGATTGTCCGGGATTGATTCAAGCCTTGGACAAAATGATCTTGCGCGAATATTGCAATATCCATTTGCTCTGGGCAAAAAAATAAATAGAATAAAGAATAAAGAATAAAGAACGCTATCTTAATAAATGGCGGGCGAAGCTCGCTACCAAATTCTTAATTCATAATTCTTACTTCTTAATTCTTCGTTTAAATAAATTTGTTTGTGGAAAAAGTATATAATTTGTATGGCTAAATTACGACGAAAATGATCTCATTTGAAGATTTTGAAAAAATAGATTTTCGTTTGGCGAAAATAATTTCCGCGGAAAGAGTGGAAGGATCGGACAAGCTGTTAAAGATCGAGGCGGATCTGGGAGAAGAGGTAAGGCAAATTATCGCCGGAATCGGAAAATTTTATAACCCTGAAGAATTGGTCGGCAAAAACGTGGTCATAATAGCAAATCTTGAACCAAGATCGTTGATGGGCCTTGAAAGCCAAGGAATGATATTGGCCGCCAAAGACGAATCGGGTCTTTCCGTTTTAATAACGGAAAAAGAAATAAAAACAGGAACAAAAATAACATAATAAATTCACCCCCGTCTTTAATAAAAAGCTGGGGGTAAAATAACAAATAATTTTTCATTTTTTGGAACCCCCACCTTTTTGGGGAGGCTAAAAGATGGGGGTAAACATATGGCACCTTTAACTGAACAAACAAAACAATACGGCGTCCTTTCCAAAGCAATAATGCTTGTTTTCGCGATCTTTCTTTTCGTAGTCACTTTTTATTTTTTAGTGGCGATCAACGCGAAGATAAAAGAAACTCAAAGGCCAAGCAAAGAAACAACAACCACTGTTTCCGTTTCGAAAACGGGAACTGTTTACGTGCAGGCTGATTTGGCTGTTGTTGATCTGACTGTGACAACCGAAGCCAAGAGCGCGGACGGCGCTTTGACTCAAAATCGGGCAAAAGCTTCAAAGGTATTGGAATTTTTGAAAGCGCAGGGAGTGCAAGAAAAAGACATAAAAACGATCAATTACAATCTCTATCCGAGATACGAATATAGTAAAGCCGGCGCTGGCGCGGAGATCTATCCGCCGATTTCGGACGGACAAAGATATCTTGTCGGCTATGACGCGACGGAAACAATAGAAGTTAAGATCAGAGAATTGGATAAGATCGGCGCGATTACGCAAGGAGCGGTTACCGCCGGCGTTACTGATGTCGGATCTTTGAACTTTACCGTGGAGAGCGAAGACGCCGCGAAAAATCAAGCCAGGAGCCAGGCGATCGTAAACGCCAGAGCGGAAGCGGAAATGATCGCGAGCGGGCTCGGAGTGCAATTGGGCCAGATCGTCGGTTATACCGAATCCAATAATTTTCCATATTATGGAATGGGCGGAGCTATGAAATCTCTTGATTCCAGCGTGGCTACTCCCTCCGCAGTTCCCGTGGCTGTCGGAGAAAACAAAGTTGAGGTAACCGTAAACATAACTTACGAAATAAAGTAATTATGCGGAAACTTGAAAAAAAAGAAATAATAATTATCGGCGTGATCGCGGTTTTGGCGATCGTGCTGATCTTTGTTTTCGTGAACGCGAACCGAAAACCGGCGAATATCAACGTGACCGTAAACAATAATATTGAAGGCGATACACCCATAGAAGATAATAATCAAAATACAAATCAAATGCCCGAACAACAATTAAAAATAGAAATTTTGGCTCAAGGTACGGGAGTGGGGGCGGAGCGAGGGGATAAGTTAACGGTTAATTATCTCGGCACCCTCGAAAATGGGCACAAATTCGATTCAAGCTATGATCGCGGCCAACCGTATCAATTTCAGTTGGGCGTGGGACAAGTAATAGATGGCTGGGATGAGGGTTTGCTCGGTATGAAAGTGGGAGAAAAAAGAAAATTGACGATCCCTCCGGAAATGGGTTATGGCGCCAGGGCTATGAATTTGATTCCCGCGAACTCAACTCTTATTTTTACAGTGGAACTGTTAAAGATCAACTAAAAAAAGCTTAAAAACCGATCACCCGTATTCGGGTTGTATCGGTTTTTTTGTTTCAACTTTATCTTTAAAATTTTTTATGGTATTATTAATAAAATGTTGATTAATGTTAAAGCGTTTCCCTCGTCAAAAAAAGAAGAAATAATAAGTAAAGGCGAAAGCGGATTTGATGTTTTTGTCCGCGAAAAGCCGATTAACGGAGAAGCCAATCGGGCGATCACGCGGGTATTGTCTCAATATTTCAATGTTCCCGATTCTGAAGCGAAACTTGTAAAAGGTTTTCGCCAAAGGAACAAAATTTTTTCCATACGCGACGATTTAATAAAAAAACAGTCCGCGCCCCCATCAAAACCGGTTCGAAAACCATAGGATCGGGAGTGAGGACACAAAATTATGCCATCATATATTACCGGTGTTTTATTGAACAAGGCCCTGATCGCGAGCATTTTAGCGTGGTTTGTGGCTCAAACCATAAAGGCTGTTGTGTTAGCTGTCAAAGATAAAAAATTCAGATTTAATCTTTATTCTCTGCCCGGAGGATTTCCATCTTCGCATAGCGCCACTTCAATCGCGCTCGCTTCTTCTGTGGGTATGATTTCCGGATTTGATTCCGCGGTATTTGCCGTTGCTTCAATTTTGGCTTTCTTCATAATTTACGACGCGAGGGTGATCAGGGCGGCGGCCGGCAAGCAAGCGCAATCTTTAAACAGGATCATCGAATCGCTTGATGAAGAAGCGGAAGACGTGGAAAAAGTAAAAGAGGTGCTGGGACACACGATTTTTGAAATAATTACCGGCGGACTTATCGGCATTATCATCGCCATTTTAACAGTTTACTATTTTTAATATGGAATTGCCCCTGGCTTATCAAAAAGGTTTCGTGGAGTTTTTGGGCGCGAAAATAGATCTGAGGAAAAGGCCTTTTATTCCGAGGGAAGAGACCGAATATTGGGTTTCCGGCGCGATCGAAGAAATGAAGGTTTTCATTGGTGAAAGCAAAGCGGAAAAGATCGATTGCCTGGATATTTTTTCGGGATCGGGATGCATCGGGATCGCGCTTTTGAAAAACATTCCGGAAGTGGCTTGTGATTTTGCCGAAGCGGACGATGGATTTTTGGATCAGATAAAAATCAATCTTAAGCTTAATAATATCGATCCCGCGAGATACAGGGTCATAAAATCTGATGTTTTTTTCGGAATCGACGGAAAATACGATTTTATTTTAGCTAACCCTCCCTACATTGCTGAAGAAAGAGTTGATGAATTAGGAGAAGACGTGAAAAGGCACGAGCCCGCGATCGCGCTGATGGCGGGCGAAAAGGGAATGGATTTTATTAAAATATTTTTGGAAGACGTTTATGATTATTTGAAGGACCGGGGAATGGTTTTTATGGAAATGGACAGCGAGCAGAAAGATCCGATCATTAAAGTTTTGAATTCTTTGCCAATGGAGAAAAAATACTCAAGCTTTGTTTTTTTGAATGATCAATTCGGCAAACCGAGAGTTCTAAGAATCGTTAAATAAAAGAAATTATGTTTGAATATATTATCGCGGGAATATTACAGGGGATATTTGAGTGGTTGCCGGTCTCAAGCGAGGGAGTGGTCGCTCTTTTTACCAATTTTTCTCTGCCCCAACTGAATAGTGTCGATTTCGCTCTTTTCTTGCATTTGGGAACCCTGCTTGCGGTCATTATTTATTTTTGGAAAGATGTTCGGGATCTGATCTTGTTAAAGGATAAAAATTTCGTAAGATTTTACGTGATTGTTACGATTATCTGCGGATCTTTGGGATTTTTTGTTTATAAGTTCGCGGGTTATTTTGTGTTTGGTTCGGCTTTGCTGTTTTTAATGGGTTGCGGATTGTTTTTAACTTCCTGGTTCCAGCGGAAAAAGATAAAAATAAAAGCAAGTGGCGACGTTCCCGCTATTGTCGTTGGCTTGCTCCAAGCGATAACTCCGATTCCCGGGGTTTCCCGTTCCGGGGCGACTATTTTTGGCCTGTCTCTTTTTGAGAACGATCCGGAGAAGATCTTAAAGACCTCGTATCTTGTTTCCATTCCCGTGGTTTTGGGCGCGAACGCCTACTTGTATCTGAAAACTCCGGCGATGTTCTCAGCGAGCGGTATTATTGGGCTGATCTTCAGTTTTATTTTCGGCATCCTGACTTTGGTATTCTTAATGAAGATCGGAAAGAAAATCAATTTTTCAAAATTCACTTTTATTTTCGGATGCCTTTGTTTCCTTGGAGTTTTGATTTATCTTTTGACCGCGAAATAAAATGGACAACGCCATAAAAAAAGAATTATTAAAAAAGGAAAATAAAAAACAGGCACTGCTATTGGGCCGTTTTTTTAAGACCGGAAAAGGAGAATATGGCGAAGGAGATATATTTTTAGGCATCAAGGTTCCGGAACAACGGATAACGGCAAAGAAATTTGCGGAAACGGATTTGAAAGAAGTTGAAATATTACTGCACGACAAAATACACGAATGCCGGTTGACCGCCTTGTTGATTCTTGTGGAGAAATACAAGCGAACTGACGAAAAACTGAAAAAAAAGATATTTGAACTGTATTTGAAAAACTATAGATACATTAACAACTGGGACTTGGTCGATCTGTCGGCACCGAAAATTGTCGGAGAGCATTTGTTAAATAGAGACCGTAGTATTTTGTATAAGCTCGCGAGATCGAATAATGTTTGGAAAAAAAGGATCGCGATACTCTCAACCTTCGCTTTTATTAAAAATAAAGAATTGGACGATGCGTTTAATATAGCGGAAATATTATTAATGGATGAGCACGATTTGATACGAAAAGCGGTCGGTTGGATGCTCAGGGAGGCTGGCAAACGCGATAAAAAAGCGGAAACACTGTTTTTGGAAAAATACGCGAAAAAAATGCCGCGCGTAACGCTTCGGTACGCGATTGAGAAGTTTTCTCCGAGCGAAAGAAAATATTTTTTGAATATTGACAGAGCATAGGATTAATTATACAGTATCATCGGCAAATTTATATTCATTGCCCATTCAAAGGAACATTAGGGTGATTAAAATGGACCTAGCAAAGGCGTTTACGGTATTGGGATTGGAAGACAGAAAAAACGAATGCCAACTTATCGCTCCCGACTTTTCGGACGTGACAATATGCTATGACGGTAAAAGTAGAGCATATGGGTCCAAAGCAACAAAAATTTGGGAAGAGCACCTTGAGTTGTGTCCCGATAGCTTCAATGGGCGAATGGCAAGTGTCAAAAATTTTGGAATGCGAGCGAATCTAGCGATTAAAAAACGGCATCTTCTCATATGGACAAGGCCGAGTAAATTTTCTGATTTTGTGGGCACGCAATATCTTCGTCCGGAAAGGTTGTTGCCAACCTCTTCCTCGCTTGATAGATATTACAGTTTGCCGCTTTCTTTTGGCGCGGTATCATTAACGGCACCGAGCGCGCGTTATCCCGAAAGAGCGATCATCTTTGGCATACGAGGTGATACTGCTTTTGACAAGTATAAGGCAACTTTATTGCCCGGCGGTTACTTTGATCCGACCAAAGATTGTTATATTGAAATCGTCAAAGGAGTCCAAAAGAAATACCTTTCCTTGAAAAAAGCCGTAGTGCGTGAATTAGAGGAGGAATTGGGCATAAATTCATTTACTTCGCTTAAGCTCTCGGAGTTGCTGTATAGCCGGACGGGATCTCGACAGCCACTTATATCGGTAGAGATTGTACTCCCGGACACCGCGGAACAGATAATGGAGTTTGCTAAGCTGTCTAAAGAGCCCGAATTGCGCGAAATTATTTGCGTTCCCGCGAACATTTCGAGTTTGGCGGAGTTTGTTTCCGCGCACAATCTTTGTCCGCACGACGTTCGCAAGCTCGCCCGATGGGTAGCTAATTATTTTAAATGAGTATCAACGATACTCTTTTTTTTATCCTATTTTTGGACTATAATAGCCTATATGGATTTGAGCAAACTAAACAAAGAACAAAAACAAGCTGTTGAATACGGTAACGGTCCGCTGATGATCGTTGCCGGAGCGGGCACCGGAAAGACCACGGTTATTACGAACAGAATTGCTTACTTGATCGAAGAAAAAGGTTTAAAGCCCGAAGAAATTTTGGCCCTTACTTTTACCGATAAAGCGGCCAGGGAAATGGAAGACAGGGTGGAAGCTTTGTTGCCGTTCGGTTATTATGATTTTTGGATCTCCACTTTTCATTCTTTCTGCGACAGAATTTTAAAAAATTACGGGCTCTACGCCGGGCTACCCACTAATTACAAGCTCCTGAATAGCAGTGGCGGCTGGGTTTTGGTCAGGAAAAATTTTGAAAAATTCAATTTTTTAAAAGAATATCGTCCACTCGGCAACCCGACCAAATTTATTCAAGCCCTAATAAGGCATTTTCATCAGTGTAAGAACGAGGGCATTTATCCGGAAGATTATTTGGATTACGCCGATTCCTTGAAATTAAGTTTTGATAATACGCGCGTGGCAGGGGAATCGTCCGTTAAAATTAAAAAAAGCAAGAGATCGAGCAATAATGATGAAGATGAAATTGTTTTAAAGCAAAAAGAATACGAACGCGTCCATGAAGTGGCTCTGGCGTACCACACGTATCAAAAATTATTATTGGACAACAGTTGCCTTGATTTCGGCGATCTGATCAATTACACGCTAAAGTTGTTTGAACGCCGCCCGGAAATTTTAAAAAAATTCCAAGACCAATTCAAGTATATAATGGTAGACGAGTTCCAGGACACGAACCTTGTGCAATATGAATTGGTGAAAAAACTGGCGGCACCGAAAAATAATATAACCGCCGTGGCGGACGACGACCAATGCCTGCCGGGCGATATGTTTGTGGAAAAGTGGGAGAAAGAAGCGATAAAAGAAGAAAAAATAAAAAATATTAAAAAGGGAGACGTTCTCTTAACGGGAATTGGGCGGGGGCATATGGGAGCTTCCATTGTTAAAAATGTTTTCAAAAACAAAAAAAAGACTGATTTTATAACAGTAACTACTAGAAGCGGAAACAAAATAACCGTAACAGATAACCATAAAATGTTTTGCGCCATTCCTTCTTCAAGTCGAATGAAAAAGAGTAATTATCATTACGTATATTTAATGTTTAGAGACGATATCGGCTGGAGAATCGGCAAAACAGATAATGTGGCCGGCAGGTTAAAATTTGAAAGGTCTGCTGATAAAATAATCGCACTTAGGGCGTTTGCGACCGATGAAGAAGCGAGATATTATGAGACTTTGTGGTCATTAAAATACGGCATACCTACGGGTTGTTTTTGTGAAAGAAAAGGAGTGATAATTAAGAATCATTTGCTAGAAAGACTATATAAGGAAATAGATGTTAGTGAAAATGTTTTAAAATTGGCGAATGATTTGAATGTTGATATCAATTATGTCCATAGTTGCCTCGGAGCGGTAACAAGAGGACAGAAAGAAAGAATTAAAATTAATATTTTAATGTGCTCGCGTAGATACAGAAGTAAAGAGGCGGTAAAAAAACAAAAAGTGGTAGTAAAAAATCCTTTAGTTTACCATGTTTTAAGGATCGAAACTTCCAGTAAAAATGTAATTGATAAAATCGAAAAAGCCGGCTTTGCAACGAGCAAAGCCAAGAAAGGCAAACGGCTTTTGATAATAAATAGCGATATTAGAGAGTTGGTGAAAATTGCAAAGAGGCTTCAAGAAATAACCGGAGGATTCATCGAATCAAAATTTTATGTCGGCGTTGGATTGGATGCGAAAACTAAAATAAGGCACAATGATCCGGCCATAATAATTCCGGCAAAGAATTTAGTATTAGGGCATTATTTGCCGATAAGAAGAGGGAATACAATCGTTTACGACGAAATAATAGAAATTAAAAAAGAGCTTAAGGAAGATTTTGTTTATGATTTGGAAATCGATAAGACGCATAATTTTTTGGCTCAAGGAATAGTTGTACATAATTCCATTTTCCATTTTCAAGGTGCGTCTTTCAACAACGTGCTTATGTTTAAAACCGATTACCCGAAGTCAAAAGAAATAGTTTTGGTGGAGAATTATCGTTCGCCCCAGAATATTTTGGATTTGGCTTACGGATTTATCCAATTCAACAATCCCAATCGGTTGGAATATCAGCTGAACACAGTAAAGGATCTTCAAGAAAAAGCAAAAGAAAAAGGGTTAAATTTGGAAGCGTTTCAAAAAATAACGAAAAAACTAAAAAGCAATCAGGATAAAAAAGGAGCGATCGAGTTGTTGGCATTTGAAACAGGGGACGATGAGATAAGAGGTGTTATTAATAAGATCTGGGAACTTAAAGAGATTGACGGCAAAGCCTCTTTCTCTGATTTTGCCATCCTAACAAGAACAAACGAGTCGGCAAACAGTTTCAGTCGGGCACTGGATCGGGCAAATATTCCTTACCAGTTTATTTCTTCAAAAGGGCTCTATACCAATCCCTTGATCTTGGACGTCATTTCCTATTTCAAAACCGTGATCAATTTTTATGATTCTGCGAGTTTTTATCGAGTGTTAAGGATGCTTCCTTTGGAAATTACTCCGGAAGAAGTGGCGCGAATTACCCAATATGGCGATAAAAAAGGTATCCCCGCGTTTGAAGCGATCCAAGACTCGTACTTACTGAACAAACTGACCGGGCAAACTTTGAAAAAATTGGAGATTCTGGTTCGCTCGTTAAAAAAGCATTTCAATCTGGCGAAGGAGAAGAACGCGAGCGAGATTTTTGTGGAAATGATAAATGATCTTGGCTATGATAAAAAATTAGCGGACACAACGGAAGAAAATTTGCGCAATTGGGAATTGCTTTACCAATTCTATCAAAAGATCAAAGATTTTGAGGACTCCCAAATCGACGGTAAGTTAATGGCGTTTGTGGAAAATCTGCAAATGGAATTGGATGCTGGCGAAGAAGGAGAACTGAAAGTCTCTATCAACGAGGACTATGATGCGGTAAAAATAATGACCGTGCACTCCGCGAAGGGCCTTGAATTCAAGTACGTATTTATTGTTAACCTCGTGACAAGAAAGTTTCCCTCGGACGAAAGGAGCGATCCCATAGAAATTCCCGAAGCTCTGATACAAGAAATACTCCCTAGCGGTGATTTTCATCTGGAAGAAGAAAGGCGACTGTTTTACGTTGCTTTAACCAGGGCGAAGCGGGGATTGTTTTTGACCTGGGCGGCCGATTACGGCGGCAAGCAATTAAAAAAACCTTCCCGATTTTTACAGGAAGCGAAATTGATCAGCGAAGAAGCCTTGGCAAAACAAAAGTTTGTGCGTGGCGCCAATTTTTGCTTTGGCAAATCCATAAACAACGGATTTAAAATGGAATCGAACGAAACAGATAGGATAAATGGGAACGTGAAACAATTTTTGCCCGACCATTTTTCTTTTTCCCAACTCGCTTCTTTTACAAATTGCCCCTTGCAATACAAATTCGCTCAGATCTTAAGAATTCCGGTTCGGGGCCGGGCCAATTTCAGTTTTGGAAAGACGATCCACAATACCTTGCACAAGTTTGTGGGTATGGCTTCAAGAAATTTGGCGATAGAGCAAAAATCCCTTTTCCCGAGCACAGAAAAGGATGGAAAGGTAAATTTGGGATTGAATGACCTTTTGCAGATATACGAAAAAGAATGGATAGACGATTGGCACGACGCCCACGGTAAAAAAGAATATTTTGAAAAAGGAAAAGAAGTTTTAAAAAGATTTTTTGAAGATTTTACGGGCAATGGATTTAAAGTGTTATTAATAGCGAACGAACCGGCGTTGGAGAAAACGTTTTCCTTGAAAATAAACGGAGACAAGTTTATCGGCGCGATCGACAGGATAGACGATATTGGCGATGAGATGGTTGAAATTATCGATTACAAGACCGGGGTCCCCAAAAAGTCCTTAGGTACGGACGAAAAGCTTCAGCTTTCAATATACCACGTTGCCGCGGAAACCATTTTTGGTTTAAAGACAAAGCGCTTGACCTATTATTACGTGGAAGACGGAACCACTTGTTCTTTTGAGCCAAAACCCGGGGACGCGGAAAAAACGCTTGATAAGATAAAAGATATCACGGAAAGGATCAAAAGAAGCAATTTTAAGCCAAGTCCGGGCTGGCATTGCCAATATTGCGACTTCAAAGACATTTGCTCCCACCGCAAAACCTAATGTTTAGGCCTCAAAGGCCTAAACATTGAGTACTTCGTAATTTGTAGTTTGTAATTAGCGCTTTGAAGCGGTAAACCGCTTTTTATCAGGATATTCTTGATTCTTTCTTCTATTTAAAGGTATAATTGTATTATGGTAATTAAGATGGAAACAGTATCTTAGTAAAAGCGGACGGTAGTCCGCAACAAGATTCATACTTCTTGATTCATAATTCTTTATTCTAATCAATAAATATGGCGAAAACAATTAAAAAAACAAAAATAACCGTGCTAGGTGATGGAGCGTGGGGAACGACGTTGGCGATCTTGCTTTCAAAAAACGGGCACAATGTAAAGGTTTGGAGCAACTTTCCGGATTATTTGGATGAATTAAGCAAAAAACGGGAAAATAGAATTTATCTAAAAGGAATAAAGATTCCGGATCAAATAATTTTTGAGCGTGATTTGGCTAAGGCCGTGGAAGACGCTGAATTTGTGATTTTTGCCATACCTTCAAAGTTTTTCCGCGATGTCGCGAAGAAATTGAAAAAAACAAAAATATCTTTGAGTAAAAAAGTTTTAATCAGTGTGGCGAAAGGAATAGAACAAAAAACATTGAAGAGAATGACCGAAATTTTGAAACAGGAGTTGGGGAGTGTGCAAGTTGCTGTTTTGTCCGGTCCCACTATTGCGATTGAGGTGGCAAAAGGAATGCCCGCGCTTGTGGTTGCCGCTTCAAAAAATCACGAAACCGCGAAAAAAATCCAGGATATTTT
>JBAZMG010000010.1:0-20763 GCA_041649895.1 Minisyncoccota bacterium | reverse complement strand
ACTGACACATATATAGAAAAGGAAGCGCAGATAAATGAGGAGATAGACCGATTGCGCCACGCTTGCACTCAGGCGCTGATGACAAGGAAGGATGTCATTATCGTGGCCTCGGTTTCGTGTATTTACGGACTCGGTTCGCCCGAGGAATACGAATCAACTGTTTTTCATTTGAAGGTCGGAGACGCGTTCGGCCGCCAGGAATTGGCGCGAAAACTTATTGATATGCAATTTGAACGCACGACCGGTGATTTGCAATTGGGCTTATTCCGTTTGCACGGCCAGATTTTGGAATTGATGCCGGTTAATGAAAAAGTGATCTATCGGTTTATAATTTCGGAAAAAATAGAAATGATCGAGAGAGTTGACCCGATCAGGCGGACTGTTTTAGGGCAAACGAGCGATGTATTTTTATTTCCGGCAAAGCATTATGTTATCAACGAAGAAATAAAGACTAACGCGGTTTCGGAAATAAGAAAAGAGTTGGATGAACGCCTTAAATTCTTTGAGCAAGAGAACAAACTTTTGGAACACGAAAGATTGAAAAGAAGGATCAATTATGATCTGGAGATGATCGAGAATATCGGTTATTGCCAGGGTATTGAAAATTATTCGCGTCATTTTGATGGACGATCACCCGGCGAACCGCCGTACACATTGCTTCATTATTTCGCGCGGGCGAGCAAGGATTTTATGGTGGTGATAGATGAATCGCACGTTACGATACCGCAATTGGGCGGAATGTATTTTGGCGACGCGAGCCGAAAGAGATCTTTGGTTGATTACGGGTTCAGGCTTCCTTCGGCGTATGACAATCGTCCGTTAAAATATGAAGAATTTGAGAATTTGGCGAAAAAAGTAATATATGTATCCGCGACTCCGGGGGAGAGGGAATTAACAGAGAGCGAGCAGATCGTGGAACAGATAGTCCGGCCTACAGGATTGGTCGATCCCGAGGTCGTTATCCGGCCGATCACCGCGAGCGAGAACAATCCTTCGCAAATAGAGGATCTGATTGTGAGGATAAAAGAAAAAGTTGAGAAAAAAGAACGAGTACTTGTGACCACTCTTACAAAAAGAATGGCCGAAGATTTGAGCGATTACTTATTGAAAGAAAAGATAAAAGTGAAATATTTACATAGCGATATTAAAACATTGGAACGGGTGGAGATAATAACTGACTTAAGAAAAGGGCTCATTGATGTTATTGTCGGAGTCAATTTATTGAGAGAGGGACTGGATATCCCTGAAGTTTCATTGGTGGGGATATTGGATGCTGACAAAGAAGGATTTTTGCGCAATCAAACAAGCTTGATACAAACGATTGGCCGGGCGGCGAGAAACGCGAATGGACAAGTTATTCTTTACGCTGATCAAATCACGGATTCGATAAGAAACGCGATCAAGGAAACGGATAGAAGGCGCAATATCCAGCTTGAGTACAATAAAGAGCACAACATTACCCCGAAAACCATTGAAAAAGGGATCAAGAATATCTTGGAGCAATTCGGACTGGAGGGAGCGTCTTACAGTTCCAAGAAAGCGAAGGAAAAGATCTTGCAAATGGATTTGGCCGGGGACGCGCGCCCGATAAAAGAAATTATCAAAGATAAAAAACAAAAAATGAAAGAAGCGGCGGAAAGTCTGGAATTTGAACTTGCCGCGATTTTGCGGGATGAGATTCACGAATTGGAGAAAGAATCAAGAATAAAGAATAAAGAATCAGGAATCAAGAATTAAAAACAAAAGCAGAGAGAAATAAGAAAGATTCTTATAAAGAGATTTAAAATATATCCTAATAAAAGCGGTCATCCGCCAACCGGAGGACCGCAACCATATTCTTTATTCTTACTTCTTAATTCTTAATTCATTTTAAAATATTTATGCAAGATAAAATTATTATCAAAGGGGCGAAGGAACATAACTTGAAAAATATTTCTTTGGAAATACCCCGTAATAAAATGGTCGTTTTTACTGGAGTTTCCGGCTCCGGAAAATCCAGCTTGGCTTTTGATACGATCTTTGCCGAGGGCCAAAGGCGATACATAGAATCACTGTCTTCTTACGCGAGGCAGTTTTTGGGTGGAATGCACAAGCCGAATGTTGATGAGATAGAGGGATTGTCGCCGGCGATCAGTATCAGTCAAAAAGCTCACAGTGCCAATCCTCGCTCCACCGTGGCAACGATCACGGAAATCTACGATTATTTGAGAGTTTTGTACGCGAGGATCGGCAATCCATATTGCCCTGATTGCGGCATTAAAATAGAGAAGATGTCTATTGACGAGATCAACACCAAAGTGGAAGAAAGGCTCGAAAAACAAAAGCAAGGCGAGCTTGTGATTATGTCGCCCGTGATCAGGGGCAGAAAAGGGGAATACTATCAAATGTTGCAGGACGTCTATGAGTCTGGATTTTTGGAAGTGCGGGTGGATGGCAAGATAAAAAGCCTGCGCGAGAGGATCTTTTTGGAAAAGACCAAAGTACATACCATAGAAGTGGTGATCGATAAGATATTTTTTGCGAAGATCGATGATGAATTGCAATTCCGTTTGAATGAAGCGGTGGAGACCGCGGTGGATCTGTCAAACGGATTATGTTCCGTTATTTTCCCGGACAAGGAAGAAAAAATATTCAATACGCAATATTCCTGTCCGAAGTGCGGCTTCAGTTTCCCGGAAATAGAGCCGAGATTGTTCAGTTTTAACAGTCCTTACGGTTTTTGTGGATATTGCCATGGTCTTGGAACGGAAAATCTTTTCAGTGCGAAACCTTGTCCGTTTTGCCACGGCAAAAGGTTAAATAGAAACGCTCTTTCCGTAAAGATCAATGGGAAGAATATTTGGGAAACGACAGTGATGACGGTAAGTGGAGCCGCTGAATTTTTCGGCGATTTGGAAAAAGATCTCAGTAAAAAAGAAATGGAGATCGCGGAAGTGATCTTAAATGAAATAAAGAACCGGTTGCAATTTATGGTGAATGTTGGGTTGCATTATATTACCTTGAACCGTATGGCGGGAACATTATCGGGCGGGGAGTCGCAAAGGATCAGGCTTGCTTCGCAAGTGGGAACGAAGCTCGTGGGCGCGCTTTATGTTTTGGACGAACCGACCATTGGTTTGCACCAGAGAGACAACGAAATGCTCGTTGGAACATTGCGCAAGCTTTGCGACGCGGGTAATAGTATTATCATAGTGGAACATGACGAGGACACGATTCTCGCGAGCGATTGGCTGGTTGATTTCGGTCCGAAAGCGGGGCTTCACGGGGGAGAGATAATCTATTCCGGGACTTTAAAAAATATGTTTTTGGCGAAAGACAAGGAGAACTATAATTGTAAACCGTTGGGTGACCCGAAAAAATCTTTGACCGGAAAATATTTGCGCGGCGAAGAAAAGATTGAGATGCCGAAAACTCGCCGAGGGATTCAAGACAATACTTTGCGCTTGAAAATAACGGGAGCGAGCGAACACAATCTCAAGAATTTAAATGTGGAAATTCCTCTCGGCCGATTTGTTTGCTTGACCGGAGTTTCCGGTTCCGGAAAATCAACTTTAATGAACGATATTATCTATAAATACGTGAGTGGAAAAATAAATCACGTGACCCGGGACGCGAAAGTAAAAGAGATTAAGAACGCGGAATATTTGGACAAGATTATAAAGATTGACCAGTCGCCGATCGGGCGAACGCCGCGATCCAATCCCGCGACCTACACGAAAATTTTTGATGAGATCAGGGAAATTTTCGCTCTAACTCCGGAAGCAAGAATGCGCGGATACCGCGGGGGAAGATTCAGCTTTAATAAGCCGGGAGGCAGATGCGAAAATTGCGAAGGCAAAGGAACGCTTGAAATAGAGATGCATTTTTTGCCAAATGTGGAAATCGTTTGTGACGCTTGCAAGGGAAAAAGATTCAACAAAGAAACTTTGTTCATTCACTACAAAGGAAAAGACATTTCCGAGATTTTGGATATGACAATCGAAGAAGCGGTGGAATTTTTCCGCGATATCCCGTTTATTTATGATAAATTGAAAGTTTTAAACGAAGTCGGTCTGGGCTATCTAACCCTGGGGCAACCAGCGACAACTTTGTCCGGCGGAGAGTCGCAAAGAGTGAAGCTGAGCCGAGAATTGAGCAAACGCGGGACAACAAGAACGCTTTATCTTTTGGACGAACCGACAACCGGATTACATTATGATGACATCAAAAAATTAATAACCCTTTTACAAGAATTGGTTTCGCACGGCAACACGGTTTTGGTGATCGAGCATAATTTGGATTTTATAAAATGCGCTGATTGGATCGTGGACTTGGGGCCGGAAGGGGGAGATATGGGAGGGAAAGTGGTGGCGGAAGGGACGCCGGAGGAATTGGCGCGCCGCCAAACCTGGACCGGTAAGTATTTGCGAAAATACCTGGCGAAATAGTAAAAAAGAATCAAGAATAATGAATCAAGAATCAAGAATGGAAAATTAGGGAAAAGATGACAAGGGATAGTTTTTACGACTTACCCTTAAAAGATATTTTTAAAAATATTTTAATAGAAAGCGGTCACCCGCCAACTGGCGGACCGCTACCAAATTCTTACTTCCTAATTCTTACTTCTTAATTCTCATTTTAGAATAAAATGACGGAATTAGCAGCAAAAATAAAAAAAATTCCGGATCAACCGGGCATTTATCTCTTTTACAATAAAGACAAAGAGCTGGTTTATGTTGGCAAGGCCACTTCGCTGAAAAACAGAGTGAAGAGTTATTTTTCGGGAATGAAGAATTTTCGGCCGATCGAGGTCTTCATCAACGAAATAAAAGACATAAAGTGGCAGGAAACCGACTCGGCCTTGGAGGCGCTGATCTTGGAATCGCTTTTTATAAAAAGATATCACCCTAAATACAATATCAAAGAAAAGGACGATAAGAGCTGGATCTATTTTGTTTTGACAAAGGAGGAGTTCCCGAAACTGCAAACCATTCGCGAACATAATTTAAAAGAGCTCGGCGACAAGAGGCGTAAAATGTTCAGCCATATTTTCGGGCCTTTCGCCCAAATAAAGACAGCGGAAGTTTTAAAACTGCTCCACAATTTGTTTAGCGTCTCCCGCTGTTCGCCAAACCAAAAAAGGCCTTGTTTTGACTATCAGATCGGTCATTGTCTGGGTGTGTGCGCGAATGAGATCACGGGAAAGGAATACAAGGAAAAGGTAATAAAACCATTGGTTTTGTTTTTGCAAGGCAAGAAAAAAGGACTTATTAAGGGGTTGGAGAAGAAAATGAAAGAAGCGTCGAAAAAAGAAGATTTTGAAGAAGCGCAAAGATTGAGGAATCAAATTTTTTCGCTGAAAAAAATAAGAGATTTTTCCCTTTTAGATAAAAGCTTTTTAAGCTGGCCCGAAGAAGAAAGCCAAATATTTAATCCGAAAAGAATCGAAGCATATGATATTTCTAATCTGGGAATAGAGAGCAAAACCGGAAGTATGGTGGTTTTCAATATTCGCGGTCCGATAAAAAGCGAGTATAAAAAATTTAAGATACGGACTGTGGCGGGACAAAGCGATGTGGATTGTTTGAAAGAAGTATTGGAAAGGAGAATGAAGCATATCGAATGGCAATTACCTGACGTAATTCTAGTCGACGGCGGAAAACCGCAGGTGAACGCGATCAAGAAAATTTTAAAAAGCAACGATCTGTCCGTATTTTTGCTTGGCATAGCCAAAGGCAAAGAAAGGAAGAAAAATGAATTTGTTTTTGATGGCAATAATGAAGAATTTTTGGATTGGGCGCTAAAAAACAAAAATTTACTCATCAAGGCGAGAGATGAGGCTCATCGTTTCGCGATCGAATATCAAAGGAAACTGAAAAGAAAAAGCCTGACCACTTAACTTTACAGTCGATTTTTTTTATGCGATAGTGAAAAAGCCGTGAGGATTATTATCCTCAAGTCATTGAACGGCCTTTAAAATTACGGGTGATTTGGTGCTAAGCTACAAGCTAAGAACGGAAGAAGTTCCGCGTATGTTCGGAATTTCTTATGAATTCGGAGACCCTGAAACAAAGAAACCACCGGCATTGATATTGCTGGTACGCAAAGACATTTTGCCCTTGTTGATCAATCCGAAATTGCTTGCGCCCGTTGAGGAGATAAGGAGGCGGGGCAAGTTTGAAATCTTTTCAACTTCTTTTGATGAGGTTGGTTTTAACTCCGCCTTTATTCGCAAGGGGACGGAGGGAAAATTTTTGAAGTTTGGCGCTCCGGTCCATTGCCTCAAAGTGGCAACAAGCGAAGTTTGTCCGGATTGCGGAGGGACAAAAAAAGACCGGATTTATAAAGGAAAATGCTTTGCTTGCGAGGGCAAGGGGAAGAGAATAATTTCTAACTGGCAACCATTGAATGCCATTACCGCGACCCTGTCCGTTTTCATGACGCTATCGGAGATCTTGCCGATCGATGGAGCCGACTCTGATCTTCCTCCCCAGCTTTTTACTTTTGGAATAACCAATCAGGCAACAGGCGGTTTCGAAAACAGATTGTGGGGCTATTACGGAATAGAGTTTTCTGAATGGCTCGCGAGCAAGCCAAATACAAGATTTTCGGAAGCGGAGCGGGCAATGGAAGAAATTTGCTACCATATTCACGGCCGGGTTCTGGGTGATGGTTTCCGGGTAAACACTCAAGATAACTTCGGAAACAATCCGTGGCTATCAATATCTTGTATGGAAGGCGATTGTGGGATCGAACCTGTTGATTATAATTTGAAAAATTTGAAGACGGGTCAAAGATTCTCAGCCATCAACATTGGCAACACCTCCCAGCTACTGATGCTACTTGCCGCCCTGGCGGCCCTTCACGATCAATATGATCGGGAAGCGAAAATTTTTTAGAACCTTTCACTTATTATATAGTCAGCCCTTCAAAGGCTGTCTTTTTTTATGTAAAAAATTTCTTTTGTCAATATTCTGTTTTTTTGGAAAAAGTGTTAAAATTAAAGCGTAATAAAGAAATGGCTTAAATCTTCATAGTTTTTTCATTATAATTATTTAAAGTAATAAAAAATAATGAAATATTTGTAGTTATAAATAATTAAAATAAATTCACCCCCGCCTTTTTTAAAAAGATGGGGGTAAAAAACTATGGATCAAAACAAATACGTAAGTTTTATAATTATAATAGTAGTCGCGATAATTATTATCGCCGGCGGTTATTATGTCTTTACGAAAAACAATTCGGGTCAGCCCGGGGGCAATAACCAGGGAGGGGGAGAACAGGGCAATTTGGTTCAATATAAAAACAGTGAATATGGTTTTGGCGTCAGTTATTTGGCCCAGCCGGAGTTGCAATATCCCTTAAAAGGAACTTTGGTCACCGGTAATTTGCAAGTTGTTCCGCAGACCGCGGACGATATTGTCAAGTATGACGCTGATATTTTGGTGTTGATCCCGATAAAAAATATTGATCAGTTTTTACAAGCGGGACAAGTGGCCGATTTCAGGGAGGCTACGCTGGAGATCAGGGTGGATGACAGCTTGTCCTCCTGCACTGCCGCCGGGTATATCACTCAATCAAGCAACGGCCTGAACACCGCTCCCACGCCCAACTCGGTTAACATCGGCGGCCATCCTTTTGAACACATAGATGTCAGTGGCGCCGGCGCGGGCAATTTTTACAATGATCAGGTTTATGTTGGAAAGGTCAATAATCAATGCTATGTGGTGGAAACCGTAGTGCACACGGTAAATTGCGGAAATTATGATCCCGGTAAATGCGTTACGCTCGATAAAAGTTTTGTGGACAACCAGGTGAACGCGATATTCTCAACCATAAATTTTTTCGCGCCTCAATCGTAATTATAATTAAATAGATCGTAATATGGATAACAAAAAGATTCTTTGGACCGGCTTAGCCGTAGTCGCCATAATCGCTATCGGCTATCTTTCTTTTTTCGGCAACCGGGTGCCGGCAAACACAAATGCCGATAATCAGCCGGAGCAAAATCAAGCTATCGGCTCGGAAAACCAAACATCAACAACTTCGAGCATTACCGACGCGGAAATAGATAATATGTTAAATCAGCTAAACGCCGATGCGTCGCTTATTGATCAGAGCTTGAACGATAAGCCAATTGATGTAATGGCGGAATAATTTTACCCCCACCTTTTATAAAAAGATGGGGGTGAACCCGGTTAAGTTATACCACCAATCATTATTTAACAGTAATAAAAAACATTATGGTAAAAATTATTTCCGATAAAAAGAAAATAATTGGCGTGTTATCGGTTTTGATGTTGTTTATATTTGTCGGCATTATTTTCGCCGAGGATACGACAACTAACGATAACGGCAATAATAATCAAAATCAAGAACAAAAAAAAGAAGAAATCCTTCAGTCGCAAAAGGAGCGGGCAATTGCCGAAATTGACAGGCGGGTAACTTCTTTAAACCAAGTGATTGAAAAAATAAACGGAATGAAAAGAATAACGCAAGACCAAAAATCAATTCTTGCCGCGCAAGTACAGGCCGAGATCGATAGCCTTACGCAGTTAAAGGACAAGATCAATGCCGACACCGATAAAGCGACATTGCTTGCCGATAAAAAGTCAATTGTCCAAAAATACAGGATCTATGCTTTATTCCAACCGAAAATAAGGATTATGGCGCAAGCCGATCAAATTCTTGAACTTGCCGATCTAATGGACGCGAGAACAGATAACGCTGACGCGAAAACCAAGATCGCGGACGCAAAAATTCAGGCGCAAAAAGCGATTGACACTGTCACAGTGTTAACACCCGAAGGTTATCCGGGCAATAAGCCAACCCTTTTGTCAGCTGTGGGAATGCTTCAGGCCGCGCGCCAGGATTTGAATGTCGCGAGGGTGGCAATGAAGCAAAATCCAACTCCGACCAACTAAACACAGAAAATAATTCATTATTGGAATGTTTTGGCTTCAAGGGTCTAAGCATTTTTGCTTTGAATCGTGCTTCGCCATTTTTTAGGATGGGACACCCCGTACTAGAGTTTTAAAAACCGCACTTCTGTGCGGTTTTATAAAACACAGTACAGGGTTAGCCCTGTAGTGTGTTTTGGCAAAGCCAAAACTCTACTACAAGGCATTTTTATTTTGGTGGTTTTTTGCTATAATCGGGTAAAGATATGAAAACGACTTTGGAAAAATTAAATGAGATTGGTAGTGAAAAGATTTGTCCGGTAGCCTTTTTCGTCAAAAACGGGAAAATTTTGATCGGCCTTCGAAACTATACGCCCGATAAATACAAAGAAGTGTCCGTGTGGACATTACCGGGTGGCAGGTGCGAAAAAAATGAAAAAGTTGAAATAACACTGCGAAGAGAGGTCAATGAAGAGGTCGGTATCAATGATTTGTTCATCCGTGATTTTCTTGGAGAGATAGCGGGCGCGAAAGAGGGAGATATCGTATATGTATTCAAATGTGAGACTACGCAAGAACCGCGATTACTGGAGCCTGAAAAATTTTCCGAGTGGTGCTGGGTAAAAATTGAAGACATTCCTTCAAATTTCATTAATCACGAAGTGTTAAGACTCATAAAAAATAATATTTAAAGAATTAAAAATGAAAATCAGAATTTTTCCAATAATTATTTTAGGTATCCTTGTTTTAAGTGGGTTTTTGTTTGGTGGAAGCGTGTTCGCGGAACAGATAAATGATTATCAAGCGCGAGTTGTCGTGAATATTGACAGCAGTTTAAATATTCAAGAGACTATTGTCTATGATTTTCAGGGTGAATATCGGCACGGAATTCAGCGCTATATCCCGGTTCGCTACAACCGAGATAATCTCAGTTATAATCTGAAAGTTTCCGATATTTCCGCGAAAGATGAGAATGGTAATGATTATGAATTTAAAAATTATTATTCGGGCGATAATCTCGTTATACAAATCGGTGATCCGGATCAAACTATTACGGGTGTTCATAGTTATGTAATTGAATATAAGGTTAAAAAAGCCATAAATTATTTTAGCGATTACGATGAATTGTATTTGAATGTTAACGGTTTTGGCTGGAAAGTACCGATTTTGAATATTTCCACCGCGGTGATCCTGCCATCGCAAATACAATTGCAGTCGGGAGTTGACTTTAAATGCTTTGTCGGTGTGTATGGTAGTACCAATGCTTGCGATTCCGCGAATAGCTTGATTGAAAGCGGAACAACTCTAATAGATTTCGCTTCGAGTAATTTATTCGCCGGAGAAAATCTGACAGTGTTGATAAAATTTCCCAAGGGACTCATAGCGCAACCGACTCAAAAACAGATGATTGAAAGCATTTTAATTGATAATTGGGTGTTGTCGTTGCCTCTCATAATTTTTTTGATACTATTTTTTATCTGGCGCAAATACGGGAGGGGTCCCGTGGGGCGAGGAGTGATAATCGCGGAATATGACGCTCCGGACAATTTAACACCTATTGAGGTTGGGACAATAACAGATGAGCGTACCGATAATCGGGATATATCGGCGGAGATGGTGTATCTCGCCATCAAAGGTTATTTGAAAATAATTAAAATAGAGAAAAGTGGGATATTCGGTTCATCGGATTACAAATTGAAAAAATTGAAAGATGCCGGCGATCTGAAAAACAAATTCGACAAATATTTGATGGAGTATCTGTTTGAGGATGGCGATGAGGTTTCACTTTCGGAAATAGCGAACAGAAATAAGCGTTTTGATTTTAAAGCTAAAACAGTAAACGATATTACCACCGAAACCTCAAGTGCCTTGGAAATAAAACAATATTTCAGTAAAGATTATTGGAAGCCTATATTAATGCTTATCGGTATCGGAGAATTATTATTTATAATTCCGACCGTAATTTATTTTAAAACATCAGCGCCTTCGTTGTGGCCTATTTTGGCAATAGTTTTGTCTCAAGCCATTGTTATAATTTTCCCGTTTTTCGTTTCCAAAAGAACTCAAAAAGGAGTTTATGTGAAGGAACACATAGAGGGGCTGAAACTTTATTTGTCCGTGGCGGAAAAAGAAAGGATCAAATTTCACAACGCGCCAGCGAAAAATCCGCAAACATTTGAAAAATTTTTACCTTACGCTATGGCGCTCGGAGTGGAGCAAGAATGGGCAAAACAATTTGAGGGTATTTACACCAAGCCGACATCGGATTGGTATTATTCGCCGACAATGCCTGTATTTTCAACTTCCTTGTTGATCGCCGATTTGGATAATTTCAACGGCGTGACCCAGGCTTCTTTTAACAGCGTCGCCGGAGCCGGCGGTAGCGGATTTAGTGGTGGCGGTGGTTTTTCGGGCGGCGGATTCGGCGGAGGCGGAGGAGGAAGCTGGTAAACTAAAAAAACGCCCGGTGGGCGTTTTTAGTTGAAAGGGTTTCGTGCTAATTAAACGGGTTATAACAGCAGAGATTGTATTTTGTTATAAAATAAAAAGCTATGGACAGGACTATTAAAGGTATGATCGGCCAAATAACCTTTTGGTAACGGAAAAGAGATTTGCCTCTTTTCGCTCTCATAGCGCGATACCATTTTTCAAAAGCGAAAAAGAAAATACTTCCCACAACGATCGCGAAAATGAGCTTGTCCATTCCCCAAATAGTGTGCTGTTCGTTGCCTATCACTTCTATCGAGTGTAATGGCCAAATGACCAAAGCGTAATAGGCGATGGTGGTTATTATGTCGCGGCCCCAAAACTTGATATTTTTTTTGTCGAAAAATTGGATCGTCCACATTATCATCAAGACCGTGAATCCTCCGATCCATAATCCCGTAATCGTGTCGTCTATTTTCAGCCATCTCGCCAGTCCAAGTCCGGCGGCAACGCCGAGAGTGCAAACAGGGCAGACCGCGCTCGCGGTCGTAGCGAAAAACAAACCAATGGTAGATGTGAAAGAAAGGATAGCGATTTTATATTTGTTGATCATATTTTTTACCCCCATCTTTTGGGAAAAAGGTGGGGGTTAATTTTTATATTATACTTAAAATACCCTAAAAAAGATAAATTAACAAGAGCTAGGCAACCAGATAAAATATTCCGGCCGCGATAAAAGCAATGGCGGCGATTATTCTTAATATTTTTTCCAATTTTTCCGTTGCCTCGAACAGGCTGTTTATTTTTTTTGATCCGAACGCCGCGATAAACGAAAAGAATATTACCGGCAGTCCGGCTCCAATGGCGAACGCGATTGGCAACAAAAGTCCGGTATGAGATTCGAAGGTGAGGGGAATCAGCGCGCCAAAGAATATCGTGGCTATATAGGGGCAAAGAGCGAGCGAAAGCAAAATACCCAGCAAAAAAGCGCCCCAATAACCTTTGGATAAAAATCGGTCTTTAACTTTTTTTGTGAACCCGGCGTCTTCGTGACAATGTTCTCCACAGTGGTCGCAAGCTTCCGGAGTGTTATGCTCGTGATTCGCTTCCCTGCCTATCAATCCGGAAATGATAACCCCGACGATTATCAATATCGGTCCGATTATTTTTTCGCCCCATTCCGAATAAGGTTTTAAGAATTCGGCGGAGATCACGCCGTAATAAATTATCGCGGCCGCCGCGGCGTATATGAGAATTCTGCCGAGAGCGTAAAATATTCCGCGAAAAAGAGTTTTTTTCGTTCTGTGCGCCTCTTTACCGAAATACGCGATAACGGCAATGCTGGCAAGCAGATGGCAGGGATCGATCGCGACCAAAGCACCCAGTAAAAAAGCGGTAAGTATTCCGAAGTTAGCGTTATTCGCGATGAGATTCAAAAGATATTCCATAAGCATATAATGGCGTTAATAGATATTTATGTCAATTTTACCCCCACCTTTTTTCAAAAAGATGGGGGTGAACCTCCACACGAAAAAACGAAGCAAGTTTTGCTAAAAAATTAAACATAATTGACACAGCCGCTCTAAAAGCCTAAAATTAAAGAAACAAATTATCTTGCGAGTATGAATTTTCTAAAAAATGACGGAAATATTTTTTAAACATATAAAAAAGGAAAATCTGGAAAAAATACAAACGGTGAGGGATGGTTGCTGGATCAATATTGAAAACTCCACCGTTGAAGAATTGGAAGAAGCGGCGAAATTGGCGGAGCTTGATTTGGTTGATTTGGAGGACTCTTTGGATCTGTATGAATTGCCACGTATCGAGAGGGAAAAAGATGGCAAAGTGATCATTTTTGTGAGGGACACGCAAGAGCACGTCAAAGAAGATATATTTTACACCAATCTTTTAACTATAATCATAACGAATAAATATTTCATAACGATTTCTCCGACTACGAACAAAACCATCCGGAACATAATTCAAAAAGGTGTTGATTTTTCGACAACTCAAAAAAGCAAACTCGCCACCTATATTCTGCTTTCGATCTCGCGCAATTTTACGAAAGAGATCAAGAACGTGAGAACCAATGTTTTTACGCAAAAAAAGAATCTTGAGAATATCGAGGGGTTGGACATAATCGAACTTATAGAAAACGAAGAGATCTTAAATCAATATATTTCCGCCTTGGTGCCGATGCGCAATGTTTTTGAAACGATCGCCAAGGGAGGATATATTCAGCTCTTTGAATACGACAGCGAGCTTTTGGAAGACATGATCAATGGCATCAGGCAATCGGTGGACATTTGCACGGTTAGCATTAAAAGTATCAATAATTTACGTGAGTCATACCAGGCCATCTTTACGAACAAACTTAACAAGACCATTAGGCTGTTGACGTCTTTAACTATAATTTTTACCGTGCCGACGATCATTGGCAGCCTGTATGGAATGAATGTGGCGCTTCCTTTGGGGCAAAACCCATTAGCCTTTTATTTCATCATCGTCCTCGTGATCATTATCTCCATTTTGCTTTCCGCTTTATTTTACGTCAAAAAATGGCTTTAAAAATATTTGACGCGAAGGGGTAAAAAGATTTATAATGATTAAATAGCCTTATGGATAAACACGAAATAGCCAAATTTTTTTCAGGTTTTTTTGCCGCCGGAGTGCTGATGCATTTGTTTGCCGTATTAATGGGGAAAATACCCTTTACGGTTTTCGGCATAAGCTATGATTTTAAGTTTTGGACGCTTTCCTTCGCGGCCTTTTTCGTGCTTTCGGTCCTGTTCGCTTTTTTCGGATGGGGACTCAAAGGCGGGAAGAAATACGCGTCGGCGTCAATGGTTGTTCTGTCCCTGATAGCGTATTTTATCGGGTTTGAGCTTTTAAGCTCAAAAAACATAAATATTTTACAAGCAAGCCTATCATCGAGCTATTCTCAAAGCATTATTGATGGGCAGACCAATAACACTGGAAATGTCGGCGTGGAAAATTTGAATACTTTGTTTACTTTCAACCTTGGAAGCGAGAAATTCGATGGTGGAAAAGTGATTGATACGGACACGGAAGGAAATATTTATACTGCCGGATATTTTCAAGGAACCATCAATTTAAACCAATCGGGCGGCCTTAAAGAGGTAATTTCGGAAGGAAATTCGCTCATATCTTCCGCGATGGATATCTATGTCGCGAAATATTCTTCGGACAAAAAAATAATTTGGGGGTTTTCCATCGGATCTGTCGGAAAGGATATTCCTTTGGCGATAAAAGTTGATGGCGAAGGCAATGTCTATCTTGCCGGTTATTTCGGAGGTTTGGCCGGTTTTGATCCGGACAACAAAGCAAACACTCTTGACGCGGGAACGGGCAGAGACGCGTTTTTGGCAAAGTACGATAAAGATGGTAATTTCAGATGGGCGAAGAAAATAGGCAACCCGGAAAAAATACCTTTTTCCGATTATGATTTTCGTTTTGAAGAAGTGAGAGATATCGCCATTGATGCTTACAACAATGTTTATGTGGCCGGAGTTTTTGACGGTACGGTTAATCTGAACGAGCCGAACGAGCAAACCCCGGAAAACACTTTTACCAGTAATTCTGGATCGCGCGATATTTTTATAGCTAAATACGACGCTTACGGACAATATCTGAAAGGGACTATCATCGGAGCTTCTTCCACGGATGAAGTTCAGGGCATAAGAGTGGGAACGGATGGAAATATTTACATTACCGGATATTTTTCGAACAAAACCGATTTCAACGCGAAGAATCAAAAAAACAAAACAGCAATCGTTCTTTCTTCCGGAGGAACTGACGCGTTTTTGGCAAAGTATGATAAAGAGTTTAATTCCCTTTGGGTGAGGAAGTGGGGCAATGAATCGGATGACGAAGTCGCGGCAATGGAGATCGACGAAAACGACAACATTTTCGTGGCCGGAAATTTCTACGGGAACGTGTCCATATCCGGCAAGGCTCTGGCCGGTCGAGGGGAAAGCGATGTCTTTTTCGCGAAATTTATGAAGGATGGGCAATTGGCTTTTGCGAAAAGTTTTGGCGGTGAAAATAATGATTTTGCTTCAAAAGTAAAATTGGATAAAGAGGGGAACATTTATATCGCCGGCTCTTTTGAGACTATGTGTGATTTCAACACCGCGAAGCCGGCGCAATCGCTTATTTCCATAAGCAACGGCGACGCGAGCGACGCGTATATCGCCAAATATTCTCCCACGGGTGATTATGCTTGGGCGCGCGACATTGGCGGGGAGGCGTCTCTCGGAGAAGAGTATCAATCCGCGGAAGGGGTGGCTGTTGACAACAACAATAATCCGATCATTACGGGTATGTTCTATTATAAGATCGCTTTTCATTCAACGGAGTCCTTGGATCTGTTGAGTAGGGGCCTGAGCGACGGGTTCGTGGTAAAATACAACGATAACGGCGAGATAGAATAATTTCTTAACAACGATTTAATCTTTTTATATAAAATAATAATAGCTCGAGAGGGCAAAACGAGACATTTTTAAAGCCTCTTTTCAGAGGTTTTTGATATATTTTAAAATTATAAAAATAATGCTAAAATGCGACTGTAAGTAAAAATTGCCATAACTATAATGAAGAAAAACAATAATAAAATAATAATTATAATTCTCGTCCTGTTGGTTGTTTTGGCGGGCGTTGTTTGGTTTTATTTCAATGGCTCGAAATTACCATTAAGCATCAATAATAATCAAGGAGGAGGGAATATTACGAACAGCATTACCAATCAAGAGATCAGGGAAGAGAGCGATATTTTTTCCATAGACGCTAATTATCCGGTTACCGGACAAGATTACATTGACGCGGAAATAAAGCGGATCATCGACGCGCAAATAGCCGAGTTCAAAAAAAATGTGTCCGGCGAAAATCAGCCGATAACGGATTCAAACTATAAGAATAGTTTCAATATCGGATATTCTTCGGAAAAAGCCTTTGAAACTGTTTTAGGATTCAAATTTGACATTGAAGAATACACCGGCGGAGCTCACGGAAACCTATTCTTTACCACGGTTTCTTTTGATCTGGCGAATAAAAGAGAGCTCGCGTTGAGCGATCTGTTTACCGCGAATTCAAATTTTTTGCAAAGAATATCGGATATCTCGATTGAAAAATTAAGTCAATCTGAATTTGCCGATACGCAATGGATAAGCGAAGGCGCCAGTCCGGCATTGGCTAATTTTAAAAATTTTATCGTTACCGATAGTTCAATAATTTTCTATTTTCCTCCTTATCAGGTGGCGCCATACGCCGCCGGTCCGCAGAGTGCCGAAATTTTACTCACCGAAATAAAAGATATTTTAAATCCGGAGATATTTCGTAATATCGAGGAGAGTCCGGCAAACGCGGACGAGGGAATTGCTTTGGATGTTTTAAAGATCGGAGACTTTGTTTCTTCGCCCCTAACAATCACGGGAAAGGTTACGGGAAACGGATGGATAGGCTTTGAGGGCCAGGCCGGGCGGGTAATTTTAAACGACAGCGCCGGTAATCTTTTGGCTTCAAGCTCTCTCGCGACCACCTCGGAATGGACTCAGGTACCCACGAGCTTCAGAGCCGTTTTAACCTTTGTTGCTCCGGAGCAGGGCACCTTAGGATCGCTAATATTTTCAAATGAGAATCCGAGCGGAGATCCAACGAAAGATAAAAAATTTATTCTGCCTGTTAAGTTTAAGTAATTTTACGGGCAATTAATTACTATGAAAAAAAATATAATCTATTTAATATTAATTTTGATAATCTTGGCGGTCGCCGTATACCTCTCTTTTGTTTATGGATTTTGGCAGAAGCTTTCGGAGCCGATCCAAAATCAAGAACAAGAACAACAAGAAGAAATTAATTTTAAGCAAACAGGCAATATCGTCAAAGATAATCCCGGATTGGAACCCAATCAGTGGTATCTGGTCTATGAACAACCCGGAGCGCCGGCGCTTAATGTAAAATTATCTTTTGACAATAATATTGTCTGTCTAAGTAATGAGGCCGCCACTCCTTGTTCCCAAGTATTGGCTCAGGGGGCGAGAGTGGAGATTCAGGGCGTGAAAGAAGATAACACAGTTCTTGTAAAAATAATAACTGTAATACAATAATATGATCTATTCGGATAAAGTTTTGGAACATTTTAAAAAACCTCATAATCAAGGCGTGATTAAGGATGCCGATGCCGTTGGTGAGGTTGGTAATCCGGTTTGCGGAGACGTGATGAAGATATATCTAAAAGTTGAGAACAACAAGATTAAGGATATAAAATTTGAAACCCTAGGGTGCGCCGCCGCTATCGCGGTCTCTTCCGCTTTGACGGATATGGTAAAAGGAAAGACGATTGAGGAAGCGCTCAAGATCACAAAAGATAAAATAGTGGAAGATCTGGGCGGATTGCCCGCGGTAAAGGTCCATTGTTCGATGCTCGGAGTGGAGGCCCTGCATCAGGCGATAGAAAAATACGAGAAACAAAATAAAACAAGATAAACTTATGAAAAGGATTTATTTTGACCACAGCGCCACAACCCCGACAGACAAAAGAGTTTTGAAAGAAATGCTCCCGTACTTTAGTGAGATTTTCGGCAACGCGTCGTCAATGCATTCTTTTGGGCGTGAAGCTTATGAGGCAACGGAAAAGGCGCGGGTACGAGTGGCTGAATTTTTAAATTGTCTGCCCGAGGAGATAATTTTTACTTCCGGTTCCACGGAATCAAACAATCTTGTTTTACGAGGCCTTGTCAAAGCTCTGGGTTCACCCCCACCTTTTAAGAGCCCCAAAAAGATGGGGGCAAGGATACATATTATTACGTCAATAATCGAGCATGATGCCATATTGGAGCCTTGTGCCGATTTGGAAAAAGAGGGAGTGGAGGTGACTTATTTGCCGGTCAAGGGCAATGGGGTCGTGGATGTTGCCGCGCTGAAAAAAGCGATCAAACCAAACACGGTTTTGGTTTCCATAATGTATGCCAATAATGAAGTCGGCTCGATTCAACCAATAGCGGAAATAGGCGAAGTATTATCAAAGATCGATAGAAAAATATATTTTCACACTGATGCCACACAAGCGATAAATTATCTTGATTGCGATGTCCAAAAATTAAAAGTGGATTTTTTGAGTTTGTCCGGGCATAAAATATACGGCCCCAAGGGGGTCGGTGCCTTATTTGTCAGAAAAAAGACACCCTTGAAAGCGATTCAATTGGGCGGGCACCACGAAAAGAATTTGAGGAGTGGGACTTTGAATGTCTCGGGGGTTGTCGGATTGGGTCGTGCGGTTGAAATAGTCGGCAAAGAACAAAAGGCCAATAACAAAAAAATAAGCGCCCTGAGAAAGAAATTGGTTGACGGGATCATCAAGAAAATTCCGGATGTGATTTTGAATACCGACATTGAACGCGCTTTGCCGTCTCACGCGCATTTTTCTTTTTTGGGAGCCGAAGGGGAATCGATATTGCTTTATCTTGATATGAAGGGTATCGCTGTTTCCACCGGATCAGCCTGCGCGTCGGGTAGCCTGGAGGCGTCTCAAGTGCTTCTCGCGATGGGCGTTAACGAGGAAGTAGCGCACGGATCTATTAGATTTTCACTGGGTCGGGAGAATACCGGCGCGGAAGTGGATAAAGTTTTAAAAGAATTGCCCCCGATCATAGCGAAGTTGAGAAAAATAAACCCGCTTTACAATAAATAAAATGAATAAGTTATTTTTAGCAATAATTTTTTACATCATTGCTTTCGTGGTTGTATTATTTTTGGGTTGTAAAATGCCTTTCGATTTTCTAATTTTAGAAACATTACTTTTCTTTATTTTTTTAATTATTCTGGGGCTGACAATGAGATTGAAAAAGAATATTATTTTCAAACTATTTATTTGTATTTTCGCTTTTTTACCATTATTATTTTTATTTTTAACATCAAATATGTCAGGAGGGGGTTGCGGCAGAATGCACGGAACGAATGACGCGCGCATTAAGTCGGAAATGGATCAGTTAAGATCAACTGCGGAGGTATATAGAATGACCAAGGGTGGCGAAACGTCTTATGGAGAGCCCGGAATTAATGTGCAAAACGCAACGGGTACGGTTAATTTTACAGCCCAAAGATACGCGGAAGGCGACCAATTATACGATGATATTGTTTCGTCGGAAGTAGGTGGAAAATCATTTGTTTTGAATATTGCTCCGGACGGCAAGGCTTATTGTATATCAGTAAAAACAAATATTAGTGGAATTGTTTGTATGGATTCCGCGGGAAAACTGGGAACAATAGCTTGCGGAATAGCTATAAATTGTCCCTAATGATTTTTTAAAAAATAATTTTGTGGTATAATAAATAAGTAAATTAACCCCCACCTTTTAGGAAAAAGATGGGGGTAAATAAGAAAAATAACTCATCTTCGCTTTTTAGAGAAAAAGCGGGTAAAAATAAAATATGGCGAACAATAAAATTAAAAAACTCTATCGCTCGAGCACGAATAAAATAATATTCGGCGTTTGCGGTGGCCTTGGTGAGTATTTGGAAGTCGATCCTTTGATAATCAGGATCTTATTTATTTTGCTGACCGTTGCCGGCGGTTCGGGCGTGATAATCTATTTATTTTTGGCGATACTGATGCCCAAAGAAACGGAAAAGAACGGAAAAATTTCGGCAAGCAATATAAGTGAAGAAGCGAAAAAAAGGACGCAAGAATTAGCGCAAGATCTTAAAGAACAGCACGGCTGGTTTGACAATATCAGAAATATTATTGGAATCATCGTTGTTTTGGTGGGGTTGAATTATCTTATCAGTGAATTATTCGGTTATTCCATCTTTGGCGCCATAAAGTGGGGAATAATCTGGGCGGTCATCATAATATTTATCGGTTTTGTCATTCTGACAAAATCCGATAACAAATAGAATATGAACCAAGAAAAAAAATCAAATAAAAAAAACGATTATTGTGAGGGAACTGATTTTAATTTCGGAATTTTCTTTTTTGGGTTGATGATAGTCTTAATAGGGCTCGCGGTGCTTGTGAATAGCCTGGGGTTGATGCGGATCAATTTCAATTTTTGGCAATTATGGCCGCTCATAATAATTTTCGCCGGTCTTTCAATGATCAGTAAAAAGGGATGGTTTGCCAATATCATTGCCGTGCTAACTTTATTATTGGCCGTTTTTGTAATTTTAGCGGCTGTTTTTTTGCCGGGTAATTATTTCAAAACCGATTCTCAGCCACAAACCACACCCCTAACCATTACCAAAGACGCGAATGCCGATTCCGTGAAATTGTACGTGGAAGCGGGAGCCGGAGAGATCAATGTTTTGGGGGGAGCCGGAGTCGAGAACGCGGTGGAAGGAATTCTTACCAGCAATTTTATGGAACTGGAAAGATCAAGCAGCCTTAACAGCCAAACCTCTGAACAAATAATTTCCATAAAGGAAAAGCAAAAATCGGAAG
>JBAZMG010000009.1:0-22350 GCA_041649895.1 Minisyncoccota bacterium | reverse complement strand
ACCCGCGGGTGTAAATGGCACAATGAACTTGTCGGGCCGAGATTTTATCGCGAGGACGGTGTTGTCCACGAACTCGGATTGGCTGTGATAGCTGTCGGGATATAGCACGGATAATCGCGCTTGTTCGTGATGTTTACGAGCTTCGTTTCGCGCTCCTCTTACAATCTCTTTCCAGACTTCGGAACCGGTCAATCCGATATTGGAATGACAGTTAACCTCCCATTTTTCGATGATAGATTCCTCCTTGCGCCGGACAACATCGGTTGTACAGGTGCTGACTCTACTATAAGCAATTTAAAAATAATAGCAAGCCGCTTTCGCGCGAAAGATTTACTCAAAAATCTTGCGCATTTTTTTATTTCCGCATATTATATATCTATAACAATAAAAAATAAATTATGCCCGCCTGGTTAATATACGGTTTTATCGCTTCGCTATGTTGGGGAACGGACGCGGTAATGTCGAAGATAGTCACGTCCGAAAAATATCTCAATGTTCCCGTAACGCATTCTTCCTTATTGATGCTGTCCGGGATCGCCACCGCTTTTTTATTTTTCTTTTTATTCAAGACCGCGCACCTCAATTTGACAATGAAGTTGATCGGCCTCTTGTTGTTGGTCGCGATCATTGCCTATGTTCTTATAAGCTTGAGACAGGCGAATATATCGATCACCATCCCCGTGCTTGCTTTCGGATTGTTGCAGGGATTGTTTTGGGGCGGAGGTATGGTAGCTACATTTTTAGCCTTTAATTCGGGCGCGGACGCGTCCCGATTGGCGCCGATCTACAATACAAACACTTTGGTGTCCGTATTTTTGGGTTTGGCATTTTTGCACGAATTGCCCGCTCCCGACCAAAGATTTAAAGTTGTTTCGGGCGCTCTATTAATAGTCGTCGGTAGTATATTGGTTAGTAATTAAAAAATGAACAAAGAAGACATAAAAGGAATATTATTCGATTCGGACGGGACTTTATTTCGCAGTGAATATCGCCAGGCCAAAGTGTGGGGCGAAATTCTGGATGATTACAATATCGTGGTGCCTCCGGAAGATTATTTTCTTTACGCCGGTAAAACCAGTGAAGGGATTGAAGAAATAATCATTGAAAAATATAATTTAAATGTTGAAAAAGGATCGCTCGTAAAACGAAAAGATGAAATAATGCTGAAGCTGTACGGAGAAGATGATTTGGAGTTAATGCCGTGCGCGCGCGAAGCGGTGGAATATTTTCACAATGATCCTAATTTTAAAATCGCCCTTTGCACCAATGGCGGAAAAGAAGAGATGGAGGTGAAATTGGAAAGGAATGGCTTCGCGCATTACTTTCTCGTGGTGATCACGAAGACCGATGTGGAAAATCCGAAACCGGCTCCGGATATTTATCTTAAGGCAATGCAAGAGCTGAATCTTGCTCCCGATCAGTGTCTGGTGATCGAGGACACCGCGCACGGCCTTGAAGCGGCCAAAAACGCGGGTGCGTATTGTTTTGTGGTACCGAACGAGCTCTCGGGCAACAATAATTTTAGCAAAGCCGATAAGATTTTATCTTCGCTTAGAGATCTGATAAATTTTTTTAAAGATTAGGCTTTCCTTTTATCAACTTTACGCGTTTTAGTGTCGGAAAGATCAAACAAAAGATGGAAGCTTTTTTTCCGCGTATCGCGGATTTTTTATTCAACAAAGAATTTTTAAATTCTTCCAAATCATTCGCTTCGCATTCGGTATAGGTTTGGCCGACGCCTTTGTAATAATGCGCGTCGCTTCCGGCAGTCATAAGCAAATTATTATTTTTGGCAAACTCAGATGCCATCTTGTCGGGCAATGAGAACGGGAGTCGGCCGTTAAATATTTCGATGCCGTCAATAACATCCAAATAATTTTTCAGGTCGTCTTTAAATCTTTCAGTGCCGTGGCAGGGATGGGGAACTATCGCGATCCCGTCCTGTTTTTTAATTTCATTAATTACCCATTTCGCTTCTTTGCCCTTACCGTCTATTTCCTCTTTGATGAACAAAGCCAAAATATCGCCCTTGTCGGTTTTGATCTCTTCGCCCTGAATTATTTTAGCGCCAAGCTTTTCCGCCGCCGCCTTGGCTTCGGCCCAGCCCGCGGTCGTTTCGTGGTCGGTAATAGCGACGCCGTCGAGCCCGTGTTTCAACGCTTGTCTAATGATCGCTTCGGGCGACGAGACGCCATCGTTGCTATAATAAGTGTGGCAATGCAAATCTATTTTCATACCGCAATTATACACAAAAATCGGTTTATTGAAAATAACCCCGTTATTTGCTATTCTTAATAAAGACTTATGAAAAAAAGGATATTTATCGCCATTAATTTGCCGGAGAAACTAAAGGAAAAGTTAGCTGAAGGCCAAAAAGAAATAGATGGTTCTTTTGCCTATTTCTTCGGATTTTCTCCGATCAAGTGGACCAAAAAAGATAATTTGCACGTTACCTTGTTTTTTGTTGGATATTTGGAAATAAACGACCTGACTCAGGTCTTTGACATTGTTGAGGGGGTGGCAAACAAGACCGGTATCTTTGATCTGAAATTCAAAAATATAGATTACGCCCCAAAAGGAAAGATGCCGCCGAAAATGGTTTGGGTCAATGGTGAGAGATCAGCGGAGCTTGGAAGCTTACAGAAAAATTTGGAAGCGGCTCTTTTGGAACATTCAAACTTGAACTTGGAAACCGAGAACAATGGTTTTACTCCGCACATAACTTTGGGGCGGATAGTGCAATGGCAATGGGCGAGGATCGAACCGGAGGAAATACCCGAAATGAATAAAGACTTTTTCCAAATGGCGCGGATTGGATCAATCGAAGTTATGGAGAGCGAACTCAAAAAAGGCGGAGCTGAATACACAATTTTAAAATCTTTCAGCTTAAAACAATAATATGAAAATATATTTTATCGGTATCGGGGGAATCGGCGTGTCGGCATTGGCGCAATATTATCTTCAAAAGGGTGATGAGGTTTTCGGTTCGGACGCTTACGGTTCGGAGATCACGGAAATGATCGAAAAAATGGGAGCGAAGATCAGCGTCGGCACGCAAAAAACGGAAAACATAAACTCACACTATGATCTTGTAATTTACAGCCCCTCGGTGCAGGAAAATAATCCGGAACTACTGGAAGCGCGAAGGCAAAATATAAAATGTATGAGCTACCCGGGGGCGTTAGGCGAACTTTCAAAAGATCATTACACTATCGCGGTATCCGGAACTCATGGCAAGAGCACGGTCACGTCAATGATCGCCCTTATTTTGATCAAGGCCGGATTGGATCCGACCGTGATTGTCGGTACAAAACTGAAAGAGTTCAATAATTCAAATTTTAGAATGGGACAGTCCCAATATTTGGTGATCGAAGCGTGTGAACACGAAGCGTCATTTCTTAATTATTGGCCGCGAATCGCGGTTATCACCAATATTGAGGAAGATCATCTGGATTATTACGAAAATCTGGCGAATATTCAAAAAGCATTTAATGAATTCGCCTCTCACGTTCCGCGAAATGGTTTTATTGTAAAAAATAAAAGCGCCGATATAAAAGCGGACGCGAAGATCATCGATTTCTCGATTGAAACAAATAATAAAGAAGCAAGAGAAATAAAAGCGATACTTAAGATGCCCGGCGAACACAATGTTTTGAATGGGTTGGCCGCGCTGTCAGTGGCCAAATTGCTGGATGTTTCGGAAGCAACGTCTCTCGCGGCCTTATCGGATTATTACGGCAGCTGGCGCCGATTTAATATATTCGAATTGCCCGATTTTATTTTAATAGATGATTACGCCCATCATCCAACCGAAATCCGGGCAACTCTGAAATCAGCTCGGGAAAAATATCCGGACAAAAAAATATTATGCGTCTTTCAGCCTCATCAATACCAAAGAACCCAATTTTTATGGGACAATTTCATAGATGTTTTTAAAAGATCCATTACGGAAAAATGGGTGGACAAATTGATTTTGATCGATGTCTATGATGTTATCGGTCGTGAGGGTGGTGATAAAGAAAAATACAATTCACAAATTATGAGCGAAATGATTGGTAGCGGGTGCGAATATGTTAAAAAAGAAAATGAAATAGAAGGCTATTTTCTTAATTCGGACATTGTTATTATGATGGGTGCCGGAAGCATCTATAATCTTAGCCAAGAAATAAAATCGAAACACCTCAGTACTTGCGTTGATTAATATTTTTCTAAATAATTGACGCTATTGAAATATTCATCCGCTCGCTGGATGATCTTTTTCATTACTTCCACCGCGTCTATCGGATACTTTCCGGAAGCGGTCTCGTCGGACAGCATTACCGCGTCCGCCCCGTCAAAGATCGCGTTAGCGATGTCCGCGACCTCGGCCCGGGTGGGATGCGGGTGATCTAGCATAGAAGCAAGCATTTCGGTGGCCACGATCGCTGGCTTTTTATACCAATGCGCGTGGCGAATAAGCTCTTTTTGCAATATCGGCAGCTCTTCTATGGGCACTTCAATACCCAAATCTCCGCGGGCAACCATTATTCCGTCGGATTCCCTGATTATATTATCAAGATCTTTAAGCGCGGCCGCTCTTTCTATTTTGGCAATTATGGCGATTTTGTTTTCACCCAATACTTGTTTTAATTTTTTTATATCTTCACCGGTTTGCACAAACGATAAGCAAACATAATCCGCTCCGTTTTCAATCCCGAATTTCGCGTCGTTTATATCTTTTTCCGTCAGTGCTCCGCTTGAAAGGTTTGTTTCCGGAATATTAATGCCTTTCCGCGGGAGTAATATTCCACCCCTATGAGCAATTGCGTATATTTTTTGATCTTTAAGCTCGGTTATCTGAAGCTCAATTGTACCGTTTGATAAATAAAAGGGTTCACCAACTTTAACATCGTTAAACAGTTTCGGGCTGTCTATGGGAATTTCCTTTTGATTAATATCGGCATTGCCATTGAAGAACGCGTAAGTCTCTCCTTTGATTATTTCTATTTCGCGCGGAAGTTCTCCCACGCGTATGCGGGGACCCTGCAGATCAAGCATCATCTTTACTTCAATTCCGGTTTCTTTGCGCACCCGGGCAAGTGATGAGCGTATCCTCTGCCATTGCTTGTAGTTGGCGTGAGAAAAATTAACCCTGGCGATATTCATTCCCGCCCTCGCCAATGTTTTAATTACTCTATAATCTTCCGATTTTAAGCCGATTGTGGCGATAATTTTTGGATTCATATTTTCTATTAATATTGATGTTGATCATTTTTGAACACATAATCATTATACAGGTTTTGCGTGATTTTTACAGTTGGTTTTTCCACTTCAACCTTGAAAACTGTTGCGCAAATGCGCCTAAGCTTGTATAATAGTATTAAAATAATCAATTAATAGCTCTAATTTAAAAAATGTCAATAAATACTGATGGCGATAGTAAGGTTTATTCCGTAGAAGAATTTGTCGAGAAATTCGGCTTTGATAAATGCGCTTTTGATCTGTTGAAGTTTATTGAAAGCGACAACAGCAAGATAAAAGATCTGCTTATCTCGAAATATTTAGGAACTGCTCTTTCCGCGGAAGAAGAAGAAGAATTGCTTGAATATTTTATCAATAACAGTGTGTTTAGTTCGGCGACCGTGGCTAATCCGGCAACTTCTGTTGTTACCGAATTTTTATATGCAACGCCAAAAATTCCCCTTCCAATTGATCAGTATTTTTTTGAGTCGGCGGGAGGGAAAGCAATACATTCAAGAATTACTCGTGTCGAAGAGAATATTCATTTATTAACAGACGAATTTCTCAAAAAGGGGAATGTTTTGATTGGAAATTTAGGAGGTGGGCCGGGCCGCGACTTAATCGATGTTTTTTCAAAGTATTACAAAAATAACGATAATGTTGCGGCGATTAATATCGATAGAGATAGAAACGCAAATCTTAGAGGAAAAAGAATGGCTGAGGCAGCTGGAGTTCAGCACAAAATAGAATTTGCGGAAGCAAGTTTTATGAAATACAAACCAAAACAAAAATTTGATATTATTATATTGGTGGGTGTTCTTTGTTCATTGCCACCCGATGCTTGCGTTTTTGTTTTACGGCAAGCAAGAAGCCTATTAGCAAAAGGGGGATGTGTTATGGCAAGCAATGTTTCTCCGAAAATGCTGAAAGATGATCCGTTCACTTATTTTATAATGGAAAAAATAACTAATTGGCATTTAATTTTTAAAGAAGAGGAACTATTAAAAGATATCTTTAAGAAATCCGGGCTAATATGGCAAAAAAGTTTTAGTGATGATTATGGGTTCCATTTTATGGGGATAGGATCACAAAAATTACTTTCTTTTTAAACTATTTATGGATTTTTATATTCTTTTCAGTTTTATTAACGGTACAGTGGCAATTCTTTTTGGATTATTTGTTTTTCTAAAAAACCGAAAAAATATAACGAATATAACTTTTTTCCTAATGAGTTTAAGTATTGCCACTTGGAGTTTTGCTTATTGTAAATGGCTTTCAGTTGCTAGTACCTCCGATGCCCTTTTTTGGTCAAAAATGCTTAATTTAGGCGCTACTTTTATACCGATTTTTTATCTTCACTGGATATTGAGTATTATTAATAAAATAAACGAGAAAAAATGGGTGTTGATGTTCGGTTATTTGTTGACTTTTATTTGCGCCGTTTTTAGCTTTTCTCCATACTATATTACCTCGGTTGCGTTAGTGCTTTCCTTTCCTTTTTGGCCACAAGCGGGGCCACTTTACGTAATTTTTTTAATTTTTGGATATTTTGGTTTAACAATTTATGGACTGTCGCTACTTGTCAAAGAAAAAAAGGGGGCCGATCAAGAAAAAATTCACCAAATTAATTACGTCATTCTGGGTTCGCTTTTTGGTTTTGGTGGCGGTGCGACAAACTTTCCACTAATGTTCGGGGTAAATCTTTTTCCGCCCATAGGACAATCTTTGGTTATTTTTTATATTATTATATTCGGGTTGGCCACCTTAAGATATCACTTGTTTGAAATAAAATTAATTTTAACTGAATTTTTGATCGGAGTAATGGGGATAGTTATTACTTTTTTACTTTTTTTGATGCCAGACGTTTCACTTAAGTTGCTCGTCAGTCTCATTTTATTTTTGTTTTTAATATTCGGATATTATCTTATTAAAACTATTCACCAAGAAATGGCGAGAAAAGAAGAAGCGGAACGAATAAGTCAATCAAAGACTGAATTTATTTCCATTGCTTCACATCAACTTCGAACCCCCTTGGCCGCGATCCGAGGATACGCTTCAATGCTGAAAGACGGCGACTATGGAGACTTTCCGGACAAAGCGGAAGTGGCGGTTGACTATATTTATGAAGCAAGCGTAAGAATGATAAAACTGGTAAACAGCTTACTTTCAATAAGCCGCTTGGAAAAAGGGCAAATAGAACTCAAAATACAGGATGTTTCGATAGATGATGTCTTGGCGGAGTGCATAAAAGACATTGAATTGGTGGCGGAAGACAAAGGCCTTTACTTAAAATACAAAAAAACAAAAGAAAAACTGCCATTGATAAAAGGCGATCCGGAAAAGCTAAAACAGTCTTTTTCAAATATTATAAACAACGCGGTGTTATACACGCCAAAAGGAGGCGTTAATATTGAAGCGAAGAAAGAAAACGAAAATATGATTTCGGTGAAGATAAAGGATACGGGAATAGGAATGGACAAAGAAGATTTTAACAAGCTGTTTAAAAGTTTTTCGCGCGGAAAAGGAAGCGCCGAACTTTACACTCAAGGTACCGGCTTGGGACTGTTTGTGGCCAAAAATTTTGTTGAGATGCATGGAGGCGATCTAATGGCCGAATCCGCGGGAAAAAATAAAGGCAGTACCTTTACGATTAATTTACCCATAAAAACAGACTTGCAAAACAAGCAAGACTTCGCTCTAACGGAATAATTTCTAATAATTTAATTAGTAAAATAATTTAAACTTATGAAAAAAATATTGATCATCGAAGATGAGAAGATACTTTCTGAAATGTACCGGTTTAAATTTTCCAAAGAGGGCTATGAAGTAATTAACGCGATGGAGGTGGATGAGGGACTGGAAATCGCGAAAAAAGAAAAACCGGATCTGATAGTATTGGACATCCTTTTGCCAAAAGAAAACGGAATCTATTTTCTCGAAAAACGGAAGGGGATTGCCGGAGTGGAAGATGCCCCGGTGGTGATATTGTCAAATTTCGACGATAAGGAAACGAAAGAAAAGGCTTTTTCGCTCGGCGCGAAAGAATACCTGATCAAATCCAACTTGAATCCGAGCGAGGTTTTGGAAAAAATTAATAAATTTTTAAAATAAAACTGTTTATGTCTTCCGCGCCCTTATCAATATACCTCTTGCTCCCGAGCAGTGCCTTTATCTTACTGATCAGTCTGATCTTGTTTTTCAGGAAGAAAAGGCGCGCGACCGCGATATTTCTTCTTGCCGGCTTGTTGCAATTTTTCTGGGCTTTGGGCACTTTCTTTATCTGGGAATCCTATACTTTTGGCTTAAACCCAAAAGCAGAGATTATCAGTAAAATATTCACTCTGGCTGTATTTTTGATACCCGTTTTTCTTTATCATTTTTCCATCGAATTTTGCGCCATCAGAAATCAAAAACTGCCGCTATTTATTTCTTATCTGATCTCTTTTGTTTTTATTGCCGTAAACGACGCGCAATCGATAGTAAACACGGTATTCTTTTTCAAATTCAACGTGCTTGCTTTCCAAAAGGAGAATTTGGTTTATTACGCCTTCGCCTTTTTCATCTTTGTGATGTTGTTTTTGATCCTCTACAATTTTTCGCGCGCCTGGGCGAACAAGGATAGCAAGGAAGAAAATAAAAAAGACTTGTTTTTGTTTATGCTCCTCACTCTGGCAATATTGGGATTCGTCCTGGTCTTCTTTTTGCCCGAGCAGGGAATTTCCGTTTACCCGTTGTTTTATATCACAATTCCCATATATGTTTTGATATTGGGCTATATCGCCATTGAAAAAAATCCTTTCGCGTCGATCATCACCACGGATATTTTGGTCGCGATCGTTCTGACCTCTCTCGCGTCTTTGATAATATTTCCGGAATTGGAACCTGATATTATCGGCAAATCGATAATATTCGTCTTGATCGCTTTTCTCTGTTTTATTCTTTTGAGATATACCGAGAAGATCAGCAATCAAAAGACCGAATGCGAAAGGTTGGTGCGTCAAAGGACGCGGGAACTGGAAGAAAACACGGAAAAATTGGAGGAGACTAAAAAAACATTGGAGAAATCGAATATCGCTCTGGAGATTGCCGTAAAGAACCGAACAAAAGAACTTGAACAAATGAACAACAATCTTGAGGTGGAAGTTCAAGAACGAACTAAGGAATTGAAAAAACGAGGGCAAGAACTCGAAGAAAAGATCGACGAACTTCAACAATTCAGTGATATTTTTATTAATCGGGAGAATAAAATGGTTGAGTTGAAAAATAAGATCAGGGAGCTGGAAGAAAAGAAAAATAATTTCCCGAAAAAATCTTAAAGCGATGGCACAGAAAAAGAAAAAAAGAGGGAATGGCTATTTCCTGTTTATCGTATTAGCTCTATTTCTATTAATGCCGCTACTGGCGGACGGTAATACAAAGATCAATCGGGGTGAAAGCGCCGGTTTGTTTTTGGCGGTTAATGAAGATAGCCTTTTTCGGCCATTAAAGAAAAACAAGGTGATTGATTTGAGTGTTAGCGCGAAATCAGCCTTGTCAACTTTGGTTAGCGTAGAAACGGGAAAAGAAAAAATTCTTTTTGAAAAAGAAAAAGATTTGGCTGTGCCAATCGCTTCGATCAGTAAGTTGATGACCGCGATAATAGTTTTGGAAAATTACAATATGGACGATACGGCCATCGTTAAGCGTAGCGCGGTTTCGGAAGAGATGGGAACTTTGGGCGAATTAATGATCGGCGAAAAATTGACCGTGAAAAATCTCTTGTATTTTATGCTCATCGAATCGGACAACGGAGCTGCCGAGGTTTTGGCGCAAAAAATGAATCGAAATGATTTTATCAATCTGATGAACAAGAAGGCCGGCGAGATAGGGCTCAATAACACTATTTTTTACAACCCCACGGGCCTTGATATAGAAAATTCTTATGTAAACACGTCAACAACGGAAGACTTGAAAACGCTCGCCATCTATATTATGAAATATTATCCGACCATACCCGCGATCTGCTCAATTGCGTCATTTGACCTTTATTCAAACGGCAAGCCTCGCCATCTATTGGAAACAACAAACGAACTTTTACGGAACAATGAAGTGTATTTGTGGGGTAAGACAGGATATACAAAAGAGGCAAACGGGTGTATTATTTTAATATCAAGGCGACCATTCTCTAAAAATGCCGGCGAATATATTATTGATATTGTTTTGGGCGCGAATGGAAAAGCTGATCGATTCGAAGAAGCGAAAAAGATAAAAAATTGGACCGATAATTCTTTTGTTTGGTAAAAATATTTCATATGATCTCAGATTTTACCTTCGGGGCTATTAAAATATTTATTCTTGCTTTCTTGGCGTGGGCGATATCAAGCTTTGTCGCCGAATATTTGATCAAATTTCTGTATAAAATAAAATTTTGGAAAAAGGAGGCTCGCGGCAAAACCATTGATGGAAAAAAAGCCGAAGTGTTTTTAAGCTTGCACAAGGAAAAAGAAACAACGGTGCCAAGGGGCGGCGGGATCGTGATCTGGGCGAGCATTCTCATATTGACCGCTGCGATCTTTTTAATAAGCACATTCGCCGACATTTGGTGGATAAAGAAACTGAACTTTTTATCTCGAAAGGAAACTTGGATACCTCTTTTTACCATATTCGCCGCTTCGATAATCGGCCTTATTGATGATATTCTTGTGGTTTACGGCCGGGGCAAATATATTGGCGGAGGATTGAAATTCAGAACCAGATTATTGCTCGTGATCGTGATCGGTTTGATCGGCGGTGCTTGGTTTTATTTCAAACTGGGAATGGACACCGTGCGAATACCTCTGATCTTTAATTTTCCCGAGGGAATCGATGTTCCCATTGGAATTTGGTATGTTGTGCTTTATGTTGTCGTCAGTTTGGCATCGTGGGCCAGCGGAGTGGTTGATGGGATCGACGGCTTAGCGGGCGGTGTCTTTGGAGTCATATTCGGCGCGTTTACCATTATCGCGCTCGCTCAAGGCAAGACCGACTTAGCGGCTTTTTGCGCGATCATCCTGGGTACTCTTTTCCGCTTTCTCTGGTTTAATATTCCGCCCGCCAAATTTTATATGGGTGAAACGGGCGTGCTCGGATTAACAATGACGATGGTTGCCGTCGCCTTTTTGACCAATTCCGTGGTTGTCCTGCCGATAATTGCCGGTGTTTTGGTCATTGAAACCGGTTCGGTGATCTTGCAGTTGCTGTCAAAAAAGATAAGGCACAAAAAGATCTGGCTTTCAACCCCGATACATCATCACCTGGAAGCGATCGGCTGGAAGCCCGAACAAATCACAATGCGACTTTGGATTATCGCGATCGTATTCGCGATCCTAGGCATATCAATACAATTACTTACAAAATGAAATTTAAACCGAAAAACATAACGCGATTAAGGCGGGATTTTCCTGTTTTTAATTACGAATCATATAAGTGGAAATTCAAAGGCAACGATCTGGAAATCGTTTTTTCTTTCAGTGCCGAAAAATTTTCATTTTCTCCGGAAATAAAAATAAAGAATATTCCCGCGGCCGCAAAAAAAATAAAAAAGCAAAACATTGATACTTTTGTTTTCAATCTGGGCCTTGTGGAATTGCTCAGTTATTGGAAAGCGTTTTGTTCTCCGACAATATTAATCAAACCGAATGGATTGAATTCGGATCAGATAAAGTGGTGGCAAAATTTGTTGTTCAAGGGAATGGGACAGTTTTTCTACGAGAACAAAATAAATTTCAAAGCTAAAAATTTTGTTAAGATTGTCGCAAACGAAAAAAGCGATTTAAAATCGTATAAGTTCAGTCCTTCGGTAAAAAATATTTTGGTGCCGCTCGGCGGAGGAAAAGATTCTGCTGTTGTTTTGGATTTGTTAAAAGCAAAAAAAACGAATATTTCTTGTTTTTTATTGAATCCGACAAAAGCTTCGTCTGCGATGGCAAAGGAATCTCATAGCAAACAAATTGTCATTTGCGAAAGGAAGATTGACCCGCTATTATTAAAGCTGAACCGCGAGGGTTATTTAAACGGGCACACTCCGTTTGTGGCTTATTTATCTTTTATGAGCGTCCTCGCGGCCACACTATTTAACCAAAAATACATAATTATCGGAAACGAAAAAAGCAGCAATGAGGGCAATGTCGATTATTTGGGCCTTGAGATCAACCATCAATATTCAAAGACTTTTGATTTTGAGAACAACTTTCGAGAATACGTAAAGAAGTACTTGAGTCCGGATATTGATTACTTTAGCATTTTGCGACCGCTCTACGAATTGCAAATCGCCAAACTGTTTGCTCGGGACCCGAAATACTTTCCCATATTTCTTAGCTGCAACGAAGCGGAAAAAACCTGCTCCGGAACAAAACAAAAAACAGGGGAGTGGTGCGGAAAATGTTCCAAGTGTTTGTTTGTTTATATGATCCTTTATCCGTTTTTAAAATCAACGGATCTGAAAAACATATTTAAAAAAGATCTGTATGGCGAGAAAGATCTAATTCCTTTGATCCTTGAATTGACGAGCGAAAAAAAAGTAAAGCCGCTGGAGTGCGTGGGAACAAAAAAAGAATCTTTGATCGCTCTTTATCTTGGCTGGAAAAAGAATATCGTCAAAGGAGTGGAGCAACCCTTAATCTTGAAATATTTTGAACAAAAAATAATGCCCAAAACAAAAGATTGGGAAAAAGAGGCGAAAAGAATATTGGAAAATTGGGATAGTAAAAACAATGTTCCCAAGAATTTCGATTACAAAAAGTCTTTTTTAAAGTAATTCCTCCTGTGGACAAATCAACAGATTGACATATATTTTATATAATTTTATAATATAACCAGCACCTTGTCGCTCATTCTGGCAGGGTATGCTTGTAGGAGGAAATTAATGAAAATCAAAGACGACGACCACCGAGTCATTTCCGCTTGTGTCAAGTGCGGAAATCTTGATCACGTCCTGTTGCGCATAAAGGACGACCGTCTCAGCCGAGGACAGCAAGAAGAGCTAACGGTTGAAGCGATCAAGGCGTGCAAAAAACAAGTAGCCAGTTATGTTGCTTGTCAGCGCTTTGATGAAGCAGTCGGCTTGATCCGCAAGGCAAACCGCTTATTACCGAACGATTCCGATATAACCTGCAGAGCGTTCGCTGACAGTTTTGCGGCCAAACTTACCGGGCTGATTATCGACGACTTTTATGAAAAGCGCGATAGTGATTTCCGGCAAAGTATGGAATTCGTAAGAAAATTACAAGGGTCCGGGGTGTCCAAGAAAACATCCTGCAATCTTGTCGGTAAATGTCTTGGTCGGCTTATCTTCGATAACCGACTGCGTGAAGCTCGCGATTTTCTCGCTAAATTTGTGGTCGAAATGCCACAATGCAAGGCAAGCACAGTAAGCTGCTTTAGCGAACTGATTGCCGCGACGGTCACGTTTCCGGAGGAACAATCTGCTTAAAACAAGCAAAGCGTTTCTCCTTTTTTTATACAAATTTTACGAATTGTCGGGATTGATTAAATATGATAAATTATATATACAACTATGAAGATCAGCGCTCTTGGAAAAGAACAAATACTCATACTCGGGGCCGGCCGCGAAGGCTTGGATACTTTTTTATTCCTGCGAAAACAATTCAAAAATAAAAAATTGTTTATCGCCGACCAAAAAGAAATTAGAGAGCTTGATTTGAAAACGAGGCAAATCTTGAAAAAAGATAAAAACAACGAATATTTCGGCGGGAAAAATTATCTGGATAACGCGAAGGATTACAGTGTCGTAATCAAATCCCCGGGGATCCAGATGAAAAAGATCAGGCCTTTTTTCAGCAAGACCGCTAAATTCACCAGCCAAACGGAATTATTTTTTGATAATTGTCCGGGAACGATCATTGGAATCACGGGAACCAAGGGAAAAAGCACTACTTCCGCTCTAATCCACAACATCCTCATTAAAAATAAAATAAGCGCCCATCTCGTCGGCAACATTGAAACACCGGCTCTATCTTTTCTTTCAAAAGCGAAAAAGAAAGATTATTTTGTTTTTGAACTGTCGTGCCATCAACTGCAATTCTTACGCGCGAGCCCACACATTGCCGTATTTTTAAATCTTTTTCCGGAGCATTTGGATTATTACAAAGATTTCAAAGAATATTTCGCTGCCAAGTCCAATATCGCCATACATCAAAAGACAAATGATTACTTTATCTTTAATCCTAAAATAAAAGAACTGAAAAATTTGGCAAAAAAAGTGAGATCGAAAATCATTCCAATCGATCCAAAGAAATACAAATCTGTGTCCGCGGCCATTCCCGGTTTGAAAGCTATAACCCATATGGATAATTTGGCAGCGGTAATGGAAGTCGGCAAAATCTTAAAGCTGTCCAATGAACAAATATTAAAAGGGATAAGGTCATTTAAGGGTCTGCCGCATCGGCTGGAAAGAGTGGGCAAATATAGGGGCATTGAATTTTATGACGATTCCATTTCCACCATTCCCGAAGCCGCGGTATTCGCGCTGGACACTCTTGGCGACAGAGTAAACACGATGATCTTAGGCGGAATGGACAGGGGAATTGATTTTAAAAAAATATCCGAACGGCTGGTTAAAAGCAATATTAAAAACTTGATCCTATTCCCGACATCCGGAAAAAAAATATTAAACGGCATAGAAAAAAAAGAACTGAAAAGATTTGATGTTTTCTTCGCGGACGATATGTCGACGGCAATAAAGATCGCTTTCGCGAAAACCGAACCGGGTAAGATTTGTCTGTTGTCTCCCGCGTCACCGAGCTTTGGTTTGTTTCGCGACTATAAAGAACGAGGAGATCTGTTTAAAAAATACATAAAACAATATGGCGCATCAAAGAGTAAAAAATAGGCCGAATCTAACGCTTCTCGCGACCATCCTGTTTTTGATCTTAATAGGTCTTTTGGCTTTGGCCACGGCAACCGGCCCCGCGTCAATCGAGGTGAAACGCGCGCCAAACTTTTATCTGTTCCACCAAATAATTTTCGGTCTTTTACCCGGATTGGTTCTGGGATTTATCGCTTTTAAAATTCCTTTGAGATTTTACAAGAAATTCAGTTTTGTGATCTTCGCGATCGCGTTTGCTCTGATGATCGCCGTGTTCGTGCCCGCGCTCTCACAAACCGAGGGCGGAGCGACTCGCTGGCTTAATTTGGGACCGTTAAGCCTTCAACCGTCGGAATTTTTAAAGCTGGCGGCAATACTTTATTTGTCCGCGATCTTAAGCGCCAAACGCACGCCGAAAAATAAATTAATGGTTTTTTTGCTTGTCCTTGGATTAACCGCTCTCGCGTTAGTGCTTCAATCCAATTTAAGTACGCTCATAATAATTTCCGCGGTCGCGTGTATTGTTTTTTTCTGCGCTGATACTCCGATTTTACACAATTTGGGAATTTGGCTTTTGGGCGCCGGTGCCGCGGTCGCTCTCGCGGTTTTGTCGCCCTACCGAATGAAAAGGATCAGTGTGTTTTTAAACCCGGAAACAGATCCGTTGGGCATCGGTTATCACATAAAACAAGCTTTGATCGGAATCGGGTCCGGCGGATTGATCGGATCCGGACTTGGATTCAGTTCGCAGAAATTCGGAGCGTTGCCGGAAGCGACCTCGGATTCCATTTTCGCCATCTACGCGGAGGAAACCGGATTTTTAGGCTGCCTGTTTTTGATCGCCGCGTTCGTCATATTTATTATCACTTCTTTTTTTATTGCCAGAAAACAAAACGACGCTTTCGCGAAATTGGTCGCGATCGGGATCAGTTCTTGGATAGCGATCCAGGCTTTTGTAAACATTGGCGCTATGACCGGGTTATTACCGCTCTCCGGCACGCCTCTTCCGTTCATCACTTACGGCAGTTCGCACTTGTTGTTTGAGTTGATCGCCTGCGGGATATTATTGAATATTTCCGCGCAGACCGAATAGAGGCAAAACCTTGTTAAAATCGTTAAAAAATACTATAGTAAAACAAGAAAGACTATAAGATTTTTTTATGAAAATACTGTTTACTGGGGGTGGAACCGGAGGACATATTTTTCCCCTGATCGCCATTACGCGAGAAATAAAAAAGACGCACCCGAGTGATGCCGAATTTTCGTATATGGGGCCGCGTGACGGATTTGCCTCAAAAGCCCTTTTTGAAGAAGGAATCAAGACCTATTTTATTTTATCCGGAAAGGCCAGGAGATATTTGACGCCCGTGTCGATATTGCAAAATATATTTGATATTTTTATTAAAATTCCTTTGGGAACGATTCAGGCGTTTTTGATCCTTTTCTTTACCGCCCCGGATATAATCGTGAGCAAAGGAGGCTATGGTTCCGTGCCCGCGGTAATCGCCGGCTGGGTTTTACAGATCCCGATATTTTTGCACGAATCTGATTCTGTTCCGGGATTAGCAAACAGATTGCTTGGAAAATTGAGCCGGATGATCTTTGTTTCATTTCCGATCAATCAAACCGAATCATTCCCTTTGAAAAAAATGGTTTTTACCGGCAATCCGATCAGGGAAGAATTATTGGAGGTGAATGTGAATGAAACCAGACAAATATTAAAGTTAACAACCGGCAAACCGATAATAACGATCTTGGGTGGATCGCAAGGAAGCACGCGAATCAATGATCTCGTCCTGGAAATACTGCCGCAACTACTGACAAATTTCGAATTGATCCATCAAACCGGACAAAAAGATTTTGAAAATATCAAGGACGAATCCGTGGCGCTGGTTCCGGAAGAATTACGATCCGGCTATCATATTTATCCATTTTTGGAAGAAAACGAATTCAAGCACGCTCTTGCCGCGGCCAAATGCGTGGTCGCGAGAGCCGGCGCGGGTACGATCGCGGAGATTGCCGCGTTCGGCAGAGCGAGTATATTGATTCCTCTTCCCGAAGCCGCCCAAAACCACCAAGCGAAAAACGCTTACGCGTATGCCAAAACGGGCGCCTGTATCGTTATCGAAGAAGGAAACCTGAAACCGAACTTTTTTCTGGAAAAACTGATCGACCTTGTAAAATTCGGCGATCTGAACGCGATGGCGCGCGCGGCCGTAAACTGGAGCAGGCCCGAAGCCGCCAAAGTGATAGCGCAAACGCTCCTCCAATTTTTAAATTAAAATGACACCTAAAAAAGAAGAAAATTTAATGATCCGAACCAGATTCGCGCCTTCGCCGACCGGACCTCTTCACGTCGGCGGTGTAAGGACAGCCTTGTTCAATTACCTTTTTAGCAAAAAGAACAAAGGCGATTTTATTTTGCGCATTGAGGATACGGATACGGAAAGATCAAAAAAAGAATGGGAATACGAGCTGATCAAAGATTTTGAATGGCTCGGCATAAATTGGGATGAGGGCCCGGCATTGCAAGATCAGCAAGAAATTAATTTCAAAGATTATGAACTCGGCTATGTGGGCCAGCACGCTCCCTACAGGCAAAGCGAGCGTAAAGATCTTTATCGAAAATATTTACAGCAATTGATCGACGAAGATAAGGCCTATTATTGTTTTTGCACCAGGGAAGAGGTCGAAGCCCAAAAACAAAATCTAATGTCCCTGGGCGAACCCCCGGTCTATCGCGGAAAATGCCGCGACCTCACCCGCAAAGAAGCGGAAGAGTGTCTGAGTCAGGGAAAAAATTCAGTCATTCGTTTTCGCTGTCCGATGAACCAAAAGATCAACATCACTGATCTGGTTTACGGAAAAATAGAATTCAACTCTGATATTTTGGGTGATTTTGTCATTGCCAAGGATCTTGATAGCCCGCTTTATAATTTTGTGGTTGTGGTTGATGACCACGAGATGGAAATCAGTCACGTTATTCGCGGTGAAGAACACCTCTCTAACACGCCAAAACAAATAATGCTGATCAAGGCCCTTGACTTGAAACAGCCGACATACGCTCATTTGCCCCTTATCTTGGGAACCGACAGAAAAAAACTTTCAAAACGAACCGGAGAAACCTCGATCGCGAAATACGCGGAAGAGGGATATTTGCCCGAAGCTATGATCAATTTTATCGCCTTTCTTGGCTGGAATCCGGGGACGGAAAAAGAAATATACACTCTCGTCGACCTGATCAATGACTTTTCGATAGAAAAAATACAAAAAGCCGGAGCCATCTTTAACATAGAAAAATTGGATTGGATAAACGGCTACTATATTCGAAAAAAATCGATTAAGGAACTGACCGATCTGCTGATCCCATATCTCGAAAGAGCCGGTCTGATCGAAAAGAGATCATTTACTTCGTATTTAATAAAAGCAACGGGCGAGGAGTTCGGCCGGGACAAATTGGAGATGATCATCAGTCTTTACCATGAGAGATTGAAAAAGCTTTCTGAAATTATCGAATTGGTTGATTTGTTTTTTGTCTCTGATCTGTCGTACGAACGGGAACTTTTGCAATGGAAACAAATGACAAAAGAAGAATTGATCGATTCCTTGAGAACAGCGATCAAGATTTTAAACGATATCACGGACAAAGATTTTGTTAAAGAAAAATTGGAGGCCGCCCTAATGCCCGTGGCGGAAAAAATGCCAAACAGGGGCAATCTTTTGTGGCCCTTACGCGTGGCGTTAACCGGCAAAAAGAATTCTGCCGGGCCGATGGAAGTGGCCGAGGCGCTGGGCAAAGAGAAAACATTAAAAAGGCTTGAAAAGGCGATTGAACTTGTATCGCGCGATTAATTCCTTAAATATGTTAAAAGAAAAATTAAAAATATTATTTTGCGTCCTGACCTCGTTTGTATTTTTATTTTCTTATTCGATGTCGGTTTTCGCCGAAACCGAAAATATTGACAAACCGGAGACAGCCGTTCCTTTTGAAATAAAGAATGATGTGGTTAACGACCTTATGAATAAAATATCGAAATCGTTGCCAATGGACGAAATCAAAAATTTGGCTGCCTCGGCGGCACCTTTTTTCGAAGACTCGATAAAAAAAGCGGATCAATGGTTTCAGGCTTACGCGCCCGAGGTAAAAGACGAATTCAATCGCGAGATCAAGGAATTGCCAAAACAAATATTCGACACTTTCGTGTCCACGTGGAAATGGGCATCCAATTGGACTAAATCATAATTTGCCCGATTCATAATATTAATATATTATTCATAATATGATATCGAACGACGACGTAAAAAAAATAGCGAAACTTTCCTACTTGAAATTGAACGAGGAGGAGCTTCAAAAAATGGAAAAAGATTTTTCCTCGATTTTGGATTACGTAAACAAGTTGTCCGAATTAGATGCCTCAAAAATAGAGGAAACAGCCAATCTTTCCATAGATAAAAATGTTTTCCGCGAGGACGAGCCCTGTGATCAAAATAACGAAGCAATTCTGAAATTGATGCCCCATACCAAAAATAATTATTTGGAAGTTAAAAAAATATTAGGAAAATGATCGATCTCACAAAGCTGACAATTAAACAAGCTCGCTCAGGACTGGATGGAAAAACATTTTCATCACTTGAATTGACGAAGTCTTTTTTTGATAAGATCAAAGACGCGGACAAAAAAATAAACGCTTATATTTCTTTAACCGAAGGCTTGGCGTTAAAACAGGCCGAAGACGCGGACAAAATGATTGCGCGTGGCGAAGCCTCGATTCTAACGGGGATCCCTTGCGCGATCAAAGATAATATGATGGTCGAGGGGGAAAAATGCACCGCCGGATCAAAGTTTCTCGCTGATTATACGGCTCCTTATGACGCGACGGTAATAAAAAAATTAAAAGACAGGGGAGCGGTGATCTTGGGCAAGACCAATATGGATGAATTCGCGATGGGCTCTTCTTGTGAAAAATCAGCTTTCTTCCCGACCAAGAATCCTCGCGATTTGGACTATGTCCCGGGCGGTTCTTCCGGTGGCTCAGCGGCCGCGGTGGCCTCGGATATGTGCGTTTTCGCCCTGGGGTCGGACACCGGCGGATCCATCCGCCAGCCCGCTTCATTTTGCGGAGTCACGGGTTTAAAGCCCACATACGGAACAGTTTCAAGATACGGATTGATCGCTTACGCTTCATCCCTGGATCAGATCGGACCGTTCGCTAAGAATTCCGAGGATTGCAAGATCATATTTAATGAAATAAAAGGAAGGGACAAGATGGATTCCACAAGTATGGATGTTATGACCCATGCTGATGATTTTAATATTAAGAATTTAAAAATTGGTTTGCCGAAAGAATATTTTGGCAAAGGCTTGGACAAAGAAGTGGAAAGATCTGTTAAAGACGCGATCGCTTTTTACGAAAAACAAGGCGCTCAAATTCAAGAGATCAGCTTACCCCACACACCTTACGCCCTCGCTTGTTATTATATTATTGCCCCGGCGGAAGCCAGTGCCAACTTGGCGCGTTTTGACGGAATACGCTACGGGGAAATGGTTGCGCCGGAAAAGACCGATGACCTTATCGATTTTTATCTGCAAAACCGATCGATCGGATTCGGACAAGAAGTAAAGAAAAGAATAATGCTCGGCACTTACACCTTGTCCGCCGGTTATTACGACGCTTATTACAAAAAAGCATTAAAGGTGCGAACTCTTATTAAAAAAGATTTTGATAAAGCGTATGAACAAGTCGATGTGATCATGGGTCCGACCTCGCCCTGCTTGCCCTTTAAGATCGGCGAGAAAATGGACGACCCGTTGGCAATGTATCTGGCCGATATCTATACGGTTTCGGTCAATTTAGCGGGGCTGCCGGGAATTTCAATACCAATTGCCGAAGTAAACGGATTGCCGGTCGGCTTGCAGATCATTGCCCCCACTTTGGAGGAAAACAGGCTCTTTGATATTGCCGAATCTTTTGAAAAAAACTATAATTAAAATATGTCCCTGGAACAAATCAACAATTTTTTAACTTCGCCCGAACTCACAAGTTATCTTCTACCCTTTAAGATAGTTTTTATCATTGTTTCTTTGATCTTTATTTATTTTATAATCTATTATGTTATTAAGCAGGTTTTGATGTTAAGTGAAAGGAAAAGAATGTTCAAAGATTTTTTCAGCAAGCAGGATTTTGATGATTATACTTTTCTTTTTAACCGCTGGAAGGAAATAGAAAAAGCAATGTCGCAAAAAGGACAATTGAATTATCGATTGGCCATAGTCAATTCCGAAGGATTAATTTTCGATCTGTTTAAAACTATGAAATACGAAGGAAAAGAGCTTAAAGAAATGTATTCGGAAATTCAGGATAAAGCGGAAGTTGAGAATACGGAAATTATTCCGGAACTGATGGAGCTCGCGAACAAAGTAAAGACCAACCCTTCATATTATGTGGACGATGAAACCGCCGAAAGAGTCTTTGGCGAGGTTAAAAAGATCGTCGAACAAGTGAAGATAATCTAAATTTATATATTGTAAAACTCAAAATCCGCCTCGTGCGGATTTTTATTTTGCAGCTTCCTTGGTTCGAGTCCGGAGCGCATTGCAAACAAAAAACCACCTTTCGGTGGCTTTGAGTTATCCCTCCTTCGCGGGCTTCTTTGGCGGACTGTGTCTCGCTTTGTGATTGTTGGCGGACTGTGTCTCGCCGTAGCCCGCTATGGCGGGGCGAAGGCGGACCCGACCGGACTCGAACCGGCAGTCTCCTCCGTGACAGGGAGGCGCGATGACCAATTTCGCTACGGATCCATAATATTTGTACTTTGTCTATTTTTATTCGGTAGTCCTTCGTAAAACTCAGGACACCACTTCGCTTATTTTTATTCGGGGCTACTTATTTTTCTAAAGTGCTTGCACCGCGTAGCTCGTCTCGACGAGCGAAGTGGTGCCTGAGGTGAGGATCGCCATCGAGTCGGTTTCTGCTGAAACCGCTCTCCGGTACGGCCTCACCGCCGTCGCGGTTGCGGCTTCTCTCCTCACCTCAAACTGATGTATTTCATACTATGTGCCTGAGGTGAGGATCGAACTCACGCACTCTCGCTTATGAAACGAGTGCTCTACCACTGAGCTACTCAGGCATATTGAAGCGAGAAGCCCCACAAAAATGTTGCGGTTCCTGGAATTGCACCAGGGTCTCCAGCTTATGAGACTGGCGAGGTACTACTCCTCTAAACCGCTGCGAATATTAGTATTTTAGCAAAAAACCAGATAAAATCAAGGGCGCGGATAATATTTT
>JBAZMG010000008.1:0-23046 GCA_041649895.1 Minisyncoccota bacterium | reverse complement strand
AAAAGAGGCGATGGGATAAATTAGAATCAAGAATAAAGAAGTAGGAATAAAGAAGCAAGAAGATTAAAATTTTGAAAATGGAGCAAGGCAAAATAAAATCTTTTTCCGATTTAATTGCATGGCAAGAGGGACACAAGTTTGTCCTGATGGTTTATGAAGAGTTAAAGGTTTTTCCCGACGATGAAAGATTTGGACTTATTAGTCAGATGAAACGATCGGCTGTTTCCATAACAAGTAATATTGCAGAAGGTTTTTCAAGACAAAGCTACGCCGACAAAATAAGATTTTATTATATTGCGCAAGGATCGATTACTGAACTGCAAAATCAGTTAATAATTTCAAAAGATTTAAAATATATAAATAACGATAAGTTTAATAAAGCAACCGAACAATCAACGCTTGTTCATAAATTAATAAACGGATTGATTAAAGGGGCAAGGATAAAAGATGCCGCATAAGGTAATTATTCTTAATTCTTGATTCTTTATTCTTGATTCTAAATTATGGCTAAAATAACGCAAATAATTGGACCGGTCATAGACGTGGAATTTGAAGAAGGAAAAATTCCGGCGCTATATAACGCCCTTAACGTGAAGGGCAAGGATTTGGTTTTGGAAGTGGAGCAAGAGCTTGGCGAGGGCAGGGTGAGGTGCCTCGCGATGGGAGCCACCGAAGGATTGAAAAGAGGAGACGAAGTTGAAGACACCGGAAGCTCGATCACTGTTCCCGTGGGGAAAGAAGCTCTTGGTAGAATTTTGAATGTTTTGGGCGATCCGATCGATGAACAAGGAGAGGTAAAAACTGAATTAAGGTCCGCGATACACAAACAGGGACCGGAACTGAAAACCCAAAAAGATGAAATAGAAATTTTGGAAACGGGAATTAAAGCGATTGATTTGCTTTGTCCCTTGCCAAAAGGAGGTAAGGTGGGTCTGTTTGGTGGCGCCGGCGTGGGCAAGACAGTTTTGATCCAGGAATTGATCACCAATGTGGCAAGAGTGCATCAGGGTTATTCCATTTTCGCCGGTATCGGTGAGAGATCGAGAGAAGGAAACGATATTTATCGTGATATGAAAGACTCAAACACCCTAAAGAGCACTTGTTTGGTGTTCGGGCAAATGAACGAAGCCCCGGGCGTTAGGTTTAGAATTCCGTTTACCGCCCTAACTATCGCGGAGCATTTTCGAGACGTGGAAAAAAAAGATGTATTATTGTTTATGGATAACATTTTCCGATTTGTTTTGGCCGGTTCCGAAGTGTCAGCTCTGCTTGGTAGGATTCCTTCGCAAACAGGTTATCAGCCCACCCTTGCTTCGGAAGTAGGCTTGCTTCAAGAAAGGATCACTTCCACAAAGGACGGCTCGATAACTTCCGTTCAGGCTATTTACGTGCCGGCGGACGACTTGACCGACCCGGCGATCGTTGCCACTTTCTCGCATCTTGATTCTTCCTTGGTTTTGTCCCGAGCGATCGCGTCTCTGGGAATTTACCCCGCGGTTGATCCGTTGGAATCGACTTCTTCTTTATTGAATCCGAGGATCGTGGGCGAGAAACATTACAAGGTCGCGAACGAAGTACGAAAAATATTACAGAGATATAAAGAGCTTCAAGATATTATCGCCATCTTGGGAATTGAAGAGTTGGCGGAAGAAGACAAGATTGTGGTTAACCGAGCGAGAAAACTGCAAAAATATTTGTCTCAGCCGTTTTTCGTGGCCGAAGTGTTCAGCGGCATCCCGGGAAAATACGTAACTATCGAGGAAACTATTGAAGGTTTTGGAAAAATAGTTTCGGGCGAATTGGATCACAAATCGGAAGAAGATTTCTTTATGAAAGGAAATATTAGCGAAGTTTAATTTTATGAAATTAGAGATTTTAACCCCGGAAAAAAAAGTTTTTGACGACGAAATAGAATTGGTTAATTTGCCCACTCCCGCGGGTTATATTTCCGTTTTGCCGCACCATACCTCTTTGGTTACCGTTGTCGCGGAAGGGGTTATAACAATTAAAACCGGAAGGGAAGAAAAGAAATTTTTTACCGAAGGGGGTACGCTTGAAGTTTCAGAAAACAAAGCAACAATGCTTTTAAGAGGTTATCGAGACCAATAAAATTGATTGAAAAACAGGGGAACGGCCCTGTTTTTTGTTGCGATTTTATGTTATAATCTCAACACTTAATTCCTGCTTCTTTATTCTTAGTTCTAATAAATTATATGAAAATAAAAGACATTTTTGATTTAAGCACGAAAATGGGCATTGAGGCCGATTTTCGCGGGACTATTGGAGTTCAAAAGTTTTTGGACAGAAAAAAGAAAAAATACGAAACTTTATCGGAAAAAGCCAAGGAAGATTTTGATGTTGAGGCTCTTACAAATCCGTATCTTGATTCTCGAATCCATAATATAGCGGAAGACAAAGAAATTAAAAAAATAATGGCGGGAATTGATGTTGACACCGCGGAGTTGCTTTTAAGCAAGGAATTACCGAATATTGATTTGGTCATTTGCCATCACCCCATCGGACAAGCTCTGGCTAATTTGGGCGACGTTGTTGAATATCAAAGCGACATACTCAGCCATTACGGAGTGCCCATAAACATCGCCGAAGCTTTAACTTTTCCGAGAATGAGCGAGGTTGCCCGTTCTGTCGGACCGGGAAATCATCAAAAAACCATTGATGCTGCCAAGCTTTTAAAGATCAGTCTTATTAATACCCATACCGCGGAAGACAACTTGGCCGCGAAATTCTTAAAAGATTTTATTGAAAAAGAAAATCCGGAAAGAATTGAGGATTTGGTGGAGCTATTAACATCTATACCTGAGTGTAAAGAAGCCCGAAGGGTTGGAGCCGGTCCCAAAATTTTTGTTGGCAGTCCGGACAATAGATGTGGAAAAATTGTTTTAATTGAGATTGCCGGAGGAACATCCAGTTCGTCAAAGATATACGAAAAAATGGCGCAAGCCGGTATTGGTACTTCGGTCGCTATGCATATGACCGAAGAGCATAAAAAAGAAGGAGAAGCGGCCCACGTAAATTGCGTTGTTGCCGGACATATTGCCTGTGATTCCCTTGGAATGAATCTATTTTTGGATGAATTGGAAAAGAAAGGAATTGAAATCATTCCTTCGGGCGGACTGATCCGCGTCAAACGAATCTAAAGAAAGAAGTAAGAATAAAGAAGCAAGAATCAAGAATTGTTAGAACAAAGTCCTGAAGCGTGCTCCGCTTTGCTTCGGGGTAGTTGGCCCTGTAGTGTGTTTTGGCAAAGCTAAAACTCTACTTCGGGGCATTTTTATTTTGTGCAATTTTTGATATAATAACTTCAATGAAACGAAATCTATTTCACAAGGCTTTTACCTTAATTGAGCTATTAGTAGTTATAGCGATTATTGGCATACTCTCTGCTTTGATTATTGTTGGGATGAATTCAACAACTCAAAAGGCGAGTGTTGCCAAGGCGCAAGTGTTTGCCAATTCTTTACGTAATTCATTAATGGGGGATTTGGTTTCGGAATGGAAATTGGATGGAAACACTAATGACACTTGGGCGGCCTCATTTGCGAACAACGGAACGTGGTCCGGCCCGACTGCGCCAAACACAGTCGCAACCTATGGAACAACGGCCGAGTGCGTTTCTGGACAGTGTATAGATTTTGACGGTGTAGACGATATAGTTAATTGCGGAAATAACGCATCATTAAGCATGGGAATAAAAGACCACACAGTGTCTTTATGGGTTAAGTTTGATAATGCAACAGCACCACAAATCGAGACGTTAATTTTGGGCGGAGCAATGAGCGATGGGCAAGACGGTTATATGATTTACAGGGAAAATGGAACGAGTCGATTAATTATATTATTCACCGATGGCACAGGAACAAGGTTGCAGGCTTTTTTATCTGCTACGGGGACATTAATCGCAAATAATTGGTATAATGTAGTCGTAGCCTTTGATAGAGACGGAGTTATTCAAGCCTACATTAACGGCATTGCACAAGCAGGAACATTAGATATTCATTTGCAGAACGGAGATGTACAAAATTTTACAACTTTTAAAATAGGAGCCACTTCGGCGGCGGCAAATCGTTTCGCGGGTAAAGTTGATGAAGTGAGAATATTTCACGCTATAATCACACTTTCCCAAATCCAACAAAACTATTTCACGGGGATAAGCAAACTTTTGGCCAATGGCGCCATCTCTCAAGGCGAATACAACGCTCGGCTTGCGGAGTTGAATTCAAATTATGCAGAAAATTAACGCATTTACATTAATAGAACTTCTTGTGGTGATAGCAATCATCGGGATTTTGTCCGCGTTGATCGTTATTGGGATGAACTCAACAACCCAAAAAGCCAGTGTTGCTAAGGCGCAAGTGTTTGCTAATTCTTTGCGTAATTCTTTGATGGCGGACATGGTCTCTGAATGGAAGCTTGATGGCGGTGTGGCAGGAAATGATGCTGTGTTCGGAGATATTTTAGACACTTGGGACACAAATAATGCCACGGCTGTTGGTGTTGCGCCGGGCCCTGTTATAAAGAGCGGAGCCGATTGTGTTAGCGGCAACTGTATTTCGTTTGATGGCGGAGATGATTACGTTGATTTCGGGAATCAAATGGATTTTAGTATGGGAACAAGAGACCACACAGTTTCTTTGTGGGTGAAATTTGATAATGCGATTGCACCCACCAATGAAGCAATGATTCGCTGTGGCGCTAATGACATTGGATTAGGAAAAGACGGATATACAATTAGGAGGGAGGGCGGGTCAAATAGATTATATGTTCGTTTTTCTGATGGGATGGCAAATAATGTTGCGGATTATTTGTCTGCCAATGGAACATTAGTCGCCGATACCTGGTATAATATTGTTGTAATTTTTGACAGGGATTCTACCGCACGCGCATACATAAATGCTTTTCCTCAGGTAGGGACATTAGATATCCATTTACAAAATACCGACGTACAAAATATTCTTACTCTAAGAATTGGATTAACTCTTGACGGAAAAATGGATGAAGTAAGAATCTTCCACGCAATTACAACACTATCTCAAATCCAACAAAATTATTTCACGGGACTTAACAAATTATTAGCCAATGGCGCCATTACCCACAAAGAGTACGATAATCGTTTCGCGGAATTTAATTCTAACTATGCAAAAAATTAATGCTTTTACTTTAATAGAGTTATTGGTGGTTATCGCGATAATCGGTATTTTGTCTGCTTTGATTGTTGTGGGAATGAGTTCAACAACACAGAAAGCAACCATTGCAAAATCACAGGTGTTTGCCAATTCTTTACGTAATTCATTAATGGGGGATTTGGTTTCGGAATGGAAATTGGATGGAAGCACTAATGATACTTGGGCGGCATCATTTGCAAACAACGGGACGTGGTCGGGACCTACTGCTCCGAACACCGTTGCTACTTATGGAACAGTAGCCGAATGTGTTTCCGGTCAGTGCATGGATTTTGACGGCGTGGATGATATGGTTAATTTTGGAAACAACGCATCTTTATCAATGGGAACAAAAGATCACACAATTTCTTTATGGGTTAAGTTTGACGATGCAATAGCGTCCCAATGGGAAACTTTATTTGCTTGCGGAGACGCCATTGGAAATTTAAATGGCTATTGGTTAAATAGGCATACCGGAGAAGATAGGTTGTACTTATATTTTTCCAATGGAACGACAAGGTCTACCTATTATCTTTCCGCATCCGGAACATTGACCGCGAATACTTGGTATAATATCGTGGTTACTTTAGATAGAGATAGCGTCGCCCAAGCATATATAAATGGAGCAAAACAGACAGCCTATTCTCCCAGTATAGTTGCTGAAGCTGGGGACGTACAAAATTCTATGTTTTCAAGAATAGGGGCATATTCCGCGGGACCCCAGTATATTCTTAACGGAAAATTGGACGAAGTGAGAATATTTCACGCCATAACTACAATTTCTCAAATAGAGCAAAACTATTTTGTCGGACTGAACAAGCTTTTGGCCAGCACTAGTATTTCGAAGCAAGAATACGATCAGCGACTTGCTACACTAAATTCAAATTATGCAGAAAAATAAACTAGCAGCTTTTACTTTAATTGAGTTATTGGTCGTGATAGCGATCATTGGGATTTTGTCCGCGCTGATTGTCATCGGAATGAACAACACAACACAGAAAGCGAATATCGCTAAAGCGCAGGTGTTCGCCAATTCTTTGCGCAATTCTTTGATGTCCGATCTGGTTTCCGAATGGAAATTAGACGGAAATACTAACGACACTTGGGCGGCCTCAAATGCAAACAACGGGACATGGTCGGGACCGACCGCACCGAACACAGTCGCTACTTATGGAACTGCGGCCGAGTGCGTTTCTGGACAGTGTATGGATTTTGATGGAGTAGATGATATGGTTGATTTTGGAAGCAATGCGTCTCTAAGTATGGGGACGAAAGATTGTACAGCGTCTTTTTGGGTTAAATTTGATAATGCAACTGCACTGGACACCGAAAATTTAATTAGATGTGGAACTTATGGTTCTGCGGCGGGAAATGATGGATATTTCATTATGAGAAATAACGGAACAAACAGACTATTATTTCAATTTTCGGATGGTGTTGCTCCTAGGGCAGGCGATTATTTATCAGCCGCAGGAACTTTAGTGGCTAATACTTGGTATAACGTGGTTGTAGTAATGGATAGAGATGGTGTTGCCAAGGCGTATATAAATGGATTGGCGCAAACAGGAACATTAAATATTGCGGGTAGTAGCGGGGACATACAAAATCAAGAAAGTCTAAAAATTGGGGCTAGGAGCGCGTCAGAATATCGTCTTGCTGGCAAAATGGACGAAGTGAGAATATTTCACGCCATAACAACAATATCTCAAATTAAGCAAATGTATTTTGTCGGGATAAACAAACTTTTAGCAAACAGCGCCATCTCTCAAGATGAATACAACGCTCGGCTTGCGAGTCTAGATCAAAACACTGCCCAAAACTAACCCTCCTTCGCCTCGCTGAAGCCCTAATGGTAAAGGCGGGCTTCGCTCAGCTACGGCGAGGCAAAGAAATGTTTGGGCTTGATTGTACTCAATCAAGGGCGCAGAGTTGACGAACCCGAGCCGGGACCTGAGCGAAACTTCAACAGAAGTTTACGCGAAGGGGGCTCCCAAACACGGCTTCAATCGCTTCTTTATTCTTGACTATAGATTCTTAACCATATATCCGGAGTCGAGTTTGTAGCCAAGTTTTTGGCGATAATAATCTCGCACCCCCGCGCCAGAAATAACGGCGATTTTTTTTATCCCAAATTCTTTTTTTACAATTCTCTCCGCCTCTTTCATTAGTTTTTGACCCAGTCCTTTGTGTTGCGATAAAGAATTTTTTCCTGAGATAGCGGCCGTCTGTCCATAGGTGTGCAATTCTCTTACAATCGCGCAATCTTTCAATGTTTGGAGCCCAGGGCCCCAAACATGTTTGGTTTTAGCTTGGGTTTCAAAAAAGTGAGAGGGGATTCGCAATCGGAGCAAGCTGTATAATTGTTTTCTGTCTTTATCCTCAAAACTTAAAAATATTTCTTTGCCACCGGAAGCATCGTAGTCTTCGCGAAAAAGATAAATTTTTGATTTTGAATTTGTATTTCGTATTTCTCTGCATCGAATACATTCGCATTGAATTTTTTCTTGGCGCATTTCTTCGGCGATCACTTGGCGTAAATTGGAAATTCGTTTAGGTCCTCCAATGATCAAGGTAGAGGGGATATCGCGCACAATCCTTTCTATTCGCACATATCTCGGAACCATTTGTTTTATTGTTTTAATTGTGTCGATGAGTATCCTTTCTTTGTATGGCTTGTATTTTTCTTGTAAATATTTTGTGTAGAGCGCCGCTTCTTTTACAAGCGCGCACGGATAAATTTTCAAATAGTCCGGCTTGTAATCAAGGTTGTTGAATAATTCTTTGAGCATTTCAATGTCTCGCTCCGGACTTGAACCGTAGAGGTTAAGCATAATTTGATAAGCCACTTTAAAACCCGCGTCTTTTAAAATTTTTGTCGCGCGAATGGTTTCCTTATTGCCACTACCGCGCAAATTCAGGGTTAGCACGTCTTCATAGATTGACTGCACTCCAAGCTCTATTTTCGTCGCCCCCATTTTTTTTATTTCCATTGCTTCTTTTTGTGTTACAAAATCAGGCCTGGTTTCAAACGACAATCCCACAATGCGATATTTCGCTTTTTCATTTTTTTTCTGCGCGATTTCCAATTTTTTCCAAAGCTCATTAATTGTTAGTTTTTTGTCGTTTGGATCGTCTTTGACATTATTGCAGGCATCAAAACATTTTTTGCAAAACCAAAGTCTGTATTTTTTGGGGTAGTATGACCAAGTACCGCCAATCACGCGAATGTCTATTTTGTCAGTAGGGTGTCCGGAAATTTTTAAAACCTCAATCCTTTTTTGGACCTGGACGTAAGGGTCGAAATTAAGCCTTTTCGCCCGCTCCACCGCGGGTTCTCCGGAAAGGTAGCTTTTCGGTATCCCCGATTCCGTGGGGCAATAAAGGCACTTGCCCGGGCATTTGTAGGGCTTTGTCAAAACCGATACGTTTACCACGCCCGCTAGTGAGCGGATCGGCCTGGTACGCAACAGTTTTTCGAGTTTCGCGTTCGGTTTGATACTTTTTTTATGGACCAAATTATGGTAAGATTTTAAAAGAGAGATGTTGCTGGGGCACGATATTTTAGCCGACTTGGCAATTCTTCTTTTGGCGGAAGACAAATCATCAGAGGTTTCCGCTTTGATCTTTAGAAGATTTTTGATTATTAATTCGTTATTATTCATAAAAATGGACGAAGATACGGCAAATACTTTTTTTGAAAAAACCATTCAGGATTATGACGCTATCGCTGAAAAATATTCGGAGGTAAGGGAAAAAGACTGGGAAGAAATGAATTTTCTTTTTGATAATTATTTAAACCCCGGTGATAAGGTTTTGGATTTGGGTTGCGGCAATGGCAGATTTTACAATAATTTTCACCCCGGGGAAGTGGAATACACGGGCGTTGACCCTTCGCGAAAATTAATAAAGATCGCGAAAGAAATACATCCTGACGCGTACTTTGACGTCGCTCACGGTTTCGCCATTCCTTTTGAGGATGAATATTTTGACAAGGTTTTCAGTATCGCTGTTTTGCATCATATCCCGTCTTTCGCTTTTCGGCAATATTTTTTGGCTGAGGCAATGAGAGTGCTCAAAGTGGGCGGATATCTGATCTTAACAGTTTGGGATATGGACGAAAAGCTCGTTAAAAGAAAATTCAATCCTTTGGCCATTTTGTGGCAAGCCGGACTGGAAGAGGGAGATGTGCTTTTGCCTTGGTACGGCCTGAAAGATGTTTACTTTCATGCCTTTAGCTTGGACGAGTTGGCGGAATTGGCGCAAAGTATGGGTTTGCGAATTGTTGAGGCCGGAGAGATAGCCGTAGGCGAGAAGCCGTACAATAATTTTTACATCGTAACCCAAAGGATATTTTAGGGAAGAATGAAGAATAAAGAAGCAAGAATAAAGCGAGGGAAAGCGGAATGAGAAATCTTAATTCATTCTTCTTAATTCTTTATTCTTTGTTGTTTAAATCACAAGTCGTTTCTAAAAAATAATCAAGATTAAAAGATTAAATTAACCCCCACCTTTTTTGGAATCACTAAAAGATGGTGGTAAAAATAAAAAAAATATGAAAAAAAGTTGCCCCACGATTCCCAAAAAATCAAAATATAATATTGTTGTTTCCGGCGCCGCGGAAACAAATGTTTGTTGCCACGATATTGAAGAGCTTTCAAAAGCAGTGGGAAGCGCGATCGCGAAAGCCGGACACACCCTCATTACCGGAGCTACAAGCGGGGTCCCGTATTTTGCCGCCTTGGGATGCAAGGATGCGGGCGGATTTAATGTTGGTTTTTCTCCGGCCGAATCGGAGTTGGCTCATATTAAAACTTATTGCCTGCCTGTTGATCCGTTTGACGTGATGATCTATACCGGTGGCGATTACGCTGGCCGGGATGTCATAATGACAAAGTCAGCCGATGCCGTAATTATAATTTGCGGGCGAATGGGTACGCTTCACGAATTGACAACGGCAATAGAAACAAAGAAACCGATTGGAGTTTTGGAGCGCACGGGTGGGGTGGCGGACGAGATCAGGAGCCTTATAAAAAGGGTTTACAGCCGGGAATCTGAAAAGATAATCTTTGAAACCGATCCGAAGATTTTGGTCAAGCGGATGATAGACATAGTCGTAAAAAGCAAAAAACACAACAAAGAACATCTTAAAAAGAAAAAAAAGTAATAATGGTAATATGAAAAAATCTAAAACAAAAAAAATAGTTAAAAAACCGGCAAAGAAAAAAGCCGCAGTGAAAAAAACAGCTCCAAAAAAGAAGGCTGTCGTTAAAAAACCGATAAAAAAGAAAGTCGCCAAGAGACCGGTTGCGAAAAAGAAAGTTGTTATAAAAAAGCCGGCCAAAAAGAAAACCAAAAAAAGTTTGACTACCTCGCGGAAAATTGTAAAAAAGTCTAAAGCGGGCTTGCCTCGCTATAGCTCTAAAGGAGCGAAAGAGGGCTTGCCTCGCCATAGCTCGACGAAGACGGGCGAAGCTCGCCTTCGCCAAGGCTTCGGCGAAGCGAAGGCAGGTAAAATTACGCATTATTTTGATAAAATAGGAGTGGCCGTGATAAAGCCGACTGAAGTGTTGAATGTAGGCGATACGATTAGGATCAGAGGCGGAGAAGCTACCGATTTCAAACAAAAGATCGTTTCTATGCAGTATATGGGCGAAAAGATCAAACAAGCGAAAAGAGGTCGGGAGGTGGGCATCAAAGTAAAAGAAAGAGTCAGGGATGGGTATGTGGTCTTTAAGATCGGCTAATTATGAAATTTATTGCCGATTTTCATCTTCATTCAAAGTATTCCCGCGCGACTAGCAGGGAAACTGATTTGGAAAATATTGATAAGTGGGCAAAGATTAAAGGGGTAAAGGTAATTACCTGCGGAGATTTTACGCATCCACAATGGTTTAAAGAATTGCAAACAAAGCTTGTGCCGAAAGAGCCGGGCCTTTTTCAACTGAAGGGCTCGGATTCGGGCGTAAGATTTTTATTGACCACTGAGATCAGTTGTATTTATACAAAAGGAGGAAAGGTAAGAAAAATGCATAATGTTGTTTTTGCTCCTTCGCTTGAAGTGGTAGAGAAACTTAACGAGAAGCTCGGCGCGATCGGTAATATCAGATCGGATGGGCGTCCGATCCTCGGTTTGGATTCGAAAGAATTATTGAAAATAGTTTTGGATGTTTCTTCGGATTGTTTGTTTATGCCGGCCCATTGCCTTACCCCGTGGTTTAGCATTTTCGGTTCCAAATCAGGATTTGATTCCATTGAAGAATGTTTTGAAGATTATGCGAAATATATTTACGCGATTGAGAGCGGTTTGTCGGCCGACCCGTCTATGATCTGGCGCATTCCTGACGGCAGGCGAGTGGCTATTCTCAGCAACAGCGACGCGCACAGTCCGGAAAAGATCGGTAGGGAGGCGAATGTTTTTGATACTGATTTGGACTATTTTTCGATCATAAAAGCGATAAAGGAAAAAGATCCGGAAAAATTTCTCTACACTATAGAATTTTATCCGCAAGAGGGAAAGTATTTTAACGACGGCGATAGGTTATGCAATATTTCCCTTAACGCTAAAGAATCAATGGAGTATCGCGAGCTTTGTCCGGCTTGCGGCAAACGCTTGGTGATAGGCGTAATGAACAGGGTGAGTAAGCTGGCGGACAAAGAGGAGGGATTTATTCCAGAGAATGCCATTCCGTTTAAAAGTATTGTGCCCTTAAAAACAATTATCGCGGAAGCGCTTGGCGTGGGCGAAGTTTCAAAAAAAGTAAAAGCAAGCTACGAAAATATGGTAAATAGTTTTCCATCTGAATTTGAGATTCTTTTGGACGTGCCGATAGATGACTTGAAAAAGGTCGCGGGGGAGCATTTGGCGGAAGGAATAAGGAGGGCGAGAGCGGGGGAGGTGAACATCACCCCCGGTTTTGACGGCGTTTTTGGAAAAGTGAAAATATTTTCACCGGCCGAAAAACAAGAAGCGATCCGCCAACAAAAACTACTTTGAAAAAGAATAGAGAATTAAGAAGCGGGAAGCAAGAATTAACTGAAAATTTTTTAAATATATCTTAATTAAAAGCCGCCTTATGGCGGCTTTATTCTTTATTCTTGCTTCATTATTCCCTTGTCCGCCATAGCCTTGGCGACGGCGGATTTATTCTATCTAAGATACTTTGCTTTGGCGATATTATGTTCCGTCAGGTTTTTACTGAATATCGTTTTCCCGTTTGAATCGGAGAGATAATACCAATAATTATTGGGAGTGGGGTAGATTGCCGCGATAATACTGTCTATTCCGGGATTGCAGATCGGTCCCAGTGGCAGTCCGGGGTATTTGTACGTATTAAAGGGTGAATCGACTTTTGTCGATTCCGTGTAAACTTTATCCGCGCTGTCGATTGTGAGGGCGTACAAAACCGTGGCGTCCGCTTGCAAGGGCATACCCGCTTTGATCCTTTTCCACAAAATATCGGAAACCATTTTTTTGTCTTCCAAAGTTTTAACTTCTTTCTCAATGATCGAAGCCATCGTTATGATCTCGTAAATGGTCTTCTTTTGCCTTTTTATTTCTTGCCGCATCGCCGGGGTGAGTTTGGTTTGAAAATTGGCAAGCATTTTCAAAACAACCTCTTCGGTTCCGGTCCCGGAATTTATAAAATAGGTGTCGGGAAAAAGATATCCTTCAAGTCCGGCATTCGCGGGCTTGTCAGCCAAAAAATCAAATTCTTGGCTAAAGTTTTTTGACGAGGCGGCTTTTCTGTAATCATAGGCGGGCTTGCCGGCGATCGAATAAAAATCTTTTTGCGTTCCGACCTTTTGAGACTCAAAATATTGTCCGATATCTTTGAGATCCCAGCCTTCGATTATAGTAAGGTCTATTTTTGTCGTGGTTCCTTCGGTTAATACTTCGGCAATATCGCGGCCGGCCATATTGGAACTTAGCAAATACTGTCCGGCTTTTATTTCTTTATATTTTCCGGTCGCGAGCAAATACGCGAGCAGGGGATATGGGTCTTCTATGATCTTATTTTTTTGTAACTCCATTGCCACATCGGCGGCTCCTTCGCCCAATCCCACCACGATCTTTTTTTCAACAATATCGGACGGTTTATAGTTGTATATGCCGTCATAAAAATAATAAGCGGTGGAAAATAGAGTCAAAAGCACCAAAATAGCGGCGATTCCTTTGAAAAATCTCTTCATTTTTGTGTTTTAATCTGGAATAATTTGTTATCTGACTCATTCTAGGCAAAAATACAGGTTTGGTCAAATAATTTCTTCGCGAACTTAAAGTGTGGACAATTTTTTATATTGACAAAATCGGTCGCCCTGCTATATTAAAAGCGAAGAAACAAATAAAATATCTTATGATAATGAATAGCACAAAAGCGTATACGAAAAAAGTCTCTACCAAAAGAGTTTGGGTAGCGGCTTTCTGCTTGGCTATTCAATATTAGAGGGGATATTTTTATAAAAGGTTTTACATAATAAAAATAATCCCCTCGCAAAGGGGATTTTTAAGTAAACGAGGCCTATGACCACAACATACTACATCACACGAGAAAAATTGGATGAACTCCAAAATGAATATGAATCATTAAGAAAGCTTTTACGGGAAGAGGCCTCTGTTGACGTACCCACTTTTCTTGAAGGGGGAGATCCCAATCCCGATTTTGTCGTTTACCAGGATACCCTGGAAGAGACCAATTCCAGGCTCTTGGAGTTGGAAAATATTCTAAAAAATTATATAATAATAAAGAAGCCACCGAAAGAAGCGCAAGATAAAGTGGATCTCGGCGCCAAGGTCATATTAAAGAACGGCGACTCAACGAAGACCGAGTTCAAGATCGTGGGCACACTTGAAGCTAATCCGTTTGAAGGAAAGATTAGCAACGAGTCTCCCGCTGGCGCGGCCTTTATCGGAAAAAGGGTGGGCGATATTATTAATCTAAGACCCGACGTAAATTACAAGATATTGAAGATACAATACGGAGACGCTTAAGTAAAAATGGGAAAAATTTTAAAAATCACTTTGATCTCAATTGCCGCGATTTTTCTTATCTCGTTTATTTGGTTTGATTTTTTCTTTTGGCAGGGCAACACCAAAACATTTGAGAATGCTTTGGAAAAAGCCGCTAACGAGAGCGATATTATAATAATTTTCAACTCCGGCGGATTTGGTACCGTGCATTTGGACAGGGCCTGGGATTTTAAGCCCATAGTCTATGGCACGCAAGACAGCCTTACGAATTTGGGCCATAAAGTTTCGGTGATCCCGTATTATCGCACGGAAGAAAGCTGGCTTGGCAAAGCCGCGTACGTAAAAGAAGTGCTTTTTAATTTTCCCAAAGAATCAAAATATCTCGCGAATAAACTTCAAGAATTTTCAGCGGCCCATCCGGACAAAAAGATTATTTTGGAAGGACTTTCCAATGGGGCCGCCTTTGTTACCTCGACAATGGAAAAGATTAAGTGTTGCAATGACAAAATTTTAGCAATTGAGTTTGGCCCGCCTTTTTGGGTAAAAGTAGACAATAATCCTAATATTTTGATTTTTAATAATGGCAAGAAAGACGCGTTATCAAACGGGAGAGTTTTGGATTTATTATGTTCAGTGGGAAAGGCGCCGTTTATAATGATTTACACGAAAATTATCGGAAAACCCATTTCTTTTCCGGAAGCTATGAATGTCCCGGGTCATCAATATACCTGGGCTGAGGTGGAACCGACTGTCTCCGGATTTTTGCAAGAAAAAATAAATTAGAGATGTTTTTAAATTCCGCTTTACGTCAAGGCGGATTTTTTATACAATAAAAGTAATGAATAAAAAATCATTCACTGCATTTACCTTAATTGAGTTATTGGTGGTTATCGCGATAATCGGTATCCTTTCCGCGTTGATTATCATTGGGATGAACTCGACGACACAGAAGGCTAGCATTGCCAAGGGCCAAGTATTCGCCAACTCTCTTCGGAATTCCTTAATGATTAATATGATCGCGGAATACAAATTGGATGGCAATGCCAATGACACCTGGGGAACACACGCGGCCGGCACAGTCAGCGGAGCTTCCGTTTATTCGTCCTGTCCGCAAAGCACTTGTTATAGCTTTGATAATATTGATGATTACATCGAATTGGCTGACGCATCTGATCTAAGAATGACTACCGGTGGCACTATTTCCGCTTGGATTTATCCGAAAAGCACCGGAGAGGGTACTTATGGAATAGTTGTTGACAAAAGCACAAGCTTCAGTGGAGGTGGCGGCTATAATTTTTGTTTATTCCCCAATAATGTTCTTGCTTTTAGAATTGATGCGGGAGCATCCTTACTTTCTTCCAATAATGCGGTTGCTCTTAATCAATGGCAGCTGGCAACAGTCACTTTCATTAGTGGCAATAGGAAGCTTTACATCAACGGAGTAGATGTAACGGCGAGCGGTGGAGGAGTCACTGGATTACCTCCTGATAGCTCTGGAGTTGTCGCCAGAATAGGAAATAGAGCATACGACACAAATTATACTTTTGACGGATACATTGACGATGTTCAAATATATAATCAAGTTATACCCACTTCTCAAATCCAACAAAACTATTTTGTAGGATTAAACAAACTTTTTGCAAAGCAGGGGATGGGAGAATTGGAATATCAACAACGATTCTCTGATTTATTAAATAATTTCGCCACAAACTGATTTTCGTAATGTTTGGGAGCTTAGCTCCTAAACACTCTAAAAGCCCAATAGTATAGAAATGGTTGCTTGATAAGCAACTCTTTTTATACTAAAATACAAGTAAGTTTTATTAAAGTAATTATGAAATTTCGCCACAGAAACGCTTTTTTAATTTTATTTTCTTTCCTCCTCGGGGCGGCTATTTTTATTTGGCTTGGAAAAGTTATCGGTTGGGCGGAGATTGGCAAGGCGTTTGAAAGATTTACGTTGTGGCAAGGCGTCATTATCGTTGCCCTCACTTTCTTGATTGCTCTTGTGGGCAATTGGCGATGGCAGCAAATTTTAAACGACGCTGGAGAAAATATTTCTTTCTGGAGGCTTTTCCGAATCTATTTGGGCGGGTATGCGATAATGTATCTTTTTCCGGTCATTCTCCTCGCCGGTGAGATATTCAGGGTTTATGGAGCGGCACAGGATGAAAAAGTTAAAACAGCAAAATCGGCCGCGTCCGTGATAATCGAAAGAATTTTGGAGTGGACCGTTAATTTGCTCGTGATCTTTTTGGGGCTTTTTCTGTTCGCGTTCAAATTGAATATTCTGCCGCAAAATATTTTAATTGTTTTTGGGATCGCGCTTCTTTTGTTTATTTTCGCCTTAAGTTTTTTCTATTTCAAGGCTCTGAGGCAGAAAAGTATCGTGAAAAGCATTGTTCAAAAATTCAGCCGCAAAGAGATTACCGAGGACAATGCGTTGTTCGAGACCGAAAACACAGTATTCAAATTTTTTCAGCCGAAAAACCGATCGCTCCAAAAAGGGTTATTGCTTTCTTTGTTGCGCGCGGGAGTAATGCTTCTTCGAACCTGGATTTTGGTTTTATTTTTATCAGGAATTGATATCGGACTCATAAAATCTTTGTCTATCTTGGGATTTACTTATCTTTCATCAATGATTCCGATTCCGGCGTCTCTCGGGTCACACGAAGTAATTCAAACAGTCGCGTTTATTTCCATAAATATTCCGGAAGCAATGGCAACAGCCTTTACTATGATCATCCGAGCGTCGGAAATAATCCTTTCTTCAGTCGGACTGTTTTTTATAGTCAAAAAAGGATTTAATGTTTTAACCGAGAAATTTAATATAAAAAAAATATGAGAGTAAACAGAATAGTAAAATATTTGATCTTAGCGGATTTGGCTTTTTGGGGAGGATGGGGATTTGTTACTCCGGTTTTTTCGATTTTCGTTGTTCAGAATATAATTGGCGGAACCGCTCTTGTCGTTGGTATCGCCACCGCGGTCTATTGGATCACAAAATCGGTTTTACAATACCCGGCTGGATTATTTCTGGATCATCACAAGGGGGATCACGATGATTATTTTTTTCTTGTGCTCGGATTCTTGGTGGCGTCCGTGATTCCTTTCGGATATGTCCTCGCGAGGTATCCTTGGCATATTTATGTGCTTGACTTCTTTTACGGTCTGGCGATGGCGATCTCCGTAGCGGGCTGGAGAGCTATATTTACGAGGAATATCGACAAGGGCCACGAAGCGACCGAATGGAGCCTTGACGATGCTATGCTCGGACTGGGAACGGGAATTTCCAGTTTTGTCACAGGTTATTTGGTGTTCAAATTCGGATTTGCCCCTTCGTTTATCTTTGCCGGATTATTGGGATTGATCAGTGTTGTTTTTTTACTTTGTCTGCGGGTGGATATTGTCGGCAATTATTACGAAGGGATTTACAAGGATTGCCTGGAAGTATTCGGATTTAAGAAGAAAATCAAATAAAATATTCTAATAAAAACGAATAAAATTCGCCTCCAAATTCTTACTTCTTAATTCATTATTCTTAATTCTATTTTATGAAAAACCAAGAAATTGCCAAAATTTTATTCGAGATCGGCGATTTTTTGGAGTTAAACGAAGTACCCTTTAAGCCAAAAGCGTATCAGCAGGCCGCGATCGCCCTGGACGCTCTTGAAGAAGATGTGGCGGAAATATACAAGCGCGAAGGACTGAAGGGATTGGAAAAAATTCCGGCCGTTGGTAAAAGCATAGCCGCGAAAATTGAAGAATATTTGAAAACCGGAAAGATAGAATATTACAAGGATATTAAAAAATCATCTCCGATCGATTTTGAAGCGTTAACCAAGGTAGAGGGTTTGGGCGTGAGGAAAATAAAAAAGTTGTACGATGAGCTCGGGATTAAAAATTTGGCTGATTTGGAAAAAGCGGCAAAGGCCGGAAAGATCGCGCCGCTTTTTCGATTCGGAAAGAAAACCGAAGACAATATATTGGAAGCCATTGAGTTTTTAAAACAGTCAAAAGGCAGATTTTTACTGCGAGAGATTTTGCCTCAGGTGGAAAAGATCGAAGAGAGGATCGGCAAGATCAATGGAGTTAAAAAAATATCCGTTGCCGGATCAACGCGTCGCCGAAAAGAAACGATCGGGGATGCCGATTTTCTTGTGGCTGTTGCTGATACGTCGGATAAATACCTGATCAACAAAATTATGAATACTTTTGTCGCTATGGACGAAGTGGTGAAGATCGTGGCAAAGGGCGAGACAAAATCATCGGTAAAGACAAAAGACGGGCTGGATATCGATTTGCGCGTTGTGCATACAAGCTCATATGGCGCGGCCTTGCAATACTTTACCGGCAGTAAAGAACATAATGTGGCGACCAGGCGCCTGGCAATAAAACTGGGTCTAAAATTAAATGAGTACGGATTATTTACTCGCGGTGGAAGAAAGATAAAAGGTGAAACCGAAGAGGAGATATACGAGAGATTGGGGATGAAATGGATGCCTCCGGAGATCAGGGAGAACCAGGGAGAGATAGAAGCGGCCATGACGGATAAGCTCCCGAAGTTGGTGGAGCTAAAGGACATAAAAGGGGATTTTCATTGTCATACGAGCTACGACGGCGGGCAAGATTCTTTGCGTGAGCTCGCAGAGCGGGCGATTGAAATGGGTTATGAGTATCTTGGGTTGAGCGACCACACCAAAACATTGAAAATAGAAAACGGACTCAATGAAAAAGAACTATTGAAACAAAGAAAAGAAATATTAAAGCTGAACGAAGAATTTAAAGAACAAAAAAAGAAATTTAAGTTGTTGCAGGGCGCGGAAGTGGAAATTTTAAAGGATGGCTCGCTTGATTTTAGCGACGACACATTAAGGCAATTGGATTTTGTGAGCGTTTCCGTGCATTCAAACTTTAAAATGGGCAAGACCGAGATGACAAAAAGAATTATTAAGGCGATCAGCAATCCGAATGTTGATATTTTAAATCATCCGACCGGGAAGATTCTTGGTAGTCGCGATTCGTATGAGGTTGATATGGAAGAGATATTTAAAGTTGCCAAAGCTAAAAACATCACATTGGAATTAAATTGTTTTCGCTCCGACTTGAGCGCGCAACACGCGAGGCGGGCAAAAGAAATGGGAATAAAGATGTGTATTGGCAGTGATGCCCACTACAAAAAAGAATTATTTGATATGCGCTACGGCGTTTTTCAAGCGCGCCGGGGATGGCTTACTAAAAATGACGTCCTGAACGCCCAACCCCTGGAAAAATTCTGGCTCAAAAAATAAGGTAGAGAGTTATGAAATACACGCAAGACATACCTTGGTACAAAAATGATTATTTAAGCCAAGAGTGGACAAAAGAGGAGTCTGCTCATTATTTTTTTTATTTTCAAAAAAATTCGTTAGCCGAGAAAGACATAAAAGTAATTGTTGATTCAAAAGAAAAACAATACTCTAAAATAATTACTTGGCTTGAGGTTGATAATAACAAAAAAATTGATTATTATTTGTATCCATCGATTAGGGAGAAAAATATTGTGATGGGGGATGATAGTCCGGGCAACGCGATCTGGCAAGAGCTGGACAATATTGGTGGGCAATTTATGTCAAAGAAATTTGAGATTCATATTGTCTATAGCGAAAAATGTAAATTTATAGGCGAACACGAAGACACCCATCTGCTTTCTTTGCCTTGGGGATTGTCCATTTATTTGTTTTGTGAAGGGTTGGCGCAATATATGGAAAATAATTTTATGGGTATTGATTTGCATATTTCCGCCAAAAGATTGTTAAATGAAAACAAGCTTTATCCCATTGAATGGCTTTGTGATAATAATAATTGGGAAACCGTTCAGCCGACAATAATCTATCCTCAGGTTGGTTCATTTGTTAAATTTATTATAGAAAATTACGGTAAAGAAAAATTTAAAGAAGTTTATCAAAAAACCTCAAGAAATATTAATTTTTCGGAAAATTTAACAGCGATCGAAAAAGTCTATTCGAAAACCATTGATCAATTAGGAGACGAGTGGATTAATTATATCAAAAATATTGGAAATGAAAGCTAAAGCTTTATTATTGATGTCCGGTGGGCTGGATTCCATCCTTGCCGCGAGAATATTACAAAATCAAGGCGTAGATGTTACGCCGATTTGTTTTAAAAGTTATTTTTTTGATTGTGGGGCCGCGAAAAAAGCTTCGAAGCAATTGGGTCTGAAATTAAAGGAAGTGGATTTTTCGAAAGAGCACTTGTCTATGTTAAAAGCGCCTCAGTTTGGCAGGGGCTCGGCCATTAATCCCTGCATCGATTGCCATTTATTGATGCTCAAAGAAGCGAAGAAAATAATGGTTAAGGAAAAGTACGATTTTGTTGCCACGGGTGAAGTATTGGGAGAGAGGCCGATGTCGCAAAACGCGAGATCGCTTTCGCTTTTGGAAAAAGAAGCGGGATTGGAAGGGTTGCTGTTGCGCCCGTTATCCGCGAAAGTTTTAGACGAGACTGTTCCGGAAAAAAATGGTTTGGTGGATAGAGAAAAACTGGAAGGCATCAGTGGCCGGTCGCGAAGGCCGCAGCTTGAGCTTGCCCGGCAATTCGGAATCAAAGAGTTTCCTACTCCCGCGGGCGGTTGTATTTTGACGGAAAAGAATTACTCAACGCACTTATCAAAACTATTGTATTTTAAAAAAGAGCCGGACGACAACGATTGCAAACTTATCAGGCAGGGGAGAATATTTTGGGAAGGAGATATGTTTATTGTCATTGCCCGGGACGAGGAGGAATGCAAAAAGCTAAAAAGATCGAAAAGATCGGATGATGTTTATCTTGAACCGAAAAACTTTACCGGGCCATCGGTAATTGTCCGGGCACTTTCCACGGAAACGAAAAAATCATCCCTAGATGAGATGATTTCCATTGGTAAAAAATATTTACTCCAGTTTTCGAAGACCCCCTTAGAAGATCCGATTTTTACGATTTGGCCTTCTCCAAAATTTTAGAGAATATCGTGGGGTTTTCGTTTGCCATATCTGACAATATTTTTCTATCCACTTCTATGTTGTGCTTTTTTAGTGCGGCAATAAACTTGCTGTAGGAAATTCCGTTTTCTTTACAAACAGACGCGATCCTTATTTGCCATAGAGTCCTTCTTTCTCTTTTTAGCACTCTTCGGTCTCGATAGGCATATGACCAGGCTTTCATCAGGGCTTGTTTGGCAGCCAAGAATTTTGATTTCCTGCTCCAGCGGAATCCCTTGGCCTGCTTGATGATGTTTTTCCTTCGTTTATGCGCGGCAACACCTCGTTTTACTCTTACCATATCTTTATCTTATTTACCTAATAATTTTTTGATCTTTTTGGATTCGGGCACGGACATTTCCACCATCTTGCGAAGTTCTCTTTTTTTCTTTGAGCTTTTCTTGCTCAAAAGATGGTCTTGTCCCACGGCACGCCTCATTACCAATCCGTTCTTTGTTACTCTGAATCTTTTGGTGATCGATTTTCTGGTTTTTGGTTTGGTTTTCATATTATTTTTTCGCGATAATCATCGACAGGCCTTTCGGCTCTTTTTTTAATTCTTTGTCTGTTTTTATTTCTATTTTCTGCGCGAGCGACTCCATAAATTTCTTGATTTTTTCTTCGCCCACTTTCACCAACGCGTTTTGTCTTCCCCTCAGTCGCAGATCCACTTTTACTTTGTCTCCTTTTTTCAGGAATTTTTCCGCTGTGGCGGCCCTGGTCTCAATATCATTGTCCGAAATGTTAAAAGTCAGCCTTATCATTTTCACGTCTCCACCCTTGGCGCCCACATTGATCTTTCTTTCTTTTTTCTGAAGAGAGTAGAGGTATTTGCCGTAGTCGCCGATCCTTGTGACGGGCGGGTCAACTTTTTCGGTTACCTGGATTAGATCTAGCCCTCGTTCTTTGGACAATGCCAAAGCCTTTTCCAACGGAACTATGCCTAATTGTTCTCCGGTTTCAGAGATCAGTCTTACTTCCTTTGCCCTTATTTGATTGTTATATAATGGTTTGCTCAATTGATTGTGGAGGTGGCGAGTAGTGAGCTCGCGTCCAAAAATTATCCCGGTAATAATTCTACAAGCGTATTCCGGCTTAAGTAGGCGATAGGTAGAAAGCCGGACAAAACCCCTAAGGCCTTGAACTGATATTTTTTAAACAGCGATCCTCAGTTCAAAGATTGCTGTCGATCTCGCAAGTTTTATGCCCTGTTCCGCTTAGCGAGAGTCGGCGGAAAGGACAGCATTAAGCGTAAGCTAATGCAGGTTCTTCAAATAAGTTTGCACTTAGTTTGTGTTTCCCTAGTTTAACGAGATTTGAGAATACTCGGCTTGCATATTACTTTTCAAATTTCTGTCGAAGCGATTCACCCCCTTGATTTTAATTCATTGCTTATCCTTCTTTCAATGTCTCTTTTTTTGATGGTTTCGCGCTTGTCAAAGGCTTTTTTACCCCTTGCCAGGCCTATTTCCATCTTTATTTTGTGTTTCTTAGTATAAACCAATAATGGCACTAAAGTCAAGCCTTTTTCCTTTGTTTTACCTACCAAAAACTCGATTTCTCGGCGGTGGAGGAGCAATTTACGGTCCCTCTGGGGATCATAGGTCCTGGCCACGTTTAGGGGCTGATAAGGGGCTATATTTCCGCCAACCCAAAAGATCTCAGGCATTCCCGATTTGTCGCGTTTAACCACCACATAGTTGCCGTTCAGGCTGACGCCTCTTTGCCTCAAGGATTTTACCTCTTGGCCCGTGAGCTCTATGCCGGCCTCTATTTTTTCTAAGATTTCGTAGTTAAACCTGGCTTTTCTGTTTTCCGCTATATCCGCCATAATATTTTTACCCCCTTTTTTTTATTTTTATTTTTTTCTTGGGCTTAT
>JBAZMG010000007.1:0-23614 GCA_041649895.1 Minisyncoccota bacterium | reverse complement strand
GGAATAATTCGAAAGCGCCATCCTTGGATCGGATGCTTCTTTAAATTGTTCTTTAATAAAGTCATTTATTTTTTCCGTTCTTATTCTTTCTTGATTGCCATATACAGCCTCCTGCAACTTTCTTATTTCTCCATTAACGGAATCTTCAAGGAATTTTTCATAAGCTTCTTTTTCCTTTCCGGACTGGATGAATTTGGCCACAAATTTACCAGCTGAATCATAAACAGCCTTGCCCTTTTTCAACAATCCGACTTTGTGTTCGTCTATTCTCCACCCGAACTCTTCTTTCAAAAATTCCTCGTTCGGATATACCAACTTTCCGCTGTTCTTGATTATCTCATAGTGCCTCTTTTCTATTTCATCTATTGACGTGTATTGGTTAATATCAATCGGTGGTATCGCCTCTTCCGCTTCCACCCTGAAATCACGATGAAGGGTTTTTGAAGCGATCTCCAATCCCGTATCATACAGATCATCCTCCTGTTCGGCGAGGCGCGCTTTTGCCGAATAATCATCCACAAACTCTCGTTCTTCACTGATCTTTTCAATGCTATCCTTTATAAATCCTGTCAGCAAAAAGGCCTGTTCTGTTGAGAGCTTCTTAATTTTTAAAGTCTCATTTACTCGCAAAAGATACCACAGGTCATCACCGCACTTGCCCTCCAATATCTCTTTTTCCGCTCCCCGTTCATTGATGATCCGCTCAATAGATTCTATGTCCAAATCTTCGGGATAAACAATTTGCTCTCTTTCCGGCTTTTCCTCTTGCTCGGAAATAAGCAAGTCTCTGTTGTCTTCATACCAAGCCCTGTAGGCCTCTTCCATTAAATCATCGTATCTTGTCTCCCAATGATCAATAATTTCCTTTTTTGCTTCTTTACTTATCTCGATCCCAAAATCCTTTTTGTCTCGGCCAAGCTCTTTTTTTGTTCTTTTTAGCACCTCAAACCGCTCATCAACATTTTTAGCGTCTGATTTTTTCTCAGCCTTCGGAGTCTCTTTCTTAGCTCCTTTGGTTTCTTTTGTTTCCGGCGCTTTCATTTTTTCGTTTTCCGGTTGTCGAACCGTTTCCGCTTTATTTTTAATCGGCTTAGTGGGTGCTACTTCGGCATCCGGAGTTGTCGAATTTTCTGTTTTGGGACTGTTAGCGGGTTTGTTTTCCGGCGCTTTTCTTTTTGCCGCGTCTTCGGGTATCCAAGGAATAAGGAAGCTCGGATCTTTTTCAGTTTCTTTCAAATCCGGCCTTATTTTTTTCGCGTCTTCTTCAAAATCATAAGGCATCTCATTCTTATCGTTCATTATTTCTTCCAATCTTTTTTGCGCTATTTCCGCGCGCGTTAAATTCTTATTTTTTTGAAGCTCCATCTGTTCTCGTTGTTGTTCGGCAATCTCGGCTCGGGACAGATTTTTCGGCTGTTCTTCGTGAGACTCCGGCAATCCTAAATTATCCAAATCAAGCTTTACCTCAATCGGATCTTCGTTTTGAGGCGCTTGATCTTTTCCCAATTCATTGCTTTTTTCAGCATTACTATGAATGATTTCTCCGGTTTTTTCATCCACATCCAGGTGTTCTTTATTGCTTTCTTGTTTTTTTACCTTATGAACAACCTTTCCGGTCTTTGCGTCTATATCCAAATATTCTTCTCCCCCCTTTCCTTTCCTAAAATCAATCTCGTCGAGCTCGATCTTTTTCGGTTCACGAACAATATCTCCGAGCTCTTCAAATAAATCACCGTATTCTTTGCCACTCTCTTCATTAACCTTTCCAGCGTCCCCGGATTCTTCATACAAATCATATTCTTTTTTTATTACCACTTCACCATTGTCCGGATTATCTCGCTCCGCTTCTATTTTATCCCGCCTTTCTTTGGCGATACCCACCTTGTAAACATTCTCGGCAATAGAAGTTTCCGCGATACCTTCATTAAGAATCTCTTCCATCGTTTTTTTAAGCGCTTCCTCCGATTCGTTCAATTCTTCTGTCGTGGCAACGCCTAAAACATCCTGCCCACTTTCAGAATTCTCTATTTTACCTAAGTTTGTTTCTTCCGGTGGACCATATTTTTTTTCAAGTTCCAAATCTTTAATCTGTTCTCCAACTTCCCACGTACTCGGCCCTTGTTGCGCGTCACGGATTTCAATTTTTTCCTCAACCTCTTGTCCAATACTTTCGATTGTTTCTTTGTTGTCCGGTTGAAAGTCTTGCGATTCCAAATTAACCGAATCATTTCGCGCTTCAGGTGTTATCACGTCCTTGGAAATATCTCCTTCTACCCCGCTTGTTTGCTTTAATGGCGCATACGTCCATTCGGCCGGCGTCAAACCTCTGGGGTCTACCGCCTCATCTATTTCAGAAGTCGCCGCTTCGAGCGCGACAGCATCGCCGCCACTCGCGGAAACTTCTGTTTCCTCTATTCTTTTGCTTAAGGGATCTAGCTCGGGATTCTTTGGCATACAATAATATTTACTATAACTATTTTATATTTCCGATCTTTCCTAATCTCTTTTACATCGAAAAATTAAAAATGATTACTTTATTCTATTATAAATTATTAATTTATTTTACGCAATCACAATTTCAAGCTTTGCCGTATTTCCGCTTCAACAATGTCCCGCGGGCGGCCGTATTTTTGCCTGGACAATTCTCTTAGCATCGCTCCCCTTTCCGGATCACCCTTGGTCGGCGGAATGGTTTTCATTTTAAAAGGAGATGTTATTTTGTTGTTTATCATCATCTTGATAACCATCTGGAAATTATCCAAATTGATCAAGTCAAACCGGGAAAATTCCGGTTCAAATTGTTTTTCCAAAAACTCCGCGTCGTTCGCGCCCACTCGGAAAGAAACAAAAGTGCCCACGTTGCCGATAACCGCGTTTCTAATATCGTCCGTCAGTTGAGGGATGTATTGATGCGCCAAAACTAAGTCCAATCGGTATTTCCTCGCTTCGGACAAGATCGTTGAGATACTATCCGTGGAAAAATTCTGAAACTCATCCAGATAAAGATAAAAATCATTCCTGTTCTCTTCCGGTATGAGCGCGCGCCTCATCGCCGCCATCTGCATCTTTGAGACCAGGATCAAGCCCAAAAGCGAACTGTTTAATTCGCCGACGCGGCCTTTACTTAAATTGGCGAGAAATATTTTTTTCCCGTCCATCACGTCCGCCAAATTGAATCCCGATCTGGATTGGCCGACGATGTTTCTCACCATCTCGTTTTCCACGAACCGACCGATCTTTGAGATCACATAGCCGAGCATATCCGATTTTGTCGATCCCGTGGTTTGTTTCCATTCTTTGAGCCAAAAATTCCTGACCAACGGATCACTCACGTTTTGCAAACGCTCTTCCATAAAATGGTCGTCCGTAAAGATCCTCGGTATCTCGATCAAGGTACCGGGATTGTTTTTATCAGCCATAATGGCAAGCATTGCGTTTCTCATATAGTGCTCAAACATCGGACCGATCATTTCCGGAGGGAATAATTTGTAGAAAATGGAAACCATTTCGGAAACAGCTAAATCCTTTTGTTCCGGAGTCTCCCATTCGAGCATATTCAAACCGCAGGGCCGCTCCATATCAAAGGGTTCGAAAAGCACAACATCGTCCTTGCGTGATTCCGGAATCAAAGAGAGAATGTCGTCGATCAAATCGCCATGCGGGTCGATCACTCCCACACCTTCTCCCTTTTCAATATCTTGCCGGATCATTTGTTTTAAGAACGCTGATTTACCCACACCGGTCTGACCCACGATATAGAAGTGGCGACGGCGGTCGTCTTTACTCGCTATATAAACATCTTTTTCGTCCCCTCTGAAAATAGCCTTACCGATCAAAAACGTTCCCGAAACAGGCAAGCTGGCCGGAGGTTCCACTTCTTTTACTTTTGACCATTTTATATACGGGCTTTCCATATGCGGCAAGGGTGGATGATAAAAGCTCGCCAATTCCTCGCTGTTCAAAATTATTTTTTGATTTTCATTAAAATCCCGAAAAATAAAATCATAGATCATTCGGCGCGCGTTGCCGGATTTGATCCGAATGGATTTAAAGCTGTTCATCGGAGAAAGAAATTGAGAAAAACTTGATTCCAGGTTTTGGATGATCTCATCGGCGCGTTCTCTCGTCGCGGCCGCGGAGATAAGACGAATATTAGCTTCAAAGAAGGGTTTCTGTATCTTGTTGCGCAAATTCTCGATCGTCGCGTCGTCAACTTTCTTTTCTTTGACAATGTTTTCTTCCGGCTTTTTCGTGGACATCGCCTTGCCCATATCGCTGAAAATACCCGGATTAGCGGAACTGATGGCGGAATTCAGATCTTTGCCCTCGGAAACTATTTGCGACAAAACCTTGTCTCCGATCTTTTTGTAGTCGCCCATTGACGGACGGATAACTATTTGTATCGCCGCGCCCTCAGAAGCACTGATGTTGGTCAAGGAATTGGCAATCGCTTCCAACGGATCCGTGTCCAATTTTTTGTAAGTATTCAGGGGTAGAAAAAAAGAATTCTTAAGTTTCAGATAAGAAACCGAAACATTGGCACCAGGATCGAAAATAGTGTAATCATTCGGGATCTTTTCAACCACGGCCCCGGGATAAGCGCCTTGAATATATTTCGGCAAAGCGGTCGCGTAAGTATTTGGAACAGCCACGTAAAAAGAAATATCGCTCCCACCCAATTCCGAAGCGATCTCTAAAACCGCCCTCGGACGATGCCCGAAAACATTGTTTAAAAAATTTGATTCTTTCAGGTATAAAAAATTGGAGAATACTTGCTCCATTTTTCCGATCAAGGCTTTGGTGTCGGTTTTGTCGCTTTCAGCCTTGGTTTCGTATTTTGGTAACTTTATCGAAAAGAGGGTCATATCAAGGCTGGCGCGAACGCGAGCAGATCTTCTTTTTGAAAAAAATCCTATTATAATAACTATAAGCAGGAGAGTGCCGGAGATGAGAGCGATATAAAACATCGGGCTTTTCGGATAAACAAATTCCATACTCAGTTCTTTTTAAAGAATTTAAATTTTTCGTTTTTAGCGAAAGCGTCGTGCAGGGCGTCCAAAAATCGCGGATCTTTGGTCTTTTCCGCTTCCGCGATCGAGTGTTTCAAGCCCTTTTCCTCGGCAAGAGTTAAATAGTATTGTACTTGTTTAGAGATATCCGAATCGATTTTTGTTTCGGAAGCGCCACTATCCCCGCCATCATCGTCGCGTTTGATTTGCGGCATTCGCTTTTCTTCAACCGCCGCGTCAAGCCCCTTGTTCTCTATTTTTTCTTCGCGCAAGGACTCCACTGCCTCAACCCCTTGCTCCTTTATTTCGGGTACTTGTTCTATTTTCGGTTTCGGTTGTTCTATTTTTTCATCCATAATTTTACTTTGCCTCGCCGTAACTTTTGTGTAGGCGGGCTTTGCCTCACCGTAGTTCGCCAGCTGGCGGACGAAGGCGGGTTTTTCCCCACGCCCCTAGCGAAGGAAAAAAATTAATTTTGTATTTGTTATATTATACCAAAAATAACATTAAAAAGAAACAATTTTTTACGATTCGGTCAGGCGCATATTTTGCAAGATGCCCAACGCGACAAAGGTAAAGAAGAGATTGCTTCCGCCATAGCTCACAAGTGGGAGAGGAAGTCCGATAACGGGGATGATCCCGAGATTCATACCGATATTGATCGCCATTTGCGCGAACAGGGCGATTACGATCCCGGACGCGAACAGACGTGAAAAATTAGAATTCGCGATGAGTGCTATTTTCAATATTCTCCAAAACAAGATCGTGAATAATCCCAATAAAACGGTCACACCCAAAAGACCGGTTTCTTCGGCGATTGAAGCGAAAATAAAGTCTGTCTCCGCCTCGGGCAAAAATCCGTATTGGGTTTGCGAGCCGTTGCCAATGCCGGTCCCCGTCATTCCACCCGATCCGATACTGATCTTTGACTGGTTTTGGCTCCAGCCCTCGCCAAGCAAGTCCTCGTGCGGCGCGATATAGCTTAACACCCGGTTCTTTTGATAATCTTTTAACAAAAAAAGCCAACTTGAAGCGAAAATTAAAATAAACGCCATAACCAAAAGCAAAAAGTGCCGGACCTTAATTCCGGAAACAAGCAATATTCCGATCCAGAGGGCCAGCAATACCGCTACCGATCCGAACTCGGGCTGAAAAAATATTAAGATCGCGGGCACGACCACGTAAAGTCCGGATAAGATAATGTGTTGCAGATCGTAAAGTTCGACGTGCCGGCGAGAAAAATACTTGGCCAAAATCAAGATCAAGATCAATTTGGTGGGCTCAATTGGATCAAAGGCTACGGGCCCGATCCTATACCAGGATTTTATTCCCCTCACTTCCGGAACAAAGAAAAACAAGCCGACGAGTAAGATCACGCAAACAAAATAGATAAGCAAAAGCAGTAAAGAATTTTCCCGCAGATTCCGGTTGTCAATAAAACTAACCCCAATCATCGCCAAAAAAGAAACGACAAAAAAGATGGCCTGGCGGTTAAAAAAAATAAAATTTCCTTGCGCGGAAAAGTAGAGCGAAACCAATCCGAAAATAGTGAGCATCGCCGCCACTATTATCAAGATCCAATCAAACTTTTGCAAATGGTTTAAAATTTTCGTAAACATATATTTAAGAATAAAGAAGCAAGAATAAAGAATTAAGAATATTATTTGCGGGTGCGTTTTTGAGATGTCTCCTTTGGACACATTCGCAGAGAAATTCTCAGCAGAGAATTTATCGAGACCGAGCGCGACTGCCGACGACCGGTCGGCAGTCGACGCGGTGAACAAAGGAGATATCTCAAAATAAGCATTTTTTATCTCAATTTTTTCAGAAACTCTTTTTCGTCAATGATCTTTACTCCCAATTTTTTCGCTTTGTCATATTTTGAACCCGGGTTCTCCCCCGCTATCAAATAATCCAAATTTTTTGAGACCGCGCCTAAGACCTCTCCACCCAATGCCATTATCTTTTCTTTCGCCTCATTCCGGCTCATCGATTCCAAGGTCCCCGTTAAAACAAATGTCTTGCCCTTTAGTTTGGTGCCGCGCTTTTCTTCTTTTTCAATAATTATACCCGCGTCTTCCAATCTTTTTAAAAAATTCAAATTGTGCTTGTCCGCGAACCAATCGAAAACCGATTGTGCGACCACGGGACCGATGTCTCGCGTGCCTTCCAAATCCTCGGATGATAATTGTTTTATTTTCTCAATTGATCCAAACCTTTCCGCGAGATCGCGCGCCGTCTTTTCGCCCACGTTCCTGATTCCCAGGGCGTAGATAAATTTTCCCAAAGTGATCCTTTTTTTTGATTGAATATTCTCCACTATCTTTTTCGCCGACTTTTCGGCAAAGCGTTCCATCGGCAGAATATCGCCTTCCTTCAAGTCAAACAAGTCCGCCGCGTCCCGAATAAGCCCTTCTTCCAGAAAACGGTCAATTATCCTCGGGCCCACTCCGTCGATATCGAACGCGCTTGCGGAAACAAAATGACCGAGATACCTTCTCTTTCGACTGAAACAATTGGGATTGGGGCAATACCAGGCAACTTCACCCGGATGCCTCACCAAATTATCATCGCAGTCCGGACACTTTTTCGGCATCGAAAATCTTTTTTCTTTTCCGGTGCGTAGTTCGGGAAACACTTTCATAATTTCCGGTATTACGTCCCCGGCCCGGCCCACCGCGACCGTGTCGCCGATCTTTAAACCCAAACGCCTGATCTCGTCTTCGTTGTGCAGCGTCGCCCGGCTGATCGTAACTCCGCCAACTTGAACCGGTTTCAAAACCGCCACCGGAGTCATCGCGCCCGTGCGGCCGACTTGCACTATAATATCTTCGATAATAGTCGTGGCTTCTTTCAGGGGGAATTTCAAAGCTATTCCCCCTCGCGGCGCCTTGCCCACAACTCCGAGCTTTCTTACGATCTGATTATCATTGATCATTACCACGGCCCCGTCTATTTCGTACGGCAATTTTTCCCTGTTTTTTTGCCAATAAGCGTAATAATCAAACACTTCGTCCAAATTATCGCAAAAACGATTGTATTTGTTATTGGTTTTAAATCCCAAAGCCTTCAAAATAATATGTTCTTGCTCGTGCGTTTTCTGACCCAAATCCGTGATCAGGGAATAAATATTGGAATCAAGCTTTCTTTCGGCCGTGATCTTCGGATCCAATTGCCGGATAGATCCGGCCGCCAAATTTCTCGGGTTGGCATACAGAGGCAAACCCTTTTTCGCCCGCTCCTCGTTCGTTTTTAAAAATTCTTTTTTGGTGATGATCGCTTCACCCCGAACCACGATCTCTTTCAAGCCTTTTTGTTTTATAATTCTCGCGGCATCCTTCAATCCGGCATTTTCCAATTCTCGCGCCGCTTCTTTTTCGCTCCTTAATCTCAAGGGTATGGCGTCAATCGTTTTAATGTTTTGAGTCACGTTCTCTCCGATCCGCCCGTCTCCCCTTGTTGAACCGATCGCCAATACTCCGTTTTCATAGATCAATTCTATCGCGAGCCCGTCCAATTTCGGTTCGCAGTAATAGTTTACTTTTTTCGCTTCGCTCTGCGTCAATAATTTTTTGTTTCGCGTCTCCCAATTTTCCATATCCTCGCGAGAAAACGCGTCAAAAAAAGACGTCATCGCCTTGGGGTGCGTAAATTTTTTAAAAGCCGGGAGGGGTTCGCCTCCCACCCTCTGTGTCGGAGAATCGGGAGTGATTAGATCCGGATAATTTTGTTCCAAATCAAAAAGTTCCTTTTTCAAGGAGTCCAAAGCGTTTTCCGAAATCTCTTGCTTGTCCAAAACATGATAAAGATAGCGATGATAGTTAATGAGTTCCCGCAATTTCGCTATCCTTTGCTTCGCCTCTTCCTTATTCATAGGTATTAATAGTTTACCTGTATTTTTCTGCTTGCCGCCCCGAATCTTCCGATCGTGGTAATAGTGGTTCCCGTTTGCTCACAATCACCGGTATTGGGAGCCGTATAAGCATAAACTACAGTATAAGAATAAGCCGCGTCGCCATCCACGGTACCTGACGCCAGGTCGCATTCCGGAACCGCTTTATAAGCCTTGTATAGTGCCTGTTCTATGCCGCTATCAGCGCAGTGAAACGCTTTCACGGAATCGGCCCACGAAGCGCTGATCTTCGCGGATCCCCCGATAATGGCCGCGGCACTTAAAGAAAAACTCATCAAAACCGCTATCATAATGGTTATCATATACAAAGAGATTCCTTGTTGATTCTTTAAGCTTGTTTTCTTTTTCATATTTATTGGGCAATGTTTAAGTTTCTTTGCGAAGCCGTGGTTTGCAACGTAAGTCGAGGGATCGGATTTACCCGCTTGCTTGTCGATACCGCGTCAACCATAATCGTGACTTTCGGCTGTCCGATATTTACCGTATCTCCGTCAACCGCGAAATTCAAAGTACTGACCGTAATCTTTGAAGAGGTCAAATCGATATAACTACCGAAAGCGTCATCCGTCGCGTCAGTTGATTTTCTAACTTTTATTATGCCCGCGCTTAAAGAAAATTCCATACATCTGTATCCCCCGGCCGAATAATCAAATGCCAAAAATTTAATAAGCGTCTTTGTCCCGTCTGCTCCGTAATTGGAATTGGCCACGCCCGTACAAGTGCCGGGGACATCTCTGTCCGCCATCCTCAAGGCTTTGTGCATATATTCCATCGCGTAGCCGGTTTGATTTATCAATTCCTGATTTTGCAAGATCGCGGCTTGAGTATTCATTGCGGAGGTGAATAAATTAACGAGTGAAACCGATAAAACAGCGAAAATTGACATAGAAACCAAAACTTCTATCAAGGTCATTCCTTTTTTGCTTTTTTTAATATTTTTAAAAAAATTAATCATATTTATTCCGGTAGCCATTTATAAATATCTTCTTTGACAGTGGTCGTGTGGCTCGCCCAGCGAACATAGACCGTAATATGCAAAATATCGGCATCCTCCTCAATACAGATCTGCCTTCGAAAAGGTGTTCTTGTGGCGCCTCCAGTACTGTCGTAACCATAGAATCCGTTCTTTACATAAAGATATCCGGAATCAGTATAATTGGGAAAATTTACCGGCAAAGGACTATTGACGTCCGTGAGATAATCCGCGTAACATCCGCCATTCGCGCCCGAGCAATCCTCGCAATTCGTCAAATTGTGATCCCACACCGTGTCCTCATCGATATCGACCCAATTGTAGTCCCGAACATTTCTCACCAATTCTACCCCTTCCTGTCCCAAAAGCGTCGCGGTAAAATTCTCCCTGACTTGTTTTGCCTGTTGAGTATATCTTGTAACCGAAGAGTAAACTCCAAGAAGGGCGATCGAAATCATCAGGCACGAAACCAGCATTTCGATCAAAGTAAAACCGCGCTCGCCGTTCACCCCCATATTAAACCTGAAAATTTTAATTTGCTTCTTCATTATATTAAGGATTGGTTACGTCAATACGGCCAATGTTGTTTATTTTTACTGTTCGCTGTTTTGTTCCGGCCGCCGGACTGGGGCAACCCGTTGTTGCTTCCGGAACAAGAATAATGCTCGCTTCGGAATCCGTCGGATCATTTTCCACGTAAACAGTCGGTTCCGGCGGCTTGAAAGCTACGCTCAAGGCGCCATCACCCTCCGAAACTCCACCCATACGAACATCGCAAATCATTACCCCCTTCTCAATATTTACGGTTTCCGTCACGGTGTCTCCGCTATATCTGTAATCCGCGTTAATGTTTTTGTAAACAATATACTTCTTTGAATCCGCCAATGTCCCACGATAAAAATAAATACCGAATCCGTTCGCCGCTCCGGTCACGTCCTGGCCGGAAAGAGCCATTTCTCCGACACGGCGAAAATCTTGAGCCAGTTTTTGCGAAGCTCTGTCCAGGGCTTGATTGTCATTGCTCGCGCTATAATTTCCAAAAACAGTGACCGACAAAATAACCGTAATGGCCATTACGGTCAACAACTCCACCATTGTCAATCCTTCGTTTTTACCCAAAATTCTTTTAAAATTTATTTTTTTCATTTGAAAAAATAATAATAAACGTAATTACTAAGGGATAAGTACCAATCCTTGATCACGGTTCCGTAAAAAAGAGCGACGAACGTCCCGGCGACAAGAAAGGGCCCAAAGGGCACGCTTGATTTTAATTTCTTTTTACGAAGTGCTATCAATATTAATCCTATTATAGCACCCGAAATAAAAGAGATAAAGAGCGCGACCGCGGTATTCGTAATTCCCAATAAAAGTCCAAGAAAAAATACCAATTTCACGTCACCGAATCCCATCGCCCGTCCTTTTGAAAAAAACCAGAGGATAAAAAAGAAAATTGTGGCTCCCGCGGCGGCAACGATAAAACCGACAACGTCTTGCTCAATGTAAAATCCTTGCAAGTATCCGAAAATAATCCACGCAATTGTAAGGCCGATGCCGAGAAACGTAACCCCATCCGGAATTATATAGTGTTTCAGGTCGTACACAAACGCGATTGCGAGAAGAGAGATCGCGGCCCACAAAAACACTACATTATAAAAAGCAAATGTGAACCCGTCATACAATAACTCTATCTTAAAATAATTGTAAATAAAAACAAAAAGCAGGCCCAATACAAGCTCCACCAAAGGATATTGAATAGAGATCGGTTTTTTACAATATCGGCATCTACCTCTTAAAAACAAAAAACTGAACAGAGGAACGAGATCGAGCCAGGACAGTTCTTGCTTGCAACGCGGACAATAAGATCGGCCGCGCATAAAGCTCTGATTTTTATAAGTCCTCCAAATGACGCAATTTAAAAAACTGCCGACAAGCAAACCGAAGATAAAAACAAAAATTGATTCAATAATCATAGAATGATTTTAACATAATTTCTAAAAAAAATATATCCTCCCGTAAGGAAGGATATATTGGAAAAATAATTCGACAATCAATTATGGACAGGCTGTTGCCGCGGCACAAGCCGCTGTTCCTACTTTCCCCGCGGAATCCATACAAACAGTACCACTTATATTTGTCGCAACTGACATACAGTAAGCCGCTCCAGCGGTAGCAATATTCAAAACAAATGACGTTCCGCCAACACCAGTGGAAATAATGTCATCGTATAACTGGTCTCCTTCTGTATAGCTTTGAGCGGTAAAGTTAACCGTGCCCGCCGCATTTTGCACCCCACTTCCGGCTGTTCCATAAGACGTACCGCTACCGGTAGTCATTTTATATATTTCCGCCGTTGATCTCAATTGATCCATTTCTGATTTAATTCTCGCGTCTTTTCCGCTTTTTGAGGCGTTTTGCATAGAAACAATGATTAGGGCGGATAATATACCAATGATAGCAATTACCACCAATAACTCAATTAGAGTAAAACCTTTTTTGCTTTTTAAATTCATATTTTTAGTTTACCCCCCTCTTTTTTAAAAAAACGGGGGTTAATCTTATTAGCCGACCTTTTTTCAATTTTTATTATATTTGTATTTTACCACTTTAAATTATTTTTCGTCAAGCTGTGCAAAAAATAATCTTTATGTCGGAACCGTGGTACTGACCTGATATATGGGCAAAAGCACGGCCGCGACCAAAAATGCCACCATTACCGCGAGCCCGATGATCATAACCGGCTCGATAATACTTGATAAAGAATCGATAAATACTTCCGCCTCTCGTTTGTAAAACCTAACGATATTTAACAGCGCCGTATCAAGCCTTCCCGTCCTCTCACCCACCACCGCCATCTGCACAAACAAAGACGACACCTCTCGTTCGTGCTTGGCCAGGGCGTAACTCACCCCCTCTCCCTTTATAACTCGGCTTCGTGTGTCCAACAATATACGCCTGTAAACATTATTACCGATCAGATCGGAGACCACTTCCAAGGCGTCCGCGATTGGAATGCCCGCGGATATAAGGGTCGATAGGTTTTCGGCAAACCTTGCCAAATACAAGTTCTTGAAAAAATTGCCGAAAATAGGTAATTTTAAAATAAAGCGGTCAATAATATCCTTTCCTTCTTTTGTTTTCGGGTAGAAGTAAAAGAAGCTCGCTATACCGAAGAAGAACAGAAGAACAAGATACCAAAAATCAACGAAGAAATTGGATATGGCGATAACGATCTTGGTCGTTATGGGCATTTCTTGCCCCGAACCTTCAAGCACCTTTACCAGTCCCGGAATCACAAAAACCATTATAACTATAAATATCAAAACGAACACGGTAATAATGACAGCCGGATAGATCATCGCGCCCGTAGTTTTCATTCTAATATTATACTCGCTTTCCACGTGGTCCGCGGTACGTTCCAAGATCTTCGGCAAATCTCCGGACACTTCTCCGGATTTAACCATATTGACGTAAAAGGTGGAAAATATCTCCGGAAATTTGGAAAACGCTTTGGAGAGCAAAGTACCGCCCCGGACATCCGTGGCAATACTTACCAGTTTTTCTTTCATTTTTTTATTTGTGGTTTGGTTCGCCAAAGCGTCCAAAGCTTCAGCCGGAGAAACATTCGAATCGATCATAATCGAAAGCTGTCGCGAAAACATCACAATTTCCTTTTGCGAAACTCCTTTAAAGAACGGCAAATTTATTTTCGCGTCGAGAAGACCGCCTTTTTTATCTTTTTCTTCAAGGCTTACGGGAAAAAGGCCTTTTTCACTCAAGGCGTCCAAAACCTCATCCTTTGAATTCGCTTCAAACATTCCGGAAATGGTCTTTCCTTCCGCGTCTTTGGCTTGATACGCGTATTTCATAAAATTATTGCAATATTATTTTTTTTAGTTCTTTGACGTTCGGCGAATAATTAAAAGCGTTCTCCAAGGTCACGAGTCTCTTTCTAACCAATTCGGCGAGCGACCTGTTTAATGAAACCATGCCCAGATCGGAAGAAGTGTCGATGACCAACGGCAACTCATAAACTTTGTTCTCGCGAATCAAATTGGCAACCGCCTGAGTATTGAACATTATCTCGCACGCGGGCACCACACCTCCGGCAATCGCGGGTATCAATCTCTGAGAAACGATTCCAAGAAGAGAGCTCGAAAGCTGTGCCCTGATCTGATTTTGCTGTTCTCCGCCGAAGACATCGACAATTCGGTGTATCGTTTGGGCCGCGGAATTTGTGTGCAGAGTGGCAAAGACTAAATGCCCGGTCTCCGCGGCGGTAATGGCCGTGGAAATGGTTTCCTGATCTCTCATCTCCCCCACCATAATCACGTCTGGATCCTCGCGAAAGGTCGATTTCAACGCCCGAGCGAAAGAAAGCGTATCGGAATTGATCTCTCGCTGGGAAATGATCGCTTTTTCATCATTGAAAATATATTCTATCGGATCTTCAATCGTAATAATATTGGCCGCCCTGGTTTTGTTGATCTCTTCCACCATTGCCGCCAAAGTGGTACTTTTTCCATGGCTCGCCGGACCGGTAATCAGAACAAACCCCTGCATCTCTTTCACAAACTGATAAAGCTGCATCGGCAAATTAAGTTCGTCTAGTGTTCTAATCCGGTTCGGCACGGCTCGAAGCGCCGCGGCGATCGAACCGGACTCGAAATAAATATTGACTCTGAACCTACCAACTCCTTGAAAATCGTAAGAAAAATCTATTTCTTTTTCCGTTAAAAATTTCTCCGCTTGGGTTTTACTCATCAAAGAAAGGCAAAGATTTTTCGTGTCTTCCGCGGTCAATTTTTTTTCTCTCGCCAAGGGAATCAACTTTCTGTCAATTCGGAGGATTGGCGGATGGCCGACGGCGATATGCAAATCAGAAGCGCATTTTTGGATTGCCAGATATAAAAGCTGTTGCAGATAAGTTTGATAATCCATTTTACGATTCTTCAGAAATTCTTAATACTTCCTCCACGGAAACCTCTCCGGCCAAGGCTTTTATAAGACCATCTTGCCTCATAGAGATCATCCCTTGCCTTTTCGCTTCTTTGGCGATGGTGGCCTCGGACGGATCCACCAAAATGATCGATTCCAATTCCGGGGTCATTTTCAAAATTTCAAAAATTCCGATTCTGCCTTTTTCTCCTTTCATATTGCATTTCGGGCAACCGACCGGTTTATAAACGTATAATTGCCCGGCGAGATCGATACTTTGTTTCATCTTCGGCGGCAAATCAGCCAAATCTTTCAAGATCAATTTTTCCAGCTCTTTCGCGGGCCTGACCTTTTCTTTACAATAAGGACACAAACGATGCGCGAGCCTTTGCGCGAGCGCGATATTCAAAGTGGCAGGAACAAGAAACGGTTTGATCTTCATATCAACAAGACGAGGCACCACTCCGATGGCGTTGTTGGTGTGTAGGGTGGACAAAACGACGTGACCGGTCAAGGCCGCGTGAGTGACCAGAGACGCGGATTCCTCATCTCGCACCTCACCCACCATTATAATGTCCGGGTCTTGCCTTACAACGTGCCTTAGACCATTACTGAAATCATAACCGATCTCCGGCCTGATCTGCGATTGGTTCACTCCCTCGATAAAATACTCGATCGGGTCTTCCAGGGTGATCACATTGAATTCCGGTTTATTCAACTCTTGCAATATGGAGTAAAGCGTGGTGGTCTTTCCGGAACCGGTCGGTCCGGTCGCGAGGATCAACCCAAACGGTTTTTCCACCGCCTCCCTGATCAATTCCAAATTGGTGCCTATAATGCCAATCTCTTCGTATGTTCTTAGTCCTTCGGACGAATCCAAAACCCTGATCACCACTTTTTCTCCAAGTTTTGTGGGCAGTGTGGATACCCTGAAGTCAACGCTTTTTTCGTTGATCCTCGCCGAGAAACGGCCGTCCTGCGGGATCCTGGTCTCATCAATTCTCAAATTGGAAAGAATCTTGATCCTGGCCACGATCGATGGGTGTGTATGAATGGGTAAAAATAATGAAGAATAAAGCGTACCGTCCATTCTAAACCTTATTCTTAATTGTTTTTCTTCGGGTTCGATGTGGATATCGGATGCTTTTCCGTCGATGGCGTGCCTTAAGATGACTCCCACCATTTTAATGATCGGTGCTTCTTCCGCCACCCTCTCGTTTTTGGGCTGTTCCCCGTCCGCGAACATTTCCACCTCTTCCGCTCCCCCCAACTCCGCCTCAAGTTCGGTCAAGGCCTCGTCCACTTCTTGTTTTAAATTTCGGTATTGTTTCGCGTATTCCTCAAAAAGCCTTTGGCTTATCAAATACAATTCCAATCTTTTTTTCTGCTGACGCATTAAAAAACTAAGCGCTTCTTTGGCTTTAAAATCTTCCGGGTCGACTATGCCCACTTTTAAAACCGGATCCTCCAATACCAAGGGCATCATCTTGTAAAACCGGGCGGACTCCTCTGGTATGAGCGTCAACGTTTCATTCGGTATTTCCAAAGTCTCGTCACCCGTAAAAACAGGAATATTATAGATCTCCGATTTTATTTCATTCAACTCTTCTTCGGAAAGCAATCTTTTCAGAATTAAAAAATCTTCCTCAGAGCCTTTGAATTCCTCTTTTAACTCTTTTTTCAACTCATCGGCTTGCTCCTGAGTTATAATATTTTTTTCTACCAATTTTTCTATGAGCATAGCAAAGTTATTTTATGAACCCGTTAACATCGACACCCGATACTCAAGGTTATTGCGCCGTAGGCAAGGTAGTAGTAGTGGTGGTGCCGGATTGAGCCGGAGTCTGACCGGCGCCCTCGGTTTGCAAATTTATTCCCGATGGAGGCAAAAACGGATTAACCCGTCCGGCGGGTATTGTGCCCGTGCCCGTACTCTCTCGGAAATCGGGATAGTCCGGAAAAGCTTCCAATGCCTCAAATTCCGGAGAATTTAAAAAAGTAAAATCGATATTGATCGCGTCCATATTTACCGGAGCTGACTGTGTTTGAGGCAGAAAAGAAACCGATGGGCTGTTTTTGTTAAAAAAATAAAAACCGATCGCGATCAAAACCAAAATACCGCCCACGAGCAATATGGGTTTTGATTTGGCGGTCTCAAAAGCGGAAGAACTGTCCGAATTATTTAAAATGTCCATATGTGTTTATATTTCCCCCATCTTTTGGTGAAAAGGTGGGAGTTTACCCCCATCTTTTTTCTAAAAGGCGGGGGTTTACCCCCATCTTTTTTCTAAAAGGCGGGGGTTAATTAATATGAATAAATATCAGCGGTGATAAAAAAGTCATTTACCGCGGAGCCCCCCTTGAAGTTTACCTTTTGGACGGAAATAATATATCCTTGGCGTTCAAAGGTCTTGAGCAAGCTTTTGAATTTTTCATACGTGCCACTGACGGTCAAGGTAACGGTTGTTTTCTTCAAACGGCTGCTTTCGATCGCGCCCAGTGACGCGTCAATTTGGCCGGCCACTTGGCTCGGAGACGGAGTGGATTCAACTGTTGCCGGTTGATTCATCTTCGGCCCCCCCTCATTCCCCAACTTGGATGTATCACTCGCTTGCTTCACGGGAGCCGGAGCGGAAAATGAAATGCTTGACAGAGTCATAGCGTTTTTCTTCACGAGATCGTTAAAGAAAATTTCCAATTCGGATTGAAAGAACGGTGAAGAAAAAAAGTTTGGCTCAATCTTTCTCTTCTTGGTATCCCAATTTAATGATTTCAAAGTCTGGTCGGTCTCGCTTATTTTCGCGTTATAATCGATAATGGCTTGCTTTTCAGACTCTTTCCCGGACATAGCGGCCGCCTGACTTTGCCAGGAATCAAAAACAGGTTTGTCCAAAAAATAACCGATGGCGATCGCGATCAGGATCAAGACAACGTATCCAATGATTGAAGAGAGGAAATTTTTTGTGTCCATAATTTTATTGTGAAATTTGTTTTAACGTTTCGGGCTTAACGACCAGATTAAGATCGAAACTGACCACCCCCAGAGAGGATTTGACATTCGAAACGCTGCTTTGCTCGATCAATATCTTCTGGCTGTCAAAATAGGCCAACTGTTGGATCAAAGGCTGGAAGCCTTTTGATTTGCCGGTTAAAATTACCGTTCGCGAGGGAATATCCAAGGAAATATTGTCAAAATAAATTTGGGGGTGCACCCACTTTTCAAAAGATTCGAAAAATAGCGAAGCGGTCGCGCGGCTCGCGAGCAAAACCTTGTAATCCCTGATCTCCGTACCGATACTGACCGCGTTAATCCCGGCTCCTTGATTCCTCAGATCACTGATCTCAGTGGCGATACTGTTGATCTTTTCTTCACCTTTCGGAATCGCCCAGAATCTCAAATACAGAAAAACGCCAATAACAATTATAATGGCTCCGATGGCTATCACGGAAATTATTTTTTCTATCACGGAAGAGCTTCCCTCCCCCGAAGTTATTTCAATGGCCATAATTTTTGATTAAAAGTTTTAATTTTTAAAAATGCTGAATGTTTTAATTATATACGGAAAGATACTCTCATTATAATTTATTTTCCCGTTATTTTCAAATAAATAACCATGTTTATCCACATTACCGATCAAATTTTTTCAGAGCCTCGCCGATAGCGATGGCAAAAGTGGGATGGATCGATTTTATTTTGTTCTCAAGTATCGGAGGATATTGGACACTCAAGAAAGATTTGCCGAGAGATATCTCCATATCCATAAATTCATCCTCATCAAAGACGCTTTTAAAATACTCAACAATGCCGAACATCTGGGATGTTCCTCCGGCCAAGAGCATTTTTCTCACCCTGACATTTTCATTGTTCTGGAATTCAATAACAACTCTTTTTATCTTGTCCACGATAAGAGAGATCACGGGCACCAAAATTTGAGCGACATCTTCGCGTTCATCGCTCAAAAGGCCGTTCTGCTTTTTTATTTCTTCCGCCTCCGCGGGATCGATGTTCAGAGTTTCCGCCAAGCTCAGAGTCAGGTCTTTTCCGGCAACATCAAAGCTAAAGCTGGTCTTCAGATAATTATCACTAACAACGCTTACTGTCGTGCTTTGATAGCCGATTTCCACTATACAAGTGGGGGGATCCGTGGGTTCGAACAAAGATCTTTTCGAGCCAAGAGCCTCGGCTTCAAGAGCCGCCAATTCCAATCCCGCGTTCTCGGCGATACCCTTGTATTGCTCAACCAAAACCTTGGGAATGGCCATCAACAAAACTTTGTTTTTTTCTTTCGCGCTGTCCTTTGACATTGATTGCCAATCCAAAACCATCTCGGACAAAGGCAAAGGAATATGCTTTCGCGCCTCGAATCCGATCGCGTTATCAAGCTCCTTTTTTTTCATCGGAGGGAGCTCGAAAGAAACAAAAAATGTGGAAAAATCCGGCAAAGAAAAATTAACCTTTTTTGCCTTTATCCCGGTCTCGGCCAAAATAACCCGCAGGGCCTTTGAAATATTTTCTATCGAGGGGTTAAGGGTGTTTTTGTCAAAGTTTCGAAACGATTGAGTCGTAGCTATATCCAAATTAAGCTCGCCGTAATTTTCGAGCACAGGTTTGTCTTTTTTTCGGGAGACTTCCACCACTCTGATCGACTTGGTTCCTATGTCTATACCGAGACTGTTCTGGTTTGTTTTTTTGCCAAAAGAAAACATGATTGATATTATTTTCTAAAGTATAACATTATTTAAAAAAAATGAAAATACACGAACAACGATTAAAACAAGGGGTGTGATCACCAACTGGAAAAACAAGAAATATTGACTATAATTAATATTATGAACTATTTTTCGCGCGCTAAAAATCTTATAGTCGATATTCTCTTTCCCAAAAAATGCCTTAATTGCGGCCGCGAAGGAACCTATTTTTGCGAAGATTGTTTTTCCCTGGTCAGCATTAATCCCTTTGTCCACTGCCTTTGCGAAAATTCGCAAAAACTCCCCTTCGCCGGGAAATGCCCGCGTTGCGAAAAAAGAAAACTTAACGGCATTTTCGCGGCTACTGATTTTAAATCGCGCCAGGTAAAATTAATGGTTCACAACTTTAAATACAAAAGCCAAATAAAAGAGCTCTGCTATCCCCTGTCGATATTGATTTTAACACACTTTAATGTTGTGGCAAAGGATTTGCCCGGCGACTGCGTTATCGTCCCTGTTCCCTTATTTATCAAACGAAAAAAAGCCCGGGGTTTTAACCAGGCGGAGGAGATCGGTAAAACAATTTGCGAAGCGATAAAGATACCAATAAGCATTGATAATTTGGTACGAATTAAAAACACGCACCCACAGGTTGGATTAAGCAAAGAAGGGCGTGAAGAGAATATCGCGGGAGCTTTCGCAGTAAAAAACCCTGAGGAATTAAAGGACAAAAACATCTTTCTTTTGGACGATGTTTACACTACCGGAGCGACAATGGAAGAGTGCGCCAAAACTTTAAAACGAGCGGGCGCACGCGAAGTTTGGGGCGTTGTTGCGGCCCGCGAAAGCAATAAATAGGACGACCAAACTCATTGACCAACCACATTATTTTGTATAGAATGGCTTATCAGTTCAAGGAGGGGTGCTAGAGCGGTTGAATAGGATAGTCTTGAAAACTATTGTGGGGAAACTCACCGAGGGTTCGAATCCCTCCCCCTCCTCAGTAAATTTTAATGCATTATATTCCTAATTGGAGAGGTGCCAGAGTGGTCGAATGGGGCACCCTGCTAAGGTGTTAGCTGTGAAAACGGCTCGAGGGTTCGAATCCCTCCCTCTCCGCATTTGTTTCTTGGAATAGATTGACAAATCTATCTCAAGAAAAAAAGAGTGAATGAAGGAATTCGAAGGCGGAGGACTGACGAGCCCGAGCCGGGTCCTGAGGATTTTCCCCCAGGAAAATACCGAAGGACGAATCCCTCCCTCTCCGCTTAATTGAAAAGATAATCTTGGGGTTATCTTTTTTAATTTGCGAGCGCAATTTTAAAAAATTTGTTATAATATCCGTATGTCAACGGAAAAAAAATCAACGGAAAAATTGAGCCTAAAAGATATGCTTTTGTTTGTGCTGGTGCGCGCTGTTTTCGCTATCATAATAATTTTCGTCTTTATGTCTGTTTTTTCGCAAATCTTCAGCCACGTCGGAAAACAACTGGAAAACAATCCCCTGCCGGAAATGCCGAATATAAATGCTTTATTTGCCCCGGCACCCCAATATGTGGACGGAAACAAAATCCTTGAAAATATCGCCACGCAAATGAGCTTTGGCGCTAGATACGTTGGATCCGAGGGGCACGAACGAGCTGTCGATTTTTTTGTGACCGAACTCAAAAAATATGCTCCGGAAGTCGAGACCCAAAAATGGGGAGCTGTGGATTCACAAAACCAAAAACAAAATTTAACAAATATCATTGCCCGATTCTATCCGGAAAAAAAAGACCGGATAATAATATCCACGCATTATGACAGTAAAAAAACCGCGAATCTGGATCCCGCAAATCAGACGTTGCCGGTACCGGGTGCGAACGATTCCGCTTCGGGTGTGGCGATAATTATTGAAATGGCAAGATATTTAAGCACAGTGGAAAAGGAACCGAACATCGGAATTGATTTTGTTTTGTTTGATGGCGAAGAACAAGAAACGGACAGCAACGGATGGAATCCGCTCGGCTCAACTTATTTCGTCAATAATTTAAAAACTTTTTATCCGGATAAAGATCCTGTGCTTGAAATAAATATTGATATGGTCTGCGACAAAGATTTGAATATTTTCAAGGAAGTAAATTCTTATGAAAGATATCCGGATCCCGCTAACGCGATTTGGGATTTGGCGCGAAAAAGACTTGCCTTTGGGTTCAGGCAATCGAAGGGACAAGGAATATTTGATGACCACACGCCGTTTTACAGGGCCAATATACCCGCGGTCTTGATCGTTGATTTTGACTACAAATATTGGCACACTACCGCGGACACGATCGATAAATGCGGCAAAGGTTCCGTAGAAGAAGTGGGCAATGTACTTTTAGACTATATCTACTCGCGATAAAGCCTACTCCATATCTTTTATCGCAACATCTCCGAATTCGGTTTCTTGCCTCTCTTCTTTTTCAAACGCCAAATTGTTCTCACTCATTCCGAACGCTTTTGACCATTTGTAATAAACCGGGATCAAATTGTCAGCCAAAAACACATCTCCGTTTTTCTGAGACAAAATAACTTTAAGATAATTCTGCTCGCCGTTTTGGGGAGCGATCTTTAATATTTTTTGTTTTAAAATCGGATTGCTTTGCCCGAGGCGCGTTAACGCTTCCGGAGAAGTTAAAGCCTTTATGATCGATTCTATGGAAGACATTACGATCTCCGCTTGCATAGCGTTGTATGAGGCGTATTTCGGAAACCCGCGCGAAGAATCCGGAGAGGTTCCCGAAACCTCGGAAGAGATCACGACTCCGGGCACCTGTTTGCCGAGATTATCAAAGAGAGGCTGGGCCAATAAAAGCCCTTCTTTGTTAAAAATACTACTGTTCTTTCCCGTGTATTTTTGTATGATCGGCAACGCTCTTGTTATTCCTTTTTCACCAAGATAAAAAGCTATTTTGTCTTTTCGGTTCATCGCCTCGGAGATGTTTTCCGCGGTCATCTCAAACAGCGCCGGCGTCTCGGCCGCGAATCCCACTCTTAGCAATTCCTCGTCCTTACTGAATTGAGAGAGCAAAGATTCGAAAACATTGATCACATTCTCGCTACCGACATTGATCGATATTCTGTATTTTGTCTCTTCTCTCTCCGGCTGTCGCATATCCCCTTTTGTTTCATCAAAACAATTTGATTCATAACAAAGATGGCCGTTTTCATAAAAATACGGATTAACATAAACAGATACTTCTTTCAAGGCGCGCGGAACTCTTATCTTTACTTTTCTTTTTTCGTAAGAAATTCTTTTTCCGTGGTCCGCCTTGAACTTGCGCGCCGCGAGGATCCACTCCCTGTTCTCGTTTTTTGAGAGCCACTCGTTTACTTTTTCTCTCGCGACTGTGGCAAAGCTGTTTTGGTTGACCGTGCCATCCGGATTGATCTCGTAATCAATTCCTTTTCGCAATCGAAGCGCTCGGCCGACAAGATAAGAATAGAGATTGCCGCCACACACCACCCATTCTTTTATGACGTTAACCAATTTTAACGCTTTTTTTCTGTCTAAAAAATTATCCTTGTTTTTCAAATAAGCTATGGTCAGCTGTTTCGCTCCCAGATCGGTCGAAAGCGTGACCTGGCTCACCTCGCTCATTGATTCGTCAAGATCGGGCATATCAAGCGTCTGCGGCGATTCCATTACTTCCAAATCAACATTTTCATCTGACTCAATCAAGGGTAAACGAGAAACTTGCTTCCTTGTTACCGGCCTCACCGGGGGCAGATCTTCTTCATTCTCTTGATCTTCTTCAATCTTTTTCGGTTTGTTCATCAAGCCGGCGGAAATAAAAGATAGCTTGTAAAGTAAATTGGCGTAAACCAATTTGTCCGCCTCATTAGTGAAACCGAAAGAAAATTGGTCGGTCGATTTTGATCTTTCAAATTCGCGATACTCGTTTCTGATCCTGTTTAAAATAAAATTTTCTCCCTCGGATAGGTTTTCAATATCCCCCTTCCCGCTGATATACGCGGCCACTGATTTTTCCGCTTCTTCGTGGCTCATATTTACTTTGTCTCTTATCTCAGGAGAAAGTTTTTTGTAAAAATCCAAAAACGCGTCTCGCTTCC
>JBAZMG010000006.1:0-23655 GCA_041649895.1 Minisyncoccota bacterium | reverse complement strand
TCGTTCCTCTTCAAATTTCGAAGGCATCGGTCCGGGCATTATGATCTCCTGTTCTTCTTCTTCGAATTTTCGGCTTTCTATTCCCTGATTCGCGAAATCAGCCTCCGGCTCTTCTATTCGCAATTCTTCCAGGGGTTGCGGCGCGGGCACGGGTTCAATTTCCGGTAATCTTAAGGTTGGTGGCGCCATTGGAGGCTCGGGAACCGGGGTTGGCGCTCTGTAGGGCGTACCTAAATCTTTTCCTTCCATTCCATAGCTGATGTTCAGGTCCGCGTTTTGTTCGTTTTCCGGTATAAAGACAGTCTTTTCTTTTTGGAATAACGCGTTGCTTTTCTCGGGCTCTTTTTTTGCTATCGGCAGTTTGTCTTCTTTAAAACCAAAAGACGGAACAACTTTTTTTTCTTCCTTTGGTTTTTGCGAGATTGGTTGCGGTTTTTCTTCCGTTTTCTTTTCTTCCGCGGTCGGTTTAACGGAAACGGGCGGGTTCATTGTTGTCGCGGTCGAGGGCGGATTATTTGAGCTGAATACTTCCCCGATCTTTTGGGGCATCACCACGGCCTTGCTGTAAGTGCCGATGTTTTTAAAATCTTTTTTGTTTGGCAGAACAAGCGTGGGTTCTTTCGGTTCATTGCCAGTGCCGACATCGGGGGAAGCGAGGTCTTTTTTCATCGTCCTTATTTTGTCGGCAATTATGTTTAAAGTATTTTCCGCCATAGGGAAAATTTCAAAATATTTTTAAAATTTTATTTCCTTGCTTCCTTTAATGATAGATTAATTCTACCTTGTTCGTCAATAGAGATTACTTTTACGGGAATGACTTGTCCGAGCTTTACCACGTCGGTAACTTTTTCAACACGCTTGTTGTCCAGCTGTGAGATGTGAACGAGTCCTTCTTGTCCCGGAAGTATTTCCACAAAAGCGCCGAAATCCATAATTCTTTTCACGACACCCTCGTAGGTCTCCCCCACTTCCACTTCTTTGATGATATTTTTGATCCATTCGATCGCTTTTTGCGCCGCTTCTTCACTTTCGGCTGTCACAAAAACTTCGCCCGAGTCTTCGATATCGATCGTGACGTGGCATTCATCAATTATCTCATTGATTATTTTTCCGCCCGTGCCGATGACTTCGCCGATCTTTTCCGGATCGATCTTTATAATGTAAATTCTCGGGGCGTAAGGCGACAATTCTTTTCTCGGCTCGGGAAGGATGGCTTTCATTTCTTTTAATATTTCCATTCTGGCCGGCTTTGATTGTTTGAGTGCCTCACTGATTATTTTGTCCGTGATGCCCCTGACCTTCAAGTCCATTTGTAAGGCGGTGATACCTTGATCGGTTCCCGCGACCTTGAAATCCATATCGCCATAGTGGTCTTCTTCGCCCTGAACATCGGTCAAGATCGCGTATCCTTTTTCTTCCGTGCTTTTTTCATTGTTAATTTCCATCATTAACCCCATCGCGATTCCTGAAACAGGCCTTTTGATCGGCACACCCGCGTCCATCAGCGCCAAGCAAGCGGCGCAGGTTGAGGCCATTGAGCTTGAACCGTTGGAGCATAAAACCTCGGAAACGATCCTGATGGTGTATGGAAAATCTTCCGCCGAGGGTATCATCGGGCGCAAGGCTTTTTCTCCAAGCATACCATGTCCGATCTCTCTTCTGCCCGGTCCGCGCATCGGGCCGGTCTCCCCCACGCTGTAGGGAGGAAAGTTGTAGTGGTGCATAAATCTTTTCTTTCCTTGCAATTCCATTTCCTCGAATATTTTTTGGTCGCCGGGAGAGCCCAAAGTGAGCATAGACAAAACTTTTGTTTGTCCGCGGGTAAATAATCCCGAACCGTGAGTTCTTTTAAACAATCCCACGTTGCAGCCGATGCATCTCAACTCAGTAATTTTTCGTTTGTCGGCGCGCAAGCCTTCGCGCAAGGCTCCTTCGTGAATTAACCTTTCGGCTTCTATCTCAAAAAAGTTCAAACCTTGCCTCAGCTGCTCCGGGTCTTCGTTTACTCCGCGCAAATGTTCGGCCAATTGGTCTTTCAAAATCTCTACCTCTTCTTTTGATTCAAATAACGCTTTTTTCAGTTTGTCGCCCAAAAATATTTTTACTTCTTTTTCCAATTCTTCGTTTTTCGGGTGTTCTTTTATTTTCATCTTTTCTTTTCCGATCTTTGCTCGTATTTTTTCCTGGAAGTCGATGAGCTCGCGCTGTAAATTTTTTGTGTCATTGATGGCTTTCAGGATTATTTCTTCCGGAGCTTCTTTTAATCCGGCCTCGATCATATTAATTAGCATTTCTTTTCCCGATTCTGATTTTAAAGCGGAGACGATAAGATCAACAGAGCCTTCTTCTCTTTCTTTTACTGTCGGGAACGGAATTATTTGTCCGTCTTTTTCACCGATCCTTATCGCGGCCACCGGTCCGTTCCAAGGAATGTCGGAGCAGTACAACGCTATTGAGGCGGCAAGCAAGCTTAGCGCGGCCGGATCAGATTCCTGATCCCAGGCAAGGCAAGTGATAACCACTTGAACCTCGTGATGCAGGTTTGAGGGGAAAAGCGGACGGATGGCGCGGTCGATCAAGCGGGACGTAAGAACCGATTGTTCCGACGGCCTCCCTTCCCTCTTCATAAAGCGGGACCCCAATATTTTTCCGACAGCGTAATATTTTTCTTCGTATAACACCATTAGAGGGAAAAAATCAGCTCCTTCGATTTCTTTTTTCGCGATGACGCAGTTTGCCATTACGGCAGTGTCGCCGTATTTAACAAAAACAGAGCCGTTGGCTCTTTCGGCCAAGCCGTTAAATTCCACGGTTAGTGTTTTTCCGTTCAGATCCAGTTCAAATGATTCGGTTTCCATATTATAAGTTAAGCGGCCTTATGATTTAAGGCCGATTTTTTTAGTGATGTCTTTATATTTTTTTTCGTCGGTCTTCTGTAAGTATTTCAAAAGCTTTCTTCTTTTTGAAACCATTTTCAAAAGTCCCTTTTTGGAGTGCAAGTCTTTTTTGTGTGTCTTCAGGTGCTCCAAAAGTTGTTCAATCTCTTCGGAGAGCAAGGCAATTTGCACTTCGGCCGATCCGGTATCTTTTTCGTGTATCTTGTACTTTGCTATGATAGCTGTCTTTTCTTCTGCTGATAACATATTTTTAATTATTACATTTGTTATGCGCCTCATCCCAGGTTTTATACCGAGATGGGTGTCTGTTCATTATTAAGTTTTTGTATGTAAGGGTGCTGTCCCACTTCGCCCCTACTTCGCCAAGGCTTCGCGGGACCACTTCGCTTTTCTAAAACGTCAATTCAACTTTAAGCTGGGCTGTGCTTGCACCGCGTAGCTCCGATTGGTCGGAGCGAAGTGGTGCCCCGTGAGGGATTCGCCCTTCGATATTTTTCTGCTGAAAAATTCTCAGGGCCCGGCTCGCCACCGTCGTGGCTACGCCTTCGAATCCTTTGTACTTTGTGTGTGTAATTTGTACTTTGGGAGCAAATTTTATATATCCTGATAATTTCCTTACCCAAACTACAAACTACAAATTACAAACTACTGCAAGATTTTGCCTCGGGGGCAAAATTTGCTGTGCCCCGTGAGGGATTCGAACCCACGACCTTGAAGTTAAGAGCTTCCTGCTCTACCAACTGAGCTAACGGGGCTTTTGTATAAGGCTCATTACGGTTTTTTAAAAAATTGCAATAACCATTCTTTTTGGTCCGCTCCTCCGATAAATCCGACAAATTCGTAAACAAGTATCCACGCGGTAAAAACAACAAGCAGTCCGATAACTGCGTAAGTAATCATTTGTCTCCCTTGGGTGACTTTGCCCGGATCGCCCGCCGCGGTAATTATTGTAAATCCGGCGATGGCAAACCAGATAAGCGCTAATGCCGGGACTATTTCAAAAAGTATAAAATGTACGATTCGGTTAATTGTGCAGAAAATATCGTTGAACGTGCAGGGTTTGTAAGCTGGGTTTGGTTGTCCGTTTAATATCGGATCCCCGTTTCCGCAGCAAACAATGGATTTACATTCGCCATAATTGCATACTTGCAACCCTTCTTCCGCGGCGGGATCATCCGCCATAGCTGTTGTAATAGGCACAATTATTGACAAAAACAAAAAAAGAATTGCAGTAAAAGTAGTAAAATGTTTGATTTTTAAGCTTAAAATCATATTTTTTTAGCCGAATCTTTTTTTTGAGTATAGCCTGTTTTATTTAAAAAATCAAGCAACTAAGCCTTGTTTTGGCTATTTATTAGTCCTAATAGCATTTTTGAGATAATTTCGAAGTTTTTGTAAAAAATATCAAAGATTTCTTTGGAAATATAGCCTTCTTCGCATATAATTTCAAGCAGAGAAACACACTCATACGTGGACCCGCGGGCAGTTGTGTAAAAGTTCTTTTTGTCCGGTTTTGAAAATTTCCCACTCCCCTCCGCTATGTTTATGACAATACTAATGGAAGCTCTTTTTAGCTGGTCTCTAAGATATGTATCTATTTGTTTGTTGTTTTTTCAGGAAACGCAAAACATTTTTATTTAGTTGTTTTGCTTTTTTATAGACGTCTAATTTTTCAAAATCAAACATAAAAATTTTTGTACTTTGTGTGAGTAATTTGTTCCGCCAGCTGGCGGATTGGGAATAAATTTTACTTTAAAATATCCTAATAATTTCCTTACCCTAATTACAAACTACAAACTACTAATTACTGCAACGCTTTTGTACTTTGTGTGAGTAGTTGGTACTTTGGGAGCAAATTTTGTTATCCTAATAATTTCCTTACCCTAATTACAAACTACAAACTACTAATTACTGCAATATTTTGCGTCAGCAAAATTTGCTGTGCCCCCGGCAGGATTCGAACCCGCACCACTAGTTCCGAAGACTAGTACTCTATCCGTTGAGCTACGGGGGCTAATCTCAATGCAAACATTTAGCTTTTAGACTGCATTATTCGTTCGACGTGTCATCCGCCGGCCGTCGCCGGCGTCTGCACTCCTTCGCGTCAAATTCAGTTGAATTTGCGCTCAGGACAGGCTCGGGCCCGTCGGCCCTCCGCCCTTAATTATTTTAAAATAAATAATTAAGCGCTCAGCAAATTTTCTGGTGAAAATTTTCTTGCGAGAAGCGTCCTAATAATACAGTCTAAATAAATGTTTGCAAAACGTTTTATATTTTAAGCCTTTTTCTTATTAAAATACTTTGTTATTCGTAAAGGCGGAACAGTGTCTTGGTCAAAAAGCAAACGATTTTTGATCAGTTCCGCTTTGTTCTTTGCTCCGGGGATCTCTTTTATCGGGCTTAAGCGTTTTATAAATATCGGGGTCAAGGATATAAGTAGCATAAGGCCCATTGGCTTGCAATAAACACAGCCGAATCCAATCGCGATTCCGAACGCGAGAGATAAAAGTGTGCCGATCGAGGCGGTCCAAAGAAAAGTTAAAAGAATTGTCGGGAGTAAGATTATCGCGAGAAACAAAGGAGAGAAAGCAAGCAAGGCTCCGACCAGAGCGGCTAATCCTCTGCCCCCGCTCCCCTTTAAAAATATAGACCAATTGTGTCCCACTACCGCGGCGACTCCGCACAACGATTGAAAGTATGCTGGCGTGCCGAGTTCTCTCGCGAGCCAGATGACAAAAAATCCTTTGGCCACATCCAAAAGAAAAACAAGTACTCCCTGCCATTTGCCCACGTTTTTTAAAACATTGGACCCCGAGCTTTTTTTCCATCCGATCTCCAAAATATTTTTATGCGTGGAGAGACGGGTAATAATATAACTGAAAGGAATAGATCCGGCCAAATAAGAGACTATAAGCAACAATAGATACAAAATATATGTTTGCATTTGTTTAATCTTTTAGATAGGTTTTATCTTTGATCTTTTTAATTTGTTCGTCAAGCCTGTCTTTGTGCGCGAAAACAATTAATACAATCGGCAAAGCGGCGATATAAAACACCATAGGATCAATAGTGTACATCCAGAACAGCCCGACAATTTCTCCCAAAAGCCGGCCAATGATCTGGTTTGATATCGCGGCGCTTACGAATTTTTTGTTTAATTTGTGTCCGGCCAGCAGTTCTCCTAAAAAAATAAACAAAAGAACAAAGCCGAGAATACCGAGAGCTGCCGTAACGTTTAAATACAAAAGAATACCAAATAAGGTGGCAGCCCCTCTTCCACCCTTGAATTTTAAGAAAATGGAATAATTGTGTCCGAGTACGGCAAAGAACGCGATAATGGCGACAATGGTCGGCCAGGGCATTGTTATTTCCGCTGATGTTTGCAAAAGAATCGGGAAAAAATAACTTTTGGCGATTAAGACGGCGAAAACACCCTTGCTTGCGTCCAGAATTCCGACCAAAAGAAAAGATAAGACGCCCCAAACCTTCCCTTTTTCTTTGGCAACGATCCTCAGGGTATTTAATGCTCCTGCGTTTTTTGATCCCAGTTCGTGCAGGTTTTTTTTCGTAAACAATTTGACAAAAACCAGAGAAAAAGGAATTGATCCCAGAATGTAAGAAATTAAAGCGATCGCAATTAAATTAAAGATCATGGGTTGGATTTATTATAATTAATATTTATCAATAATGTTTACAGTAAGTGCTTTTAACCGGGCTTGCCCTGTTAAATAAAATTTAAAGATTCTTTTAAATTTTACTTTTGCTTGGCAAAAGTATTTAACAGGGTTAATCTATTAAACAGCAGCAAATTAATGATCCGGGTCCGATGTGCGCGCCGATCACCGGACCGGTCTCGGTCACGAATTCTATTTTAGCGCTAGGATATTTTTCTTCGATCATTTTTTTCAAGTTTTCGGCCTCTCCGGGATTGTCCGCGTGGCTTATGGCAACGCTTACCTTTTTCCCGTCCGCGAGAGGATCTTTTACAATGCTTTCCAGCTGTTTAAACAAAGCATCGGCCGTGTCCTTGGCTTGCATTTTCAGATTCGCCGGCTTAACAACCCCGTCTTTCATTGACAAAAGAGGCCGCATTCCGATCTTTTGCATTTGCGCCATTATTACGGCTACGGCATGGCTGATCCTGCCTCCGGCCTCAAGCCAATAAGGGTCGTCCAAAAATCCGTACAGTTTGGCTGATGGTTTTAATTCTTCCAATTTTGCCATTACTTCATCAATGGTCTTTTCTTGCACCGCCATATCCCCCGCTTTAATGGCAAACAAGCTTTCCGCGGCATCGGCGTTAAATGTATCAAAAACATAGATCTTTTTTTGCGCGTCTTCACTGAACATCTTTTTTGCTTGAATGGCGGAGTTGTAAGTTCCCGAGATGCCGGAGCTGATAGTGATCGCGAGAATATATTCGTTGTCGACAAGGGCTTCGTCAAAAGCTTTTTTGTATATGCCTATAGACGGCTGAGAAGTTTTGGGGGTGGTTTTGATGCCTTGCTTTTTCGCTTCGCGCATTTTTTGAAAAAGCGTATTGCCCTTAATGGTGTCGAACTCGGGCCAATCGATCTTAAACGGTACGGTCGCAAAACCGTACTTTGCCACAATATCCGGAGTCGTGGGGGCGCTTTCGCCTACGATGATTTTGATACTCATATATTTTATGCAATTAGTGTTTCTTTATTTTTATTCTTTTTTGCCCCCATCTTTTTTAAAAAGGTGGGGGTTATTGTTGCCAGGAAAGCACTAATGATTCCGGGCCGACATGTCCTCCGATCGGAAAACAAGCCAGGCTTATAAACTCCACTTTTACATTTTCCAAACTTGAGACCAAATTTTTCAGTTCTTCCGCTCCAGCCGGGTTGTCGCCGTGAGTGATCGCGGCTCTGATCTTTTTTCCTTGATTGCGCGCCGCCAGAGTTTGCTTTTCAAACTCTTGGAATAGAGTATTCGCGATGCCATTTAAGTTTTTTCGAATGCTTATAAAAGTAATCTTTCCGTTTTTCAGGGCAAAAATAGGCTTGAGGTTCATTTTTTCCGCTTGCCTCAAGGGTGCCGGCAAAAATTTTGGCAAGCGTCCGCTCGCTTCAAGCCATTTCGGTGTTCCATAGATCCCGATCAGTTTGAAATTGGAAACATTTTTCCGTATTGTTTCCGCGATCTCTCCGGCTTTCAATTTTGCTTCTTTGATCATATCGGCTGCCCACAAAGCTACAAGACCTTCTCCCCCGGTTGCGTTCAATGTATCAACCAGATGAATTTTATCTTGGGCTTCTTTTGGTAAAAATTTTGTTGCCTGTAAAGCGGAGTTAAAAGTTCCTGATAGTTTTCCCGATATGGTGAAGCAAATTATCTCTTCAAATCTTTTCAGTTTTTCCCGGTACGCGCCTAAAAAGTCATTAATGGATGGTTGTGATGTCTTGGCAATGGTCTTGAGTCCCCTTCTCTCTCCCTCGCGCATTTTTTCATAAACATTGCCGGGAACATCCTTTAGTTCTTCGAAATCCAATTTGAATTTTACGAGCGATATCTCGTTTTCTTGTACAATTGAATCAGGCAGGTCAACGGCCTCGTCGGCCACGATGCCAATTAATTTTTTGTTTTGGTTTTCTGTTTCCATTGATTTAATATCTAATTTTTATGAATTGGAATCGTTCCCTGTTTTTATTCTTAATTCTTGATTCCTGATTCTTTATTCTTATTTTACCCGGTTAAACAGCGCTATGCGCTAATTTTGCAAAGCAAAATTGTTTAACTCGGGTGAACGATCCACGCCACTATAAGGCTGTCCGGGCAAGCGTTTATGCTTGTGACCGGATCTGTGATACTGATAAAGGAAATATCAGCCCGTTTCGTGGTCTTTAATTTTTCTTTGAGCTTTTCCGCTTGATCCAGGCTGTCGGCGTGCGCGATAACCACTCTGATCTTTTTACCTTCTCGCAAGTCTCTTCGCGCGGCCCGTTCTATTTTTTTGAACAAGACGTCGGCGAAATCATTTGATCTTACTTTTTCCGTTGGATTGATTTTTCCATCTTTTGTTTCTATGAGCCAAAAAGAATCTTGCGGTTTTTCTTTGGTAAACCAAAACTTCGCGGTCGGATTGTCTTTTTTCCACCACGCCGCGTTTTTTAAAATGCCGAGCAGATTGATCTGAGGAATCGCCACTTCCAAGCGTTCTTTTATTTCTTTTATTTTTCTCTGTTCCCGGATGAGCTCGATCGCTTCCAAAACCACAAGGGATTGTCCGGCGCTGATGTTTTTCGAATCAACGACAAAAACCCTTTCTCTCATATTCCAATTTAGCATTTCCCGCGCTTTCAGGGCGGAATTGTAGTTGTCGGAAAGTTTGGAGCTACTGACAATGCAGATAATAGTTTCAAATTTTTCCAATTGTTTTTTGTACGATTCCATAAAGAATTCCGGAGAAATGGAAGAGATCTTCGGTTTGGTGTTCAATCCCTTCTTTTTCGCTTCTTTTATTTTTTCGCACACGTTGTGCCCGGGCAAGTTTTGTTCTTCCGGCCAGGTGATACGGAACGGGATTACTTCAATATCATAATGCTGGATTATTTTTTGGCTCAATCCCGCGCGTTCATCGATTACAATGCCGATGGAAACGTTTTCCATCGACTCTTCTCCCACCACTTCCCTCGCCATATCCTGAATTCTCAGATTTTCGACCGTACCCATATTGGAAATAATATCTCTGGTCTCATAAGGGTCATCGGTGTGGATGTGTATCTTTATTCGGTTCGCGATTTGGATAATATCAAGGCAATTGCCCAGATTTTTCAGTTTGTCCCTGATCTCTTTTTCTTTTAAGTTCGGATTTGCCAACAGGGCGACCACTTCGTATCGGTTTGATAGAATTTGGACGAACTTTCTCGTGGCTGATTCTTCGCCCGGAGCAAGGAAGGGTTTTGCCGCGACCTTTTCCACGGTCTGTTCCTTTAGCGTATCAAGGTAGGTTTCAAGGATCATTAAAAATCCCAATCCCCCGGCATCAACCACGCCGGCCTTTTTCAGTAATTCCATTTTATTCGGCGTATCAAGCAGGGCCTGGTTGGCCTTCCCGAAAGATTCGTAAAATATTTCGATGATATCTTCTTTTTCTTCTGATAACTCGTTAAAAGTTTCGGCAAAAGCGTGGACAACATCTAAAATAGTTCCCTCTTTCGGATTTTGGATTGAGTCTTTTGCTCGCTCGTATCCGAGCTTAAAAGCATTGCCAAGCTTTTTGGCATCAACTTCTTCCACGTCGCTTATCGCGGGCAAAAACCCGGCCAAAAATCCGGTGTAAATAATTCCGGCATTGCCTTGCGCCGCAGTCAGGGCGCTGTCCAAAACGGTGTTCGCGAATTCTTCCATTGAGCCGAATTCTTTGCCTTCAATCGCTTCTTTTATTCCCTTTAATGTCGCAGCCAAATTAGAGCCCGTGTCCTGGTCCGGAACCGGAAATACATTGATCTTGTTTATTTGTTCTTTATCTCTATTAACCCTCTCCCCGGAAAAGAGGATCATTTTTTGTAGTTCTTTGTACGTTATTGTATCCATAAATATCAAAAAGAGGAATCGCCCATGCTTTTCCTCTATTTTATTATCGTGCCCGGTTCTCCAAGTCTTCTAATATTTTTTTAGCAAATTCCCTTCCGCCCAATCCGAATGCCAATCCAAAAACAATAACAATCAAGGCGACGAATCCAATAAATATAGTCAGCACTATTGTCGGGACTATATTTAATTGATACAGGATGGCGAGTATCGCCATAATCCACGTGATCCAGGCAATGCTGTCGCCCAATATTCCCGAATAGGTTATTTTTTCTTTGTTCAAGCTGACGAGCACGATCTTTTTTGAAAAGTCGGCAACAAACACCGCGAAGATAAAGATCAGCATTGAAATAAAGATGTTCGGGAAATAATTGATGATTGTCAAAAGGAATGCGTTTACTTGCGCTAGGCCCAAGATGTCAAAAGAAATTGTTAAAAACAGTAAAACAAAAAATAATTCAATGATCGCTCCGAAAAATTTTGGGACATTGAGGCGAGTGTCATATTTGTCAAAAAACGGTTCCCATCCCAGAGATTTCGCCATTTGGTTCAGGCGGATCTTGTTTAAAAGGTCGGTGAAGAATCCCTTTATTTTCTTCGCGATAAGCCAGCCGATAATAAATACCAAAACAGCACCGATCAAATTTGCGGCGTTTGTGACTAAATTTTGCGTTAACATTGATAATGTTCGCTCGGCACTCGCGGAAATTATATTAAATAGATTTTGCATAATATTTCTGCGCCTCGCCGTAGCTTTTGGTTAGCTCGGGGCGAAGGCGGTTTTTATGCCCTACCATATATATGGTAGGGGCGTTGCTTTTTAATCTTATATTACCATTTTGCTTTGTGCAACCCCATATTATACCCAAGACGATTGAAAACAATGTGTATAATCAGGGTTATTCCGGCAAGAATGATCCAAAACTTTATTCCCAAATGCGCGATTGGTTCGGTGAAAATAAAGGCACCGATAACATAGTTGATCTGATCGAACGGGATAAAAGGAAACCCGGGCCTAAGGCGCAGTCTGCGCTTGATAAAGGCGAAGAGTAGATCGCCAAAAACTATACCAACGCCAAAGATCAGACCGAAAACAAAGCCATTGATCTTTTCGTAGGCGAATCCGAGTGATTCATAAATCCCCCACCCGAACTGCTTGTTTAGAATAAACATCGCTCCTGTTAGGACAGTACAGAATATGATTTCCAAAACCAATCCCCGCCAGCTTTTGTGTGTGCCTAAGATCGGCATTCCGTTTATTGTCTTGTTGTTGTCTATCGGCTTATACAAGCTGTTTAGAATATTAAATCGGTTTGCCAAAGGCGGCGTGGTATTCGCCACGTAAGCCGGAAGAAAGAATAAGGCAATAGCTAATAAATAAGGCATCATTTGTTTGCTAAAGATGAAGTTTGTAATTCCGCCATCCTATACTCATATTCTACCCTATTTAGGGAGTTTTTGGCAAAAAGTTTGTTCAGTCCTGCGTAATAGTTTTGCTTTATTTGAGACAGCGTTGTTATGGCGTGAAAGATTCTTACCTCATCCATTTGACCATCGAGACGGTGTCCGGTTGCCGAATAGGCTCCAATTCGCAAATTCATATAATTTTGTACATCTCCTTGTTGAGGAGCAATGTTTATTGAATAACCCGTTTGTTTTAATCCATTAACATATGCCTGAACAACTCCATCTCTATCAAAAGTTGTTACTATGTTATACCAAGTATTAGCGACAAAAACACTATTAGCAGATAAATCTCCGCCGATATATGCCGCCGAACCATCAGAAAAATATCCTCTTATTTTGCTTGTTCCTTGATAGCGTACAATCCAATAACCATCGTCTCCAGTCGCCCCACCGGTAACTGAACCGCAAACTATTAGCGTTTCGGGTTGCGCGCCCGCCACTGCATTATCAAATTTAACCCAGAATGACGCAATATGGTCTTTAGTCCCCATAGATAAAGACGCATTGCTTCCAAAATCAACATAATCGTCAGCGCCGTCAAAATCAAGGCAGTTTCCGGAAACGCAACCGGTACTTAGCCATGTTGGCTCGCTCGCGTCCCCCACCGCCGCTGTTCCCAATGTTCCCGTATTGGCATAAACCGAAGCCCACGAATCTTTTGTGGTGCTGTTTCCAGTCCCGTCATCCAATTTCCACTCCGAAACCATATCCGCCAGCAACGAATTGCGCAGAGAATTCGCAAACACTTGCGCCTTGGCAACACTGGCTTTCTGTGTTGTTGAGCTCATCCCAATAACGATCAAAGCCGAAAGAATACCAATAATCGCTATCACAACCAATAGCTCAATTAATGTAAATGCTTTGTTAATTCTTTGCATGGTTTGAAATTAAATTCGTGACCTCTTTTTGGTATTCAGACGGTTCCACTCCCTTGTTGGTAAAAAGTTTGTTCAGTCCTGCAAAGTAATTTTGTTGAATTTGAGAAAGTGTTGTTATCGCATTGAATATTCTTACTTCATCAATTTTTCCCGCCATTGTATAAACAGCTCCAAATCCACCAATTTGGAAATTATAAGTATTCTGTATGTCGGTTTGCCAAGAGGAGAGACTAACAACATAACCAGTTTGTTTTTGTCCATTTATATATGCTTGGGCATTAGAATCTCTGTCCATTGTTATTACTATATTATACCAAATATTATTAATTAAAGTTCCGTTCGCTGATAAAGCACCGTTAGCCCTTGTTGCCGAGCCATCGTTAAAACAAAAATAAATTCCTGTTCCTCCAATTTGTCTCCTGATCCAATAGCCTTCTGTCGCGGCCACTGTTCCGCCGCAAAAAATTAATGTTTCTTCTTCTGTTGGGGGTGATGCGTTATCGAATTTAACCCAAATAGAGACTGTGTGATCTTTTGTTCCCATTGATAACGAAGCGTTATTTCCAAAATCAACTACATCATCCACACCGTCAAAATCCATACATTGTCCGGAGACGCATTCGGCTGCCGTCCCGTAAGTAGCGACGGCATTCGGCGCGGTTGGTCCCGACCACGTTCCGTTGTTCGCATTTGAAGACGCCCAAGTATCGTTAGTATTCCCGTCCAATTTCCATTCTGAAACCATATCCGCCATCAAAGAATTGCGCAATGAATTGGCAAACACCTGCGATTTGGCAACACTAGCTTTCTGTGTCGTCGAACTCATCCCAATAATGATCAAAGCCGAAAGTATCCCGATGATTGCAATCACGACCAATAATTCTATCAATGTAAATGCCAATTTTGTTTTTATATTTCTATTCATTGTTTTAAATGTTTGGGGGTTTAACCCCCAAACATTTTAATCCCGTGCGTAATTGTTTGATAATTCAGTTAAGCGTTGTTGGTATTCTGATGTTTCCACTTCCCCATTAGCCAAAAGTTTGTTCAGTCCTGCGAAGTAGTTTTGTTGAATTTGAGAAAGTGTCGTAATCGCGTGGAATATTCGTACTTCGTCCATTTTGCCAGCGGATCGATGTAGTGTTGCTGACCAGGCTCCAATAGTAAAACTTCTACTATTTTGCACGTCTCCTGTTTGTGATGATATGTTTAGTGTTCCTGATTGTATTACGCCATTTATGTATGCTTGAGCCACTCCGCTCCTGTCGAACATTACAACAATATTGTACCAAGTATCGGCAACCAAAGAACCATCCGCGGATAAATAATTACCAAGCAATGTTGTTGTTTCTCCGTCGGAGAAATAACAATATAGTTTGTTTGTACCGTTTAATCTAACAAGCCAGTATCCGTCTGATCCAAGAGAGGCGCCGAAGGCCCCGCATTTAATCAGTGTATTATTTTCTATTGCTACCGCATTATCAAATTTAACCCAGAATGACGCAGTATGGTCTTTAGTCCCCATAGATAAAGACGCATTGCTCCCAAAATCAACATAATCGTCGGTGCCGTCAAAAGAAAGACAGTTTCCGGAAACGCAACCAGTACTTAGCCATGTGGGCTCGCTTGCATCCCCCACTGCTGCGGTTCCCAAGGTCCCCGTATTTGTAAAAGTCGAAGCCCAGGAATCTTTCGTTGTGCTGTTTCCTGTCCCATCATCAAGCTTCCACTCCGAAACCATATCCGACATCAATGAATTACGTAGAGAATTAGCGAACACTTGCGCCTTGGCAACACTAGCTTTCTGTGTTGTCGAGCTCATCCCAATGATAATTAATGCAGACAAAATCCCGATGATTGCAATAACCACAAGTAGTTCTATTAATGTGAATGCGTTGATTTTAATTCTTTGCATAATTCGAATTTAATTCTACGATCCTTTGTTGATATTCGGATGTTTCCACTCCCCTGTTTGCAAAAAGCTTGTTCAGTCCCGCGTAGTAGTTTTGCTGAATTTGGGAAAGTGTTGTTATCGCGTGAAATATTCTCACTTCATCCATTTTACCAGCAAGACGAAATTGGGACGGTGTCCACGCCCCCAACCTTAAGTTGTAAATATTTTGTACATTGCCCGGTTGAACCGATATATTTAATGTTCCCGCCTGTGACAATCCGTTAATATATGCCTTGGCAACTCCGTCTCTGTCAAAAATTACTACTATATTATACCAAATATTAGATACTAATGTTCCCGATGCGGATAAATAGGCACCGACATTATTTGCCGAGCCATCGGAAAATTCAACATATAGTCGACTCATTCCGGTGTATCTTAAAATATCATAACCAGCATATCCAGGAGCAACAATGTTGCCGCCACTAATAATCAAAACTTCGTGTTGTGGGGCTGTTGCATTGTCAAACTTAATCCATAAAGAGACTGTGTGATCTTTTGTTCCCATTGATAGCGAAGCGTTATTTCCAAAATCAACTAAATCGTCCACTCCATCAAAATCCATACATTGTCCGGAAACGCATTCAGCTGCCGGTCCATAAGTAGCGACTGTGTTTGGCGCGGTTGGACCTGACCAAGTTCCGTTGTTCGCGTACGAGGCCGCCCAAGTGTCGTTAGTGTTTCCATCCAATTTCCACTCCGAGACCATATCTGACATTAACGAATTGCGTAAAGAATTAGCAAATACTTGGCCCTTGGCAACACTAGCTTTTTGAGTTGTCGAGCTCATCCCAATAACGATCAAAGCCGAAAGAATACCAATAATCGCTATTACGACCAATAGCTCAATCAACGTAAATGCCAAATTTGTTTTTATATTTCTATTCATCATTTTTCAATGTCTGGGTATCGAATACCCGAACATTATTCTTTTGCGTAGTTTGAAATTAAATCCGCGACTCTTTGCTCATATTCTGATGTTTCCACCCCTCTTTTTGCCAAAAGTTTGTTCAGTCCGGCGTAATAGTTTTGTTGAATTTGGGAGATTGACGGTATTGCGTGAAATATTTTTACTTCATCCATTTTGCCGGTAAGCCGTCGTGTTGACGCGTCTTGCGCTCCAACCATTAGATTTGTAACATTTTGTATAGTTCCTTGGTTTCCAGATATAACTATTGGGTAACTGGTTTGTATTTGCCCGTTTATATAAGCTTGGGCATTGGAATCCCTATCCATTATTATAGCTATATTATACCAAATACCAGCAACTAATGTGCCATCCGCCGACAAATATCCGGATGCCTGCGAACCAACTCCGTCATGAAAAAGAAACCTTAATTTATTTGTTCCGGTAAATCTATAAATCCAATAGCCAGCTCCACTACCGCCAGCTCCCGTGCGAATCATTGTTTCATCTTGCAGTGCCGTTGGATTAATAAATTCAACCCATAAAGATATTGTGTGATCTTTTGTTCCCATACTCAATGAAGCGTTATTGCCAAAATTAACATAGTCGTCAGCTCCATCGAAAGATAGACAGTTTCCAGAAACGCAACCAGTACTTAGCCATGTGGGCTCGCTTGCATCCCCTACCGTCGCAGTCCCCAGTGTCCCGGTATTAGTAAAAGTCGAAGCCCAGGAATCTTTCGTTGTGCTGTTTCCGGTTCCGTCATCTAATTTCCATTCGGAAACCATATCCGCCATTAAGGAATTCCGCAAAGAATTAGCAAATACTTGCGCTTTTGCAACACTGGCTTTCTGCGTCGCCGAGCTCATACCCACAACAATCAACGCAGATAAAATACCGATGATCGCTATTACAACCAACAGTTCTATCAAAGTAAATGCGTTAATTTTAATTCTTTGCATAGTTTGAAGTTAAATTCGCGACTCTTTGCTCATATTCAGACGTTTCCACTCCCCTGTTTGCCAAAAGTTTGTTCAGTCCGGCAAAGTAGTTCTGCTCTATTTGAGATATTGTCGTAATAGCGTGAAAGATTCTTACCTCATCCATTTGACCGTCAAGCCGACCATAGCCAGCTGAAGTTGCCCCAATCATTAACAAGGATGTATTTTGTACGTCTCCATTTTGTGGTACGATATTTAATGAGTAGCCTGTTTGTTTAACTCCATTTATATACATATAGGCAGAAATATCTCTATCGAGTGCAACAACTATGTTATACCAAGTGTTAGCTATTAGTGTCCCGGACCCTGATAATGAGCCGCCTATGCTATCCGCCGAACCATCAGAAAAATAAAAAAATAGACTACTCCCAGTCCTATAAATCCAATATCCATCCCGCCCAACTCCGGCAGCTTGGACCCCACAACGAGCCAGCGTTTCCGCATTATTAGGAGCGGGCGCTGTTGCATTATCAAACTTAACCCAGAGTGATACAGTATGATCTTTAGTTCCCATTGATAGGGACGCATTATTTCCGAAATCAACATAATCATCAGCGCCGTCAAACGAAAGACAGTTTCCGGAAACACAACCGGTACTTAGCCATGTGGGCTCGCTTGCATCCCCTACTGCCGCTGTTCCCAAGGTCCCCGTATTGGCAAAAGCCGAAGCCCAGGAATCTTTTGTGGTGCTGTTTCCAGTCCCGTCATCCAATTTCCACTCCGAAACCATATCCGCCAGCAACGAATTGCGCAGAGAATTCGCAAATACTTGCGCTTTTGCAACACTGGCTTTTTGCGTTGTCGAGCTCATCCCGATAACAATTAAAGCAGATAAAATTCCGATGATTGCAATAACCACAAGTAGTTCTATCAATGTAAATGCGTTAATTTTAATTTTCTGCATAATTATAATTTAATTCTACGATTCTTTGCTCGTATTCAGATGTTTCCACTCCCCTGTTTGCCAAAAGTTTATTCAATCCGGTGTAATATTGTTCGTTGATTTGGAAAGCTGGCATTGCGGCATCATATATGCGTATATCGTCTATTAGGCCAGTAAAATAGTATCCTACCTGTGGTCCACCGATATATAAATTATTATTATAATTTATTAAGTTTCCAGTATAAGTATCCAGGGGCAAAAAAGTTCCATCAATGCAAAACCTCCCTGTTTTTAAAGAAATATCAACCGTGTAAGTTACAAAATGCCAAGAATTATCATTGTAGGTTAGCGCTGAATCGCGGGCAAGAAAGTCTCCCCCGTCTGCTCTTTCCGAAAAACAAACCTTTCCAGAGGACACAAAAATAACATATCCAGCGCCGGGACTTCCGCCGTTAAAGCGACTAATTATATGGTCAGTAGTTGTCGTACTTGTTTTAAACCAAACCGAAATAGTGTGGCTTGTGCTAGCCAAATTAAAATCAGTTTTATTTCCGAAATTTATATTATCAGCATCACCATCAAAAGATAAGCACTTGCCGTAGACGCAGTTGGTTGTTATTGCTTCCCATGTTGCCCCAGCTTTTGTTCCATTATTGCTGCCCCACGTATCAGATATTGTATCGCCAGCTCCTTCGTCAAGCTTCCACTCCGAAACCATGTCCCCCATCAATGAATTGCGCAAAGAATTGGCAAATATTTGTGATTTTGCAATGTTTGCTTTCTGCGTTGTCGAGCTCATCCCAATAATGATCAAAGCGGATAAAATCCCGATGATTGCAATTACCACAAGTAGCTCAATCAATGTAAATGCCAATTTTGTTTTTATATTTCTATTCATCGTTTTTAAATGTTTGGGGGTTTAACCCCCAAACATTTTAATCCCGTGCGTAATTGTTTGATAATTCAGTTAAGCGTTGTTGGTATTCTGATGTTTCCACTCCCCTGTTGGCAAAAAGTTTGTTCAGTCCCGCGAAGTAGTTTTGCTCTATTTGAGATATTGTCGTAATAGCGTGAAAAATTCTCACTTCATCCATTTTACCGGCGAGACGATACAGGGATGTAGTAAAAGCTCCCATTCGAAAGCTTATGGAATTTTGTACGTCTCCAGGCTGAGGAGAAATAGCCCAACTTATTTGCGATGTTCCGTTTATATATCCCGTTACATTTCCGTCCCTATCCATAGTTACGGTTATTTGATACCAATTATTAGCAATTAATGTTCCGGCTGCGGATAAATAGCCGGCAATTCTTGTATTTGCTCCTTCTCCATCAGTAAAATAAAAGTATAATCTATCGGTAAGTCTTGTAATCCAATACCCATCTTTCCCTGTTCCCGTCATTGCTCCACAGATAACCAATGTGTCTATGTCTGTTGCGGTCGCATTATCAAACTTAACCCATAAAGAGACTGTGTGATCTTTTGTTCCCATAGATAAAGAAGCGTTGCTCCCAAAGTCCACCATATCATCCACGCCATCAAAATCCATACATTGTCCGGAAACGCATTCGGACGCAGTTCCATAGGTTGCGACGGTATTCGGCGCGGTCGTTCCCCACCAGGTTCCGTTGTTTGCAAATGAGGCCGCCCAAGTATCATTGGTGTTTCCATCAAGCTTCCACTCAGAAACCATATCCGCCATCAATGAATTGCGCAAAGAATTGGCAAACACCTGCGCCTTGGCAACACTAGCTTTCTGTGTTGTCGAGCTCATCCCAATGATAATTAATGCAGATAAAATCCCGATGATTGCGATAACCACAAGTAGTTCTATCAATGTAAATGCCAAATTTGTTTTTATATTTCTATTCATCATTTTTCAATGTTTGGGTATCGAATACCCAAACATTACTGTTGAGCGTAATTGTTTGATAATTCAGTTAAGCATTGTTGGTATTCAGATATTTCCACTCCCCTGTTGGCAAAAAGTTTGTTGAGTCCCGCGTAGTAATTTTGTTGGATTTGGGAAGTCGGAATTACTTGATTATATATTTGAACATCATCAATATATCCGTCAAAAGTTCTGGTTGTTCCATATGCGGAGTTTCCAATTCTAACCACTATTCCCGTACTGTCGGGAGGTAGATCTGTTTCATTACCTCCGGATGCCGTTTTATCAATTCCGTTAACGTATATCTTTCTACCGGAATCATTAAAAGTAGTTGTCACAAGTTGCCATTGATTATAAGTTATTACGTTTTGTTGAGTAAGTGTGTTGGTGCCGTCATTTATTACGAACAATAATCTATTAAGAGAACTATTCCTAAAAGTATAACCACCTAAACCGGAATCGCCCGAAGACGACTTATCAATTATTCTTCCAAGAGTGCCCTCTCCGTAGCTTTTTGGATAAATCCAAACGGAAATAGTCCCTCCGGTTATCATTCTTAAATCCGCGACATCCGCGAGTTCAATATAATCATCATCGCTATCGAAACTATAGCAAGTATTTTGTATACAGGACGCATAAGATGATGCGCCGCTGATTGTTCCGGCTGTGTGTGTCCCCCACGTGTCGCTGGCGTTGCCATCGAGCTTATACTCGGCAAACAAGCCAGACATCAAAGAATTACGGAGTGAATTGGAAAATACTTGCGCTTTGGCGATTGTCGCTTTTTGGGTTGCATTATTCATTCCCACGATAATCAACGCAGAGAGTATTCCGATTATTGCGATAACGATAAGCAGTTCTATTAATGTAAACGCAAATTGTTTTTTTATAGTTTTTTTCATTGTTTTTCAATGTTTGAGGATTCCTTCATATAAGCTCCTGTTGAAGTTTTGCTCAAGTCCCGGCTCGTCCTTCAGATAATTTTCTGTTGAAAATTTCCTCAGGCCCGGCTCGGGTTCGTCAACCCTGCGCCCGTGATTGAGTACAATCAAGCCGTCGGCTCCGCCCTTAATCATTTGTAAAAGGATTAAGCCCTAAATATTAGTTAATTCGTGCTTTATTATTCTTTATTTTTGTTATGAATTGTTTTCGGCTCAGTCCCCTGTCGTATGCGTTTTATATTCTCGCGATGCGCCCACCAAATTAAAAGGACATAAAAAACACCAAGCCAGACATACACCCAAGAGTGAGTCCTGAACCAAAACAAGAACGGTAAAATCGGGAAAATTAAGATATTTGTCAGACTCATTGTTTTTATAAGCAATAAGAGCGCCAGCCATAAGACAAAAAGAACTAAGGAGTATTGCCAGCCCATTACCATAATAATGCAAGCGAAGATAACAGACACGCCCTTACCTCCCTTGAATTTTAGCCAGACTGGAAATATGTGACCTAATACCGGAGCAATAGAGATTAGGGCCATTTGCCACCCGGGATCTGCGTTCCAGCTTGGATTAAAAAAACGGCTCCCGATATATATAGGTAGAACCGCTTTAGCGATATCCAATGCCGCAACCAAGATCGCATATTTAAAGCCCACTGTTCGGGAGACGTTGGTCGCGCCTGTGGCGCCACTCCCTTTTTTCCTAATGTCAACATTTTTGATTTTTCCAACAAGATATCCGAACGGAATCGAACCCAAAAGATAACCGAAAAAAATTAAAACGATCAGCAAAGTTTGGTTTGAAAGCATAGAGTTTATTTTTTAATATCTTCTATCGCGTTTTCATAATGCCGGACCAGGGCTTTTTTGCGAATAATGTCAATTTCAATAGTAATTATATCAATTTGCCACCGGACAGTCAAAGAAAGTTTATGGTTTTTAAGCCAGCTCTCCCCCACCCTTATCAGCTTTTTTATTTTTACACGATTGATTTTTGCCGCGGGTGGAAATCGCCTACCCTCCCGGCCGGCTATTGTTTTTACTTCAATAAAAACATACACACTCCCCTTTTTGGCAATAAGATCTATTTCTCCCAGTTTGCGGTTTGTTTTGGTCTTTAAAAAATAGTTTTTATCCAAAATTTTGTATTTCTTGGATATTAGGTATTTTTGAGCTATACTCTCCCCTATTTGCCCAAGCTGAAGCTTGTGATTTGAATTAGCGGCGGTCATATCGGTTTAATTATATTATTTTTAATGAATAGCGTAAAGCGATCCGCATCCATTAAGTATTTAAAAAATAATACATTTTTATGTTTTAGTTGGCATTGGAATGTCCGGATTCGTGTCCACATAAATTATGTGGACATTTATGCGGACATATCCGGACATTATGTGGACATAGCTATGTCCGGATTTGTCCACATTTCGGGATACTTGTCCACATATTTGTCCACATAGCTTTTTTATGTCCACATAGCCATTTATGCGGACATAAATCAAGTAATAAGCTATTTTTGCGGACATATTGGTAAAATTAAGCGAGTTAATAGGATTATTGTTAAGATATTGAGGTATAATTTGATACTTTATTTTTGATAAAATATCAAATCCGCTAAAAAAGAAAAAACATCACTGTGAGCAAAAATATTGGGTATGGAAATAAAAAATAAGCCTCTAAATGATATTTTATTGGGATAGTCATATAGTCCACCCCAAAATTTTAAAGTGTATTTTTTGGGTGTTTCACGGGAAACACTAGCAAAAAATTATCATTCCTAAGCATATTTGTTGTATGTCCGCATAAATTATGTGGACATTTATGTGGACATTCGCCGGTTGGTAGACTGAACTTAAGGGGTATTATGTGGACATAGACAACCTCTATAATTTGGTAAAAACATATTAAAACAACTTATCTTTACCCTAAAAAACATAGATGACCTCATTTCGGCCATTTTTAGAGAAAATAGCACTTTATGCGGACATAAGGTCATTAGGTAAAATTGGGGAAGTGATAAGTTTTTGCAATAACATTTAGTCAAAAATGTTAAATGACCTTAATTTTGCATAATTTGGCAAAATGTTTCCCGTGAAACATAGTTTTAAGGCATTTGACTAGTTTTTGGTGATCATTAATGACCATTAAAAATTAGGGTAAGTATATGTTTTTTAATTATGTTTACCTTAAATTTATGAGGTGACCTTATTTTTGGTGAAAAACACTCAAAATAGTGTTTCACGGGAAACATTCAGGCGAAATAGGTAAAAATCGTAATATAAGGTAATATGGTAAAAATAGGGAAAGCTCTAATGTTTTGACATATGGTTTGGCTAAAAAACATAGATGACCTATGTTTTTACGGTAAAGGACGTATTTTCTAGAAAAACGGGAAAAATAGTGTTTCACGGGAAACTTTTTGACTGATTTTTGGTCGTAATTAGCCCAATTTGATCATTGGCTAGGGGAGTGCTGTTATTTAACGACCACGTTATTTTAGGAAATGCAAATGTAAAACCATTAAGCCTTCCCTCAAAATGACAAGTCATTCGTCGCATAAATACGTAGAAGAGGGGTAATTTTAGCCAATTTCGGGCGTTCCACGTGGAACTATGGGTGATTTTACGTCAAAAAACCGCCCTTTTGGGGTGGTTTTTGGTTAAAAGACGGGGGATGACTACTAAGTGGTGCTCCGTAGTAGAGTTTTGGCTTTGCCAAAACACACTACAGGGCTACCCCGTACTGTGTTTTATAAAACCGCGCAAAAGCGCGGCTTTTAAAACTCTAGTACGGGGTGGATCCGATGAGAATCGAACTCATATCTCTACCGTGTGAAGGTAGTATTCTACCACTGAAATACGGATCCGATGGTTAAAATGGGGGACTGAGGGGTAAAATAGTCGGGATGCTGGGAATTGCCCTCGGATACACACCTGTTGGCGTGTTCCTCGGGCCCGGCTCGTCGCCGTCGCGACTCCGCCTTCAATTCCCAAAAAGTCAGAGACTGGAAAATAGTCGGGATGCTGGGAATTGCCCTCGGATACCCACCTGCTGGTGTGTTCCTCGGGCCCGGCTCGGCGCCGTCGCGCCTCCGCCTTCAATTCCCAGATGGTCAGAGATTGGAAAATGGTCGGGATGCTGGGAATTGAACCCAGATGACAGACTCCCGAAGCCTGCATAATGCCGTTATATGACATCCCGATGTTGCGAAATTAATAGGGAATAGTATATTACGAAAAGAATTAACTATTTCGTCAATACTTTTTATTCAATTTTTAA
>JBAZMG010000005.1:0-26214 GCA_041649895.1 Minisyncoccota bacterium | reverse complement strand
CGTTAACCGCTTACAACTTAAAGATGATAAACTTGCGAGCGTTGGTAAAGATCAGAATTGATAATGAATTTGTTGATACAAGCGTTGGCCGAATTATTTTCAACCAGGTATTGCCCGAGGATTTTAAATTCCAAAACGAAGTTATGGATTCCAAGGCGATAAAAAGAATGATCAACAAAATTGTTGACATTTACGGAAATAAGGCCGCGGAAACTTTGGACAAGATAAAGGAACTTGGATTTAAGTTCGCCACTTTGTCCGGAATCACCTGGGGTATGGATGACTTGACCGTGCCCGCGGAAAAACCGCGATTGATCAAAGAAGCGGAAGAAAAAATAAAAGTGATCGAGGATTATTACGAAAAAGGACTCTTGTCAAAAGATGAGAAGGCCAACCAGGTTATCGAGGTTTGGAAAAAGGTGAAAGGAGAGATAGAAAAATTGGTGCCGAAGAGTATTTCCTCCGACAGCCCGGTTTTCTCAATCGTTGACTCCGGTTCTCGAGGTTCTTGGTCACAACCCGTGCAAATGGCGGGTATGAAGGGTTTGGTGGCCAACCCGGCCGGTAGAATTATCGAGCTCGCGATTAAGAACTCGTTCAAAGAAGGTTTTGACGTGCTTGAATATTTCATCTCCACTCATGGCGCCAGAAAAGGTACGGCTGACACAGCCCTTCGAACATCCACCTCGGGTTATTTGACTCGAAGGCTTGTTGACGTTGCCCACGATGTAATTATCACGGATAGCGATTGTGGCGACAAAGATGGATTAACAATGTTTAGGAAAGACTCTGAAGAAATAAACCAGGATTTTGTGCACAAGATCTTTGGCAGGATCGTGATGGAAAAAATAATCAATCCGGAAACAAAGGAGACGATCTTGAAAGACGGACAGATCATAGATTTAAAATCGGCGCACAAGATCAAGGACTTGAAAATAGAAAGCGTTAAGGTGCGTTCGCCAATAACTTGCAAATGCAAACGAGGTATTTGCCAAAAATGTTACGGAATCGATCTTGGCTGGAAAGAATTGATCGAGCCGGGCGAGGCTGTTGGTGTTATCGCCGCTCAAGCCATCGGTGAACCGGGCACGCAATTGACTATGAGAACCTTCCACACCGGAGGTGTGGCCGGTGAAGCCGACATTACCCGAGGTTTGCCGAGAGTTGAAGAGGTATTTGAACGCCGAACGCCGAAAGGTGAGGCGGAAATGGCCCTGAAAGACGGCAAGGTTGTGGGTATTGACGAAAAGGATGGAACTATAAAAATAGAAACAATTAATCCCGCGGGGAAAAATGGAAAAGAAGATGAGGTCATCAGCTACAAAATTTCTCCAAACGTGGAGCTGTTGGTAAAAGAAGGGGATATTGTGAAAAAAGGAGACGCGCTCTGTGCCGGCTCGCTTGATCTGCGAAAACTATTCAAGCTTATGGGTAAGAAAGCCACTGAGGATTATATTGTAAAAGAAATACAAAGAGTGTATGTTTCCCAGGGTGTTTCCATAAACGACAAGCACGTGGAAATTATCGTGAGGCAGATGTTCTCCAGGGTTAAGATCAAAGATGCCGGAGATAGTGTTTTCAGTTCGGACGAGATAATCTCAAAAGCGAGAATGCTTGAAGAAAACGAAACATTATCTGCCGCGAAGAAGAAGCCGATAATAGCCGACGAGACGATTTTGGGAGTTTCCAAGGTGGCATTGAATACAGACAGCTTCTTGTCCGCCGCTTCCTTCCAGGAAACATCCAGAGTTCTGATCGAATCATCGCTTCGAGGCGAAGAAGACTTATTGAGAGGACTCAAAGAAAATGTTATAATTGGTAAACTGGTCCCGATCGGTACCGGTATCGCGGCCGCTTCAGCGAAAAAGAAGTCAACAAAATAGCGACGCGCGAATTTTATTAAAATTAACCTTTCGTGTTTATGAAAAAAAAGAAAGGGAAAAACGTCCAGGCTTTTAAAAATAAAAAATCATACCGAAAACAACCGCAATCGGAGCGATTGCCTATGGTTACTTTATCCGAAAAGACCAAAAGATATATTTGGGCCGGAATTTCTTTTCTTTTGGGAATAGTTATTTTGTTTTCTTTTTTTCAGCAATCGGGATTTATTGGCGAGAACCTAAGGCTGTTTCTAAAAACTTTACTCGGCAACGTTATTTTCATAGTCCCGGTTATTTTCCTGGTGATCGGTTTTGTGTTTGTTAAAAACGACGAAACTTTCCGCGAAGTGAAAAACTCGGTTATCTTATCCGGAGTAATCTTTTTATTGAGTATTACCGGCCTTTTCGCGCTAACAGAGTTGAGGAGTTCGGAAGAGCTGGCTAAAAATTTCCAGCCAACCTATTCGGGTGTCGGAGGATGGATCGGTTACATTGTTTCGTGGCCGCTTTACCGGGGGTTTGATTTTTGGGTTACCTTTTTTATTTTTGTGGTTGCCATTTCCGTATCCCTCTTGATTATGCTTGATCCATTCATAAAGAATATTTTCGCGAAAAAAGAAGAGGAAGAAGAAGAAAGGGAAGAAATAAAGAAGCCGGAAGAGATCAAAAAAGAATCGACAATGAGCATCAACAAGCTCGCGGAAATGGCGCAGAGCAAGTTTGCGGAATTGAAAAAACCCAAAGAATTGGGCTTGGATAATCCGCCGATGGATTTGAAAAAACCGGGCAAAGGATTTGAAGAAAAGAAAAAAGAAAATTTGATCTACAAGTATCCGCCCCTTGATCTGTTATCCATTAAAAACAGCAGCTCTGAAGGAGGGGACATCGAATATAACTCTTCTGTTATAAAAAGGACTTTGCAAACTTTTGGTATTCCCGTGGAAATGTCTGAGGTGAATGTCGGACCCACTGTTACGCAATATACGTTGAAGCCGGCCGAGGGAATCAAATTGTCAAAGATCACGACTTTGCAAAACGACCTGGCTTTGGCTCTCGCGAGCCAGAGTATCAGGATCGAGGCTCCGATCCCCGGGCGTTCGCTTGTTGGAGTGGAAATACCGAACAGAAAAAGAGCGGTCGTGGGATTAAGAGAAATTATGGACAGTGATATCTTCAGAGGTTCTCCTTCGTCGTTATTAATGGCTTTGGGAAAAGACGTAATGGGGCAATCCACTTTTGCCGATTTAGCGGAAATGCCGCACCTACTTGTGGGTGGAACCACGGGTTCGGGAAAAACGATTTGCTTAAACGCGATTATTTTGAGTTTGCTTTACAGGAACAGCCCGGACGAAATGAAGCTGGTTTTGGTTGATCCGAAAAGAGTGGAATTTCCGGTTTACGCTTCGCTTGATCATTTGCTTTGTCCCGTGATCTACGATGCCCAGCAAACACTGGTCGCGTTAAAATGGTTAGTGGGAGAAATGGAGAGGCGTTTTACGGTTTTGGCCGAGGCTAAGACCAGGGATATCGGTGGATTTAACAGTAAGGCGGAAAAGAGGGGCGATGACAAATTACCATACATTGTCTTAATTATTGACGAATTGGCTGATCTGATGAGCGTAAAGGGCAAGGAGATCGAGTCTTATGTGGTAAGGCTTGCCCAAATGTCCAGAGCCACGGGAATACACCTCATTTTAGCCACTCAAAGGCCCTCTGTAGAGGTAATAACCGGTTTAATCAAGGCAAATATCACCAGCCGAATCGCGCTTAAGGTGGGCTCGCTTATAGACTCTAGGACCATATTAGACGCCTCAGGAGCGGAAAAGCTTTTGGGCAAAGGAGACTTTTTAATGCTTTCAAAAGAATTCAGTAAGCCTCGCAGAGTTCAGTGTCCATACATTTCCGAACAGGAAATCAGGAAAGTGGTAAATTGGCTCGCGGAAAATAATAAAAAAGAATTGGCCGAGGGCGAAGAAGAGGAAAATTCTTACATTGATATGCCCGGAAAAGAGGAAGTTTCACTTAGTAATGAATTGCAAAAAGCAATGGAAACTCCGGAAGCGCAAATGGACTCATTTTATTCGAAAGAAGATCCTCTTTATGAAGAAGCGAAAAGAATGGTTATTTCTTCTCGAAAAGCTTCGGCATCGTTGTTGCAAAGACGATTGGGTGTGGGTTATGCTCGTGCCGCGCGATTGATCGATATCTTGGAAGAAAGGGGAATAGTCGGACCGGCTGATGGCGCGAAACCGAGAGACATTCTCGTTGGCGACGAATCCGAAGAATAGAATGTTTGGAGAAGCCTTCTCCAAACATTCAGTAGTTGGTAATTAGTTCCGATAATTCTTCCGATAGTAATCGGAAATGAATTACCGCAGGTCCTCGACTTGTCGGGACGAGGATCCTCGATAACTTTTGAATTTGAATACAAAAGCTATCGGGATATTTAGTATCCGCCAGCTGGCGGAAGCGCTTTGTGGCTGCCTCTCGGCAGCTTTTGTTTTACTTATTATTTAATGTTTGGTAAAATGATAAGTGATGAATAAAAAATTATCCTATGCATTTACTTTAATAGAGCTACTTGTTGTTATCGCAATAATCGGTATTTTGTCCGCCTTGATCGTTGTGGGAATGAATAACACTACGCGCAAAGCAACGATTGCCAAAACGCAAGTGTTTTCCAATTCTCTTCGTAATTCATTGATGTCTAATTTGGTTTCCGAGTGGAAACTTGACGGCAATGCCAATGATACCTGGTCCGGGCAAAACGGTTCTCTCGTGGGCGCACCCACTTCGGAACCCATAGCTAATTGCGTCAACAGTACTTGTTATACTTTCAATGGAAGTTCTCAATACGTTTCCATCCCTCATCCTGTCGGCATGGATGTATTTAATTTCGGAACGCAAATGACCGCTATGGTGTGGGTGAAGGGAGCGGCGGGACAAAACGATAAGAGTGTCTTTGCCCAATATGATTATGATAATTTCAAACGAGCTTGGTTAATCGATACTCATTGGGATTCGCCAATGAGCAAATTTATTGTTGTCGTTGATAATCTTGGTGATTCGTCAGTAAGGAAATTGTATGGTTCAGCCGCAATAGCTTTTGACAGCGCTTGGCATCTGATTGGGTTTACTTGGAATAGCGGGGTTTTAAAACTTTACGTTGACGGAGTGGAAACAGTCGCGTCTAAATACGAAGACGCTTCTTTTACAACGATGTATAATTCGGATGGCGTTTTAACGATTGGCGGGAGAATGTCAGGCGGTCTTCCGGTCGGATACTTTACCGGGTCAATCGACGAAGCAAGATTATTTAACGCCGTTATTCCAACCTCTCAAATTCAACAAATGTATTTCGCGGGCCTCAATAAGCTTTTCGCAAACAATCAAATCACCCAACTTGAATACAATCAACGCTTGGCAAATTTAACAACTTCAGATTTCGCGGAAAATTAATCTTTTCAGAATGTTTAGGCCTCAAAGGCCTAAACATTGATAAACAATGAACAAAGGCATAAAAACAAAACTTGCGTTTACACTGATTGAGCTATTAGTCGTGATAGCGATTATTGGTATTCTCTCCGCTTTGATTGTTGTGGGGATGAATTCAACAACGCACAAAGCAACAATTGCCAAAGCGCAGGTGTTTTCCAATTCTTTGCGTAATTCCTTGATGGGTAATTTAGTTTCCGAATGGAAATTAGACGGAAATGCCAATGATACGTGGGGAGGGCAAAACGGATCTCTTCTTAATGCGCCCACCTCGGAACCCATAGCCAATTGTATTAGCGGGACCTGCTATACTCTCAACGGAAGCTCTCAATATATTTCAATCCCTCATCCCGCGGGCACGGATGTTTTTAATTTCGGAACGCAAATGACCGCGATGGTTTGGGTAAAGGGTAATACTAATGCTATGGCATTCTTTACTCAATGGGATGTCAATGGGCAAAAAAGTTGGAACATGATTTCTTTTAACGATAAATTGAGAATTTTGATAACAGACGATGGGGCGGCTGCCACAAACCACTTTAAGGATTATAGTTCTAATGCGATTTTATTTAATAATAACTGGCATTTGGCTGGATTTACTTTTAATAGCGGCATATTAAAATTGTATGTTGACGGAGTAGAAAGTAGTGTTAATAAAAGCTGGGATTATGCAATTACATCAATTTGGAATTCAACAGCTAATATTGACATAGGTTGTCAATTAAGCTCCGGTTCTCCTCAAAATTATTACACCGGGTCAATCGACGAAGCAAGGTTATTGAACGCCGCTATTCCCACTTCCCAGATTCAACAAATGTATTTCGCGGGCCTCAATAAGCTTTTCGTTAAAAATCAAATTACGGAAGAAGCATACAATAATCGCATCGCTGATTTAACGAGTAATTACGTCAAGGAATAATGTTTGGGGCTTGATTGTACTCAATCAAGGGCGGAGGGCTGACGAGCCCGAGCCGGGACCTGAGCGAAACTTCAACAGAAGTTTACGCGAAGGAACCCCCAAAACATGGGTTTGGATCAATTTAAATTCAATATTTTAGCCATTTACACATAGGGCAGGTTTGGTATAATGAAAGCAGATAAAAAGTTAAAAACAAAGCTATGGCGAGAAAAAAAATAGAAGACAAAGAAAAAATCAATTTGGAAGAAGCAATCTCCGAGATAAGGGAGAAATTTGGAGAAGGGGCGATAATGAAACTGAAAGACGCGCAAAAATCCAATGTGGACGTTGTGTCCACGGGGTCTCTTTCAATTGATCTGGCCCTGGGTGTAATGGGTGTTCCGCGAGGCAGAATAATTGAAATATATGGAGGCGAGAGTACGGGCAAGACCACGCTTTCTTTAAGTATTTTGGCCGAGGCCCAAAAGAAGGGCGGTGTCGGCGCTTTTGTTGATGCCGAGCACGCGCTTGATCCGGATTACGCGAAAAGGATCGGGGTCAATGTTGATGATCTTTTGATTTCTCAGCCCGACTCCGCGGAACAGGGATTGCAAATAGTGGAAACATTAGTAAGGAGCGGGGAAGTGGATGTGATCGTTGTTGATTCTGTTGCCGCGCTCGTGCCAAAAGCCGAGGTGGCTGGAGAAATGGGGGAATTGCAGATAGGCCTTCAGGCAAGATTAATGTCCCAGGCATTGAGAAAGCTTTCCGGAATTGTGAGCAGGACAAAAACCATTGTTATTTTCTTAAATCAAACGCGAATGAAGATCGGTATTCTTTTTGGCAATCCGGAAACCACTCCCGGAGGTCTCGCGTTAAAATTTTACAGTTCGGTCAGGTTGGAATTGAGGCGAATCGCGCAAATCAAACAAGGAGAAAATATTATCGGTAATCGCGTGCGGGCAAAGGTTGTCAAAAATAAAGTTGCCGCCCCCTTTAAAACAGCGGAATTTGACATATATTACAATGAAGGCATTTCAAAAATATCAGAGATCATCAATCTCGGAGTAAAACACGGAATCATTAAAAAATCCGGAGCTTACTTGCAATACAATGACGAAAAATTGGGACAAGGATTGGAAAAAGCTAAAGAGTTTTTAAGGGGCAACACAAAGCTTTTGAAAGAACTGAGGACAGCGATTATTAAAGCGGAAACAAGTGACTCAAAAGAAAAGCCCGTAACTACAAAAGAAGAGCCCGCTGATTCTGATACAACGGAATAAAAGCCGATTCGGAATGTGTGGTTTGGACACATCCGCAGAGAAATTCTCAGCAGAGAATTTATCGAGGCCGAGCGCAGTTTTCCGCAGAAAACTGACGCGTTGAACAAACCACATATTTCGAAAAAGGCGAACTGGTCTATAAAACAAAACCCGCCCGTTTTTTGGTAAAAAAATCATCCGCCAGTTGGCGGACGGTTTTTGTTTTGAGATACAGCCCGAATGTTAAATTATTTGACTGCGAAGGGAAGAAAGGCCAAGATGCGGGCTCGTTTAATAGCGGTTGTAGTTTCTCGCTGATGTTTTGAGCACAAACCGGTTTTCTTGCTTGGCTTTATTTTGCCTGATCGGGATATGAATTTTGATAAGATGTCAGTTTCTCTAAAATTGACCTCTTGAATGTTTTTCTTGCAAAAATAACAGTACATATTATTAATTCGTTAAATAAATCTTTTTAGAAAGGGATATCTTTAATATCGATTTCTTCGCCGTCTTCTATTACGGGGATATCCTCTTCTTCTTGCATCGGCTTGCTTTTATCTGCCTGTGGTTTTGGGGTGAATCCCGACGAACCATCAGAGGTTCCCGCGGAGCGCGGACCCAATTGCATCGCTTCAGCGACTATTTCCGTAATATATCGCTTCGCGCCGGTTGTCTTGTCGTCCCAGGAGCGGTTTTGTATTCGACCCTCAATTAAAACAAGCGAACCCTTGGTCAAGAACTTTGAAGAAAGTTCCGCCAATTTTCCCCAGAGAACAATGCGGTGGAATTGGGAATCTTCTTTTTTTTGTCCTGCCGCGTCTTTCCAAACCCTGTTTGTGGCAAGGCTAAGCGTGCAGACGCTTTGTCCGGACGGTGTGTTTCTTATTTCCGGAGCGGTGGCCACTCGGCCGAGTAAAAATACTTTGTTAAGATTCATAATAATTTATAATTATTTATTAATAATTGAATCTTTTGTCCGATTAAAATTGTTTAACTGGATTTACCCGGTTAAATGATTTTCAATTTTGATTGAAAATCAAGAATTTGGAGCACCAAATTCTTATTTAATCGGGTTAATCTTCAAGCATTTCTTTTAGCTTTTCTTCCACATCCTTCAGCTCAACTTGTTTGTGGGCTTTTTCAGCTTCCGGTTCCCCGGTCGGTGATTCCGGCTTCGCTGTGGCGATCGCGGCTTTTTCTATCTGCATTCGTTCGCTCCTTCCCGGTTTCCTCGCTTTTAGGTCGAGCTTGCTTAAAATAAGATATCTTATGATATCTTTATTTTCCTTGAGCTCTTTTTCCATAAAATCCATAATCGCTTTTTTGTCCGCCCCGGCTTCGGGATAAAGGATCAAAAAAGAATACCAAGCCTCCTCATTTTTATTGATGGGGTAGGCCAATTTTTTGAGCTCTAATTTTTTTTCACCCATAATTTTTCCCTTGCTTTGGAAAGAAGAATCCAACTTGTTGATGAGAGAAGTGGCTTCTTCTTGGGAAAATTTTGAAGTGATCAATACGTTAATTTCGTAGAATTGCATTTTTACGTTTTGTTAGTTTTTGGCTATAACACGAGTAGCCGATTGATTATGCGCGAAGGCGCTATGATCGAACAAGGTATATGCAATATAGCAATTTTTGGGTCTTTGGTCAAGGTTGACCGAATCGGAGAATAGTATCGTGATTAGCTTAGAGGATGGGCTATGGTTCTTTATTTTGTAAGAGGCCGTAGGTCCTGAGCTCCTGGCGAAGGAGTGTGGATAACTTAATATTGACAAATAAATAATATATATTATAATATAAGCATAGTAGGAGGACATAAGATGACACGAAGCCCAGCCGATCAATTGTATGTGCCGAATCATGGAAACGTTGAGCAGAACATTGTCCCGGGCGAGCGGTATAAGGAAGCCCTGGATAGACGAATCGCAAGTCTTCGCAGTGGCAATCCCGTCTTTCTGACGAGTGCCCACTGCGTCATGTGAACATAGCACCCGGTTTTATAAGGCATAATGTCTTGTAAAATCGGGCGCTCCAAATCTAAAGACAAGAATCAGCAACGCTACGCTGTTTTTTTGTTTACCCCCACCTTTTTAAAAAAGGTGGGGGTTGTTCTTTTCCATTAAGCTTCAAAATTATATTATTTAGTGATATAATAATCTCAAAATAATTGAATAAATTATGTATAAAATAATATTTAAAAATATAAAAATCCAAACCAAAGCATTTACTTTAATAGAGTTGATGGTGGTTGTGGCTATTATTGCCATCTTGTCTATGTTCGCGATTAACGCGATCACCAATTCAAAAGCCAAAGAGCTCGCGGACCTTAACAAAGCAAGAATGATCTCGGCCCAATGGAAGAATTCCTTGGCTGAAAATATGATAAGTGAGTGGAAGTTTGACGAAGCGAGCGGAAATACTGTCTATAATTCCACCGACTACGGCACTCAATTGGACGGCACTTTGTCCGGTTCTCCAACTCGAAAGCTGGCTATTGATTGCGTTTTTTCGGCCTGCGTGGAGCTTGACGGCACAGATGATTTTATAACTATAGCCGATTCTAATTCAGTATTGCCGCCCGCCGATTCAACAGTTGCCCTTTGGGCATATAATGGGGTTGGAGCGAAAAGTTATCCAACTTTTTATAATAGGCATAACCAAATAGCAACTGCTGGATTTTGGTGGGTTTATACGTCTGGAACAAATGAAGTGAATATTGTGTGGCAATACGCAAATGGTACAATATATACGACGGTTAGCTGGACCAATGTCTTTCCCGCCAATAAATGGTCCTATTTGGTTTTTGTTTATGATAATATAGCTAAAACAATTACTTTATACGTAGATGGCGTAGCTCAAACACCTCAATCTATAGCGGGCGCGCTTCCCGTGACAAGCGGTACTTTGTATATAGGGTCTTATGGCGGTGCCACAGCCAGCTATGCTTTCACGGGTAAGATAGACGAGTTTCAAACATTTGACAAAGTTCTATCGGTTTCAATAATAAAAGACAAATATTTTGCCGGGTTGAACAATCTACTGGCAAAAAATGAAATAACAATCGCGGATTATTCGGAAAAATTGGCAGGCTTACAAAATGAAACCGCGGCCGCGAAATAAAATAATAATGGAAGAATCAATTTTTAAAGCTTACGATGTGAGGGGAGTTTATCCCGAAGAACTCGACGAAGAAGCGGCATACAAGATCGGCCGGGCTTTTGTGTTATTCTTAAGAAAACCCAATCCGAAAATAGTTTTGGCGCTTGATAATCGTCCGTCTTCAGCCTTGTTATTCAACGAACTGAAAAGAGGCATTCTTGATCAAGGAGGAGATGTGGTTGAGATCGGTCTAACCACTACACCCGTGCTTTATTTTGTCGTGGGCGAATATGGGTACGATGGCGGGATCGTAATCACGGCGAGCCATAATCCGGCGCAATATAACGGCCTTAAATTTGTGCGCGCCAATGCCATTCCCGTGAGCGGAGAATCGGGATTGAACGAGATCAAGGAATTGGTTTTGAAAAACGATTTTTATAAGCCCGCGAAGCCGGGCTCTGTCACCGACAAAGATGTTCTCTCTGATTACGTAAAGAGCAATAGGGCGCTTGAAAGATTTAATTTCAAAGTAATTGTTGATACGGCCAACAGCGTTTCCGGGGTCGTGGTTCCGGAAATGTTCGCCGGAATAAAAACCATCCATATTTTTAATCATTTGGACGGTACTTTTCCCAATCACGAGCCCGATCCCTCAAAGCCGGAAAATTTGAGGGATCTCGAACAGACTGTTATAAAAAACAAAGCCAATTTGGGGGTGGCTTTTGACGGAGACGGAGACAGGATAATTTTTATTGACGAAAAGGGAAAGCCCGTTCCATCGGATATGATCTTGGCTTTGATGGCCTCAATATTACTGAGAAACAAAGATAATGCCCACGCGAAAATATTATACGATGTCCGTTGCAGCAATATTGTGGCGGAAACAATTCTTTCCTGGGGAGGCACGCCCGTGGCGAGCCGAATCGGACATTCCTTTATCAAGGCCAAGATGAGGCAGGATGATATTCTTTTCGGCGGAGAATATTCGGGACATTTTTATCACCGGCAAGGGTTTTATTGCGAATCGCCTTATTTTGTTTTATTTGAGGTGTTAAAAGAAATGAAAAGATCGGGCAAGCCGATCTCGGAATTAATAAAGCCGTTTCAGAAATATTTCCAATCCGGTGAAATAAATTTCCGGGTTGACAATCCGAATGAAAAAATTGAAAAAGTAAGGGAAAAATACAGCGACGCATTCGCGTCGCGCATAGACGGATTAAAGCTCGGTTTTTCGGATTGGTGGCTTTTGGTGAGAGCGTCAAACACCGAACCGCTTTTGCGGGTGATAATCGAAGCGAAGACAAAATTTTTGCTCCAGGAAAAAATAACCGAGGTTACACAGGTAATCAGGAGTTTATCTTAAGCCCATTCGGCTTCGCACGACAGTCATCGTTTGTTCGGCTGTTTTTTTTGCCTTTTTGGCGCCTTCGGCGAGCACGTCCTCAACAAATTCGCGGTCTTTCAAGAGTTCTTTTTTTCTTTTTCGCGCCGGCTCCAGCTTTTCGATCAAAAGTTCGGCAACCGCTTTTTTAAAATCTCCATAACCCGCGTCTCTGAATTCTTTTTCAACCTCTTTGATCGAAAGATCGGAAAACAGGGAATAGATCGAGATCAGGTTCGATATGCCTTTTTTGTTTACCAAATCCATTTTTATTTCCTTTCCGGAATCGGTCTCCGCGGCCATTATCTTTTCTTTTATGTCTTTCGGTTCATCAAATACGCCGATACATCCGCGAACGTCATCGGTCTTTGACATTTTTTTACTTGGGCATTGGAGTGATTGCACGGTGGCGCCGATCTCCGGAACGAAAGTCTTGGGAATTGTAAACGCTTTCCCGTATTTTTTATTAAACTTTTCCGCGAGATTGCGCGTCAGCTCAACGTGCTGGGTTTGGTCTTTGCCGATCGGTACGATCTCTGTTTGGTAAAGCAGAATGTCCGCGGCCATCAGTATCGGATAGTTCAATAGCGCGGCATTGATGTTGTCAGCGTGCTTTTTTGATTTGTCCTTGAATTGCGTCATTCTTTGCAATTCCCCCAGAGGCGTGATTGTGCCCAAGAGCCAAGTCAATTCCGCGTCTTCTTTTACTTGCGATTGTACGAAGAGCGAGCATTTTTTGGGGTCGAGTCCGAGAGCCAGGTAGGAACAGGCAAAATCAAATATGGTCTTCTCGAGATTTTTTTCGTCATAAGGAGTGGTGATGGCGTGCCAGTCAACAATGCAAAACAAACAATCATTGTCGTTTTGTAAATCAATCCATTGTTTTATGGCTCCCAAATAGTTTCCGATGTGTAACGATCCGCTTGGCCTTATTCCGCTAAAAACTTTCATAGATTTTTACCCCCATCTTTTTCCCAAAAGGTGGGGGTTTTACTCCCCATCTTTTATTGAAAAGGTGGGGGTGAATTATTGTTAATTACTTTGCCTCGCCGTAGTCCTTCCGCTTGCTCAGGACGAAGGCGGGCTTTGCCTCGCCGAAGCTCCGAAGGAGCGGAGGCGGGTTATCCTACTTCAATAATAACCGGCAAAACCATAGGCCTTCTTTGCGTTTTTTGGAAAAGAAAGTCTCCCAATGTATTTTTAACATTATCTTTTATGTAAGTCCAGTTTACCACTTGGCCCGAAGCGGTCGCTTTTTCAATGGTTTGAATAACTTTTTTTCTGGTTTGGTAAAGCAGGTCTTTTGATTCGCGCAGATAAACAAATCCACGGGAAATAATGTCCGGAGATTCCTGAACTTTCCCGGTCTTCCTGTTCACCACGGCGATCACCACGAAGATACCGTCGTTCGCGAGCATTTGTCTGTCGCGCAAAACCACTTCACCCACATCGCCGATCCCAAGCCCGTCCACCATAATATATTCCGAGGGAGCCTCTTTCTTTTCAACGAAAGCTTTTTCCCGGCTCACGCTTATGATCGCGCCATTGTCGGTCAAGATCACGTTCTCTTCGGGTATGCCGCATTCCTGCGCCAGCCGCGAGTTCGCGAAAAGCATTGAGAATTGTCCGTGAATGGGCAAAAAGAATTTGGGATTCATCATTCTTATCATTTCCTTCAGTTCTTCTTTTTGAGCGTGTCCGCCGGCGTGGATATCCATCATTTTATAATGGAAAACGATCGCTTTTTGCCTGATCAGATCGTCTTTGATCATTTGCACGGTTCTTTCGTTACCCGGAATCACGGACGAAGAGAACACGATCGTGTCGCCGGGTTTTATCGTGATCGACGGATGCTGTTTTGTGACTATCTTCATCAGTCCGGCGCTTTCTTCTCCTTGAGCTCCGGTGCACAGTATCGTTACTTTTTTGTCCGGATAGCTGTTCGCGTCAGCCACTTTTTTCAAAACAGTTCCTTTGTCTGTTTTCAAATAGCCGAGCTTTTTTGTTATCTCCACGTTGCTTTTCATACTGTGGCCGATAAAGCCCACCTTTCGTCCGTATTTCTCGGACAATGTAACGGCTTGCTGGATTCTGTTTACAAGGGAAGAGAAGGTAGCGATAATAATTCTTCCTTTGGCTTCTTCAAATATCTTTTCCATATTTTCAAAGATCTGCTTTTCAGATAAGGAGTGGCCCTCTTCTTCAGCTCCGGTGGAGTCACTCATTAAAAGCGTTATGCCTCTTTGCCCGATGCTTTTTAGTTTTTCAAAATTGGTCGGCAGATCGTTTACCGGAAAATTGTCGAATTTAAAGTCTGACGTATCTATCAAATTTCCAACCGGAGTTTTGATGAATATTCCCAAATTGTCGGGAATATTGTGATTTTGGCGGAAAAACTCCACTTCGAACGGTCCGAGGTTTACCTTGGATCCGTCTTTCACTTCCGTAATATCCAATTTCGGCTGATCCGGAAATTCTTCCTGTCTTTTCATAATTATGCCCCTTGCCAAAGGCGCGGCGAATATCGGAGGATTGCCGATTCGATTGACCACGTAGGGTATCGCGCCAATGTGGTCGTAATGTCCGTGGGTGATCAAAATCCCGACAATATCTTTATATTTGTTGTCTTTTAATAGATAGGAAATATCGGGAATGATATAGTCTATTCCCGGCATATCTTCCTCGGGCATTCTAAAGCCGACATCAAGAATAAGAATTGATTTTTTGTATTCAATGATCATCATATTTCTGCCCACTTCGCCCAATCCGCCCAAAGGTATTACCTTTAACGAATCGCCCGGTTGCTGGTTGTTCTGCGAACTCGCGCGCTTTTCCTTTTGAGGAAAACGCGGTCCGTATTTTTTCTTCGGTGTCCGCTTTTGCCGCATTTCTTTCGGCGGCAGAGGCACCTTTTGTTCTGTTGTTGTATCTTGCATATTTAGTTTTTTTACCCCCATCTTTTTTAAAAAGGTGGGGGTGAATTTTTTTTATTATAATTTATTATGTTTTCTTTGCCTCGCCAAAGCTCCGGAGGAGCGGAGGCGGGCATTGCCTCGCCATAGCCGAGCGAAGCCTGCCTTTGCCTTTGCGGGCTTCGGCGAGGCGAAAGCGGGTTGTTTCGTTTCAAAAGAGAGAATTGAAACGAAGTTTATTTTACTATTGGATAATTGGGAGTGGTGGAAAACACTCCGGCTCTCGCGATCGCGTTTTGATTTTTCTCAATCCACGAATATAATTTTTCCACTCCTTCTTTCGCGGATGTTTTTGGTGACCAGCCAAATTCTCGGTTTGCCTTGGTAATGTCCGAGATATACACTTTTTGGTCTCCGGGCCTCCAATCACTGAACGAGTATTTGAATTTTTTTCCCGAAAGTTTTTCGAGCATTTCCATTAGCTCCCAGATTGATAAAGAAAAATTAGGACCTCCGCCGATATTGTACGCTCTTCCTCGCGTTTCTTTTATATTTTGCAAAACCGTGTCGTAGGCGTCGAGCAGGTCGTCGATAAACAAAACATCTCTCACTTGTTTGCCGTCGCCGTAAATTGTGATCGGTTTGTCAAAAAGGATCGCGTTGACAAGCCACGCGAGCCACCCTTGCTCTTCAATTCCAAACTGGTGGGGCCCGTAAATGCCCGATTGCCTGAATACCACGGTTTTTAATCCGTATATCCTTGCCCAGTCAAGCGTGTATTGGTCGCCCGTGCCTTTGCTGCAGCCGTATGGCCCGTGGAAATCAAGATGCCTTTGTTCGGAAATTCCTTCGCTGTCTTTGTATTCGTATCTTTTTTCTTTTTCCATTACCTTAAGATCGTCCATTGCTCCATAAACCTTGTTTGTGCTCGTGTATAAAAGAGCGGCATCCGGAGCCTCTTTCCTCAAGGCTTCCAAAACGTTAAACGTGCCCAATGCGTTTATTTCAAAATCTTCTCTCGGATTTTTTACCGATGTCACCATTGTTACCTGTGCCGCGAGATGAAGAACCAATTCCGGTTTATATTTTTTAAAGGTTTGCTCAAGCAGGGGAATATCTCGAATATCTCCTTTGATAATGATTATTCCCCGTTTTTTTCGTAGCCAACTCAAATTTTCTCTCGCTCCCACGCGCGAAAGATTATCATAAACAACCACCCTGTATCCTTTATTTAGGTAATATTCCGCGGCGTTGGTTCCGATAAATCCGCATCCGCCCGTAATGAGTATGGTTTTCATATAAAACTTGTTATTTTAAAAAGTCTAAACTTGGGGGACAGCTCTTTAGCGGCTCCTCAAATCTTATCTCAGGAACACTAGCGTAGTTTTTATTTTTTATCCAGCCATTGTTTGTATAAAAATAACACGCGCCCCCTTGTTTTTCGATAAAATCATAATATGCCTCGCAAACTTCACTGACCCAATTGGCCATTTTCAATGGTTTTTCTTTTGATGGATTGATTGTTATGTGGCTGTAATCAACGCCAATGGTAACGCAGTCTCCCGGTTTTGCCATAACCGCGTAAACATCCTCAATATTTTCGCGCCCTTTTTGGAATAAAAATATAGCTTCTCCTTCAAGCACGGTATATAATTCGCTGTGTCGGCAAGGATGTTCGTGCCCTTTCGTTTTATTGAATTCTTCTCCGATCATAACCGGGGGCATTACGGTTATGTCATATCTCAATTCCCCAAGCTTATTTATTCCCCGGTACATATAATAAAGGTCAATGTTTGATTGGTTCTTCGCCCATTCTTGATCAAAAAGCACACCCCTCATATCTTCAAGTGTTCGTACGTCCGGTTTCAAGTTTGTTAAATCAATATTTTCTTCGTTATTCATTTTTTCTTTGTCTCGCCGTAGCTCCGAAGGAGCGAAGGCGGATTTGTCTCGCCCCTACTTCGCCAAGGCTACGCAGGGCAGGCATAGCTCCGAAGGAGCGAAGCCCGCCTTTGCCCCCGCGGGGCTTCGGCGAGGCGAAGGCGGATTACTTTTTAATTATTTACTTCCACGTTCTTTTTTCTCCAAGATACCAATTGGTAATATTTGTGAATCTTTTTGACGAATCAATTATTTTTTCCAAATCAAATCCTTTCAGTTTTTTACTTGTTAGATAAACTTCGTCCGCGGCATAAAGGTAGATCGCGGGCGCGTCAGCAACCAGAGTATTTTGTATCGCTTCCAGTGTTTTCGTTCTGTCCGGATTGGTAAAATCATAATAGCTTCGCTGTTTTTCTAAAAGCGAATCCAAATCCGTATTTTGATAAAGCGACAAGTTTAGTCCCGGATCGATCACTTGCGAAGAATGCCAATAGGGAAGCGGATCGGGTATCGCGCCCAATTTTTCACCGAAAAGCAGAGCGTCAAAATCTCTTTCTCTGATCACTCGCTTCATTTCCATATTATCAAGCACTACAACTTCGGCCCTTACTCCCAATTTTTCCCATTGAGCTTTGAGATCGTTCGCGGCCGCGATCAGGGCCGGGTGATTTCCGGTTTTGATCTTAAATGATAAATAAACAGCTTCGTCCGGTACCGCGAAACAAACCTTGTTCAGCACCTCAATGGTTCCCGCTCCGACCCGGCCGTTGCCCTTAGTTAGGCCGCTCGGAGTTAAGATCTCGTCTTTGTATTTTTCTTGAAATAAGATCACGGCTTGTTTCGTGTCCGCGCCAAATGTGCCCGTAATCTCGCCTGATGGGTATATGTTCGGATCTTGGGCCAAACATTCTTGCAGTTTCTTCACGTCATTGCCCGAGCTTCCGGATTGCAGGGTTGCTTTAAACTTAAATGCCGAAGTTTTTTCAATTACTTTTTGCCTTAACCCGTCTTTCAATTCAAAACCGTTTTGCTCAAGGAGTTTGTTCGCTTCATCAATGTTATAGCTTATGGTGTTCTGCGGTTCTCCGAATCCGTAGAAAGCCGGAATGATCGGGGAATCGATCACGGTTCCTTTTCCGCCCAAAGCGGTTTGCAACAGTTCGGTCTTGTCTGTGCCCATTGTTAGTGCCGTTCGGATATTTTTGTTTTTAAAAGGATCTTTATTGTTGTTCAGAAAAACGCTGAAATAATTGGTTGTTTTCAAAATACGCGCTTCGGAGTTTTTAAATTGAGCAATGTCGATGCTTCCGGAATTTTCTATCGATGCGGAATCAATGGCTCCTTTTTTCAGCGAATTGATCAGATCCTCTTCTTTGTTAAAAAAGATCAGTTCCAATTTTTGGATGTGTGGAGCGGAATCATAATAATTTTTATTCGCGATTAATGTTATCGATTTTACGGTCTTGTCGCTTCGTTGGCTTGTTTTCGAAACCTTGTACGGGCCTGATCCGATTGGCGCGAGCAAGTTCAACTCCGTGTTCGATGTCATTGCCTGTACGGTGGCGCCTTGCCAAATGTGCTTTGGCATAATTTTCAAATTAGCCAGGTTTTCCAAAAATCCGCTGTAAGGTTGTTTTAACCTAAAAATGCCTTTATATTCCGAGGTTTTTTCCAATTCCACCCCTTGCCAATTTGCCCGGAGCGGGCTTAGATAATCGGAATCTTGTACCAGGTTTACGGTAAAGATCACATCTTCTATGGTAAGTGGTTCGCCATCGTGCCATTTCGCGTTTTCTTTCAGAGAAAATTCTATCGATTTTCCATTGTCCGCGACGCGATAATCTTTAATGAGGTCGGGGACGATATTGGCGTTACTGTCGTATTTCATCAATCCGGAGAAGACTAATTCAATCAAGTCACGGTCGACATCCGAAGAGTACGCGTAAAGCGGGTTTATGAATTGGGGTTGGCCCAATATGCCCTCCCTTAATTTTCCCGAGTCGGCGGGGACGATATTTGTGTGGTTCACGTAAAAACTATGGATTAAAAAAATAAGCGAAGCAAAAAAAACGATCGCCAGTCCCGCGAAAGCGATGATCTCTTTCTTGTTGAGTACCTTAAAAAATTGCAACCACTGTGTCATTGACGGCAATTTTTTAACGGCACCTTCCTTATCGGGAGTTTTTTGCCCAAATATAGACATTTTGAAATATGCGAAATTATTTTACTAGATTGACGATGGCCAAAGCTATAAAAGCCACAATGAAAATGATTGTAGCCCAGTACAAGTTTTTTTCGATGCCTCGTCTTGTGCTATAGGCTTCGCCGCCGCCGCCGAAAGCGGACCCCAGGGCGGTTCCTCTTTGTTGTAGCACAATAAAGATAATAAGCAGGGTCGCAACCACTGCTTGAATAATTAATAAGGTTTGGTTCATTTTAATCCGGTTTAAATATGGCGGAAAACAGTATGTCTATTGCTAAAACGATAAGCGACATCCAAAACAGATTTTGAAGACCGTTTATCTCCAAGTGAGTGGAAAACAATATATCTACTATCCACACCAGAAACATAATGATTACAAAAGAGAATAGATTGAGTGTGATCAGGCGCAAGGGGAATGTAATGACGTTCAATAGCGGCTTTATAAAATAGAACAGCAAGCCGATAGTGATTCCGGCAAGGATAATGGTGGCAATATTGCCGTCATAAGTAATTCCTCCTTTTAGAATGTATATAGAAAGGCCTGCTCCCGCTACTCCGGCGATCAATTTGGCAATCAAGCTGTTCATATCTCCATATTATCAGGTTTTTTTGTTTAGTCAACCATTCCGCCATTCTGGAGGAATGGTTGTCCCGAGGAACGAAGTAACGAGGGACTACATTTACGCAGGAAGCGGCGGACCGGTTGTCCCGAGGAACGAAGTGACGAGGGACTACATCTAAACTCGCCTTAAGCGGCAGACGGTTGACCCAAGGAGCGCAGCGACGAGGGATACCTTTGAGCGCAGCCCGCCTTCGCCTACGAGGCTTCGGCGAGACGCAGCCCGCCTTCGCCTACGAGGCTTCGGCGAGACGCAGCCCGCCTTCGCCTACGAGGCTTCGGCGAGACGCAGTGGGACGAGTCTCGCGAAGCTCCGCAGGGGAGCGGTGGGATTGCTTACCGTCTGTTGATTTGCTATAATTGAAAAAAAGATAATAAATTATATATTAATGTCTAAGTTTGTTTTTTCACAAAAGAATAAATTTTTAACAAAAGGATTTACCTTGGTGGAAATAATGATAGTTATTTTAATTATCGGAATTTTGGCCGGTTTTTTTATAGCGCGCAACCAAGGCGCGATCGATATGGCGAATAGTACAAAGGTTAAAGCTTTCGCCGCCGGGATCCCCGTCTCTCTTTCCGGTAATTATTTGGCACAATGGAAGTTTACGGAAGGTAGCGGACAAACAACAGCGGATAGTTGGGGCGCCAATGGGGTTACGCTCGGAAGCGTTCCCGGTGTGGACGCAAACGATCCAATATGGGTGTCCTCTGGTTGTGTTTCAGATTATTGCCTTTCGTTTGGGGGTTCGCATTATGCGTATGTAACCAATAATTTTACAATAAACCCCGCTGAGGGCTATACGGTTGAGGGATGGGTAAATTACGATGTGCTTACCGGCGATAGGGGGGTAATAAAGAGATATCCCACGAACGATGGCGCTTGGTTTCTCTTCGCTTTTAGAAATGCCGCAAATGCCGCAAATATGGTTTATTGCTTTGTTGCTTATACCAATACCACTTCAGCAACAGCCGCCCTGCAGTTTGGGGTATCATTACAAACAGGTAGATTGTACCATTTGGTTCTTACTGTGGCGTCGAACGGTGTTTCAAAATTTTACGTTAACGGAGTTCTCGGCAATTCAGGCACTCCGACAAATTTTTTAAAACTCGGCGGCAGCACGGCGACAAATGATACGCAACTTATTATCGGTGGCACTTATTGGTATTTGGATGGTTTGATTGATGATTTGCGCATTTATGATGCCGCGCTTTCTATTTCTCAAATTCAACAAAACTATTACGCCGGAGCGAACAAGATGCTCGCCAAAGGCGGCATAACTATTGATGAATATCAAAATAATATAGCATCATTAAATAATAATTTGGCGGAAAAATAAATAATTATAATAATAAAGATTAAAAATTACGATTTAAGAGGATAATTAAATCGTATTTAATCGGGTAAACCCAGTTAAATAATTTTAATTTTCACAATAGAAAATTAATAGTATTTAATAAATCAAAAATTAACAAAATAATAAATGTATAAATAATTAAAATTACAATTTAAGCGTACGCTTAAATTGTAATTAACAGGGTAAAAAATATTTTATGAAAATAAAATCAAGCAATATCGTTTTGTTGTTAACTGTCGCGGCCTCCTTTTTTATCGCGGTCTATTTCTATCCTCTCTTGCCGGATAAAATAATTTCTCATTGGAACGTGTATGGCAAAGCTGATGATTATATGCCAAAGCTTTTCGGTTTGTTGTGGTTCCCCGTGCTTTTAGTGATTTTAGATTTATTATTCGTTATTATCCCGAAGATCGATCCTTTGAAAAAAAATATCGAATCATTCCGAAAATATTTTGACGATTTTATTTTACTTTTCAATATCTTCTTCTTTTATCTTTTTGCCCTGACGATCTTTGCCAATTTGGGATTCGCGTTCAATATGGTCTGGGCGTTAATGCCGGCCTTCGCCATTTTCTTTTATTATATCGGCGTTATGATGGGTAACGCCAAAAGGAACTATTTTATCGGCATCAGGACTCCCTGGACATTGGCAAGCGATAAAGTTTGGGAAAAGACCCATAAGCTGGGTGGTCTCCTGTTTAAAGTTGGCGGAATTTTGTTTTTACTCTCAATGATCGATCCCTTTGTCGGATTTGTCGTAATTATTAGTTATCTATTGGCAATAACCGTTTTCTTGGTTGTTTATTCATATATCGAGTTTAAAAAAGAAGAGCGCCACAAGCATACATAAAAACCACGATTATCTCGGAGTCAATAATGCGTAAAAACATTTTATCAAAACTTAATTTTGATCGTACTGCGTTTACATTGATTGAAATATCTGTGGCGATCGCCATTGTTGGTATTATTGCCGCTTTGATCATTGTGGGGACGAGCGGAACAAGAAATTCAGCTTATGACGCTAAGAGAAAAGGAGATGTTGAGATGCTTGAGAAAACTATTCTTACTTATCAGGCTTATGCCGGAAGCGTGCCCGTTAGCGCGACTGCTTGTGATCTGAAACAAGATGGTACGGGCTGTGCTTTCACTTCCAGCTTCACTCCCACCTATATTACCACCATTCCCACAGATCCCGCCAATTCCAGCGTGTATTACAGATATTCATCCACTGACGGATCAGCTTTTACGGTACAAGCATTGTTGTCTGATGGTTTCGGGTATAGTTGTTCAAGTGTGGGTAATGTTTGTGCTTTAACGAGTAGGAATTTTGTAAATTCGAATCTTAGTAACGGTTGCGAGAACGGAGCTACGACCGGATTCTCCGCGAATATGGGCGGGGAAGTTTTTACCTCCGACACCACAGAGCATTGGCAAGGGTCTCGTAGCTTGAAATGCGTTACTACGAGCACAAACGGATCGGGCTTTTATACTTCTCAAACCGTAAGCAATTTGAGGCCAAATATGGAATATACGGCAAGTGCTTATGTAAAGGGGGCGGGAACAGTAAGAATATATCTTCGAGAACTTCTTGCCGGTGGTGGAACGGTAGGAAGCACTAATTCGGCGAATGTCGTGTTAACATCAAGCTGGCAAAGAATTTCCGTTAAAAGAGCGTTTGGCTCTACCGGGGTGGGGGCTATGATTCTTATTGTTACACAGGTGGGACAGGTTTCCACATTTTATACCGACGGTCTTCAGCTTGAAGCTGGCGGTGAAACAAGAAATTGGGTTGTCGGGCAATAGTTGACAAAAATTTTCTTGGGGGCTAAAATATTAGCACTAAAAGGTCATAAGTGCTAAAGTTTTTACTTGCCTCGCCGTAGTCCTGAGTTTGCGAAGGACGGAGGAGGGTGTGCCTCGCCGTAGCTCCGACGAAGCCCGCCTTTGCCCTTATCGGCTTCGGCGAGGCGAAGGAGGGCTTGCCTCGCCGTAGCTCCGTAGGAGCGAAGGAGGGTTCGTAATATTAAATTTATTCGCTACAAAAAATTTAAGCAAATAAGAATGTTTGGATATCGAATACCCAAACATTGATAATTAAAAAATTTACCCCCACCTTTTTGCAAAAAAAGTTTAGAATAAATGTCGGTAAAAATAATAAAAAATAATTAATTCACCTTAATCTTTTATTAAAAGATGGGGGGTAAAAAATATGAAAATCAAACCGCTTTCAGATCACATTATAATCGAACCATTAAAGAGCGAGGAAAAGACAAAGACCGGAATTTTAATTCCCCAGTCAGCGGAAAAGGAAAAGCCGGAACAGGGAACAGTGATTGCCGTGGGTCCGGGAAAGACCAGCCATTCCGGAAAAGTAATCCCTATGGAAGTAAAAAAAGGAGATAAGGTTTTGTTTACAAAATACGGACCGAACGAAATAAAAGTGGGAGGCAAAGAATATTTGGTCGCGAGCCAAGATGATATTTTGGCCGTAATAGAATAATTTAATTTATATAACAATTATGGCAAAACAAATTTTTTACTCGGAAGAAGCAAGGGCGAAAATTAAAGCGGGCGTAGACAAGCTCGCGAACGCAGTCACTGTCACATTGGGTCCTAAAGGCAGAAACGTGGTTTTGGGTGAGAGTTTTGGTTCGCCGACGATCACAAATGACGGTGTTACTATCGCGAAAGAAATAGAATTGGAAGACAAAATAGAAAACATTGGGGCGCAAATAGTAAAACAAGTGGCGGAAAAAGCCAATGATGTCGCGGGCGACGGCACTACTACTGCCACATTGTTGGCGCAATCCTTGATTCGTGAAGGATTAAAAAATGTGACCGCCGGAGCGAATCCGTTAGCAATTAAGCACGGACTGGAAAAAGGAGTTGAGGTGATTGTGTCTGAATTGAAAAAGATGAGCAAATCAATTTCAACGGAGCAGGATTACGCTCGCGTGGCAACCATTTCCGCGGAAGACAAGGACCTCGGCGCCCTTATCGCGAAAACGATTGTGGAAGTTGGCAAAGACGGTGTAGTTACGATTGAAGAATCAAAAACCCTTGGAATGGAAAAGGAAATTGTAAAAGGTTTGCAATTTTCTGAAGGCTATATTTCCGCCTATATGGTCAACAACGTGGAGCGAATGGAAGCGAAACTGGAAGACCCATATATTTTAATTACTGATAAAAAAATATCTTCCATTCAGGAAATTTTGCCGATTTTGGAAAAGATCGTGCAAACGGGAGAAAAAGATATTTTAATTATCGCGGAAGATGTGGATGGCGAAGCATTAACCACATTGATAGTCAACAAGTTAAGGGGAACATTTAACGCTGTCGCGGTTAAAGCTCCGGGTTTTGGCGATAGAAAAAAAGAAATGCTTCAAGATATCGCCACTGTCACGGGTGGGCAATATATTTCCGAAGAATTGGGATTGAAATTGGACGCGATTGAGCTTAATGCTTTGGGTAGGGCGAGGAGAATAATCACAAATAAGGAAAAAACAATTATCGTCGAAGGTAAGGGCAAGAAAACCGAGATCGAAAAAAGAATCAACCAAATTAGAACTCAGATTAGCGCAAGCGATTCTGATTTTGACAAAGAAAAATTACAAGAAAGGTTGGCAAAGCTCGCGGGCGGAGTCGCGGTAATAAAAGTTGGCGCCGCCACGGAAGTGGAGCAAAAAGCGAGAAAGCACAAAGTGGAAGACGCGCTCTCTGCTACTCGTGCCGCTATTGAAGAGGGAATTGTGCCCGGTGGTGGCGTGGCGTTATTGCGATGCCAAAAGGCCCTAGGAGAATTAAAACTAAAAGGCGAAGAAAAAGTGGCGATTGATATTTTAATGCGAACACTGGAAGATCCGATCAGAAAGATCGCGGATAACGCCGGCAAAGATGGGGCAGTGGTCGCGTCCGAAGTAAAAAAGATGGCAGCTGCTCATGGATATAACGCGGCGGAAGACAAATACGAAGACTTAATGGAAGTTGGAATTATTGATCCGACAAAAGTTGTCAGATCGTGTATTCAAAACGCGGTTTCCGCGGCGTCTATGCTTTTGACTACTGAATGCGTGGTAGTGGAAAAGCCCGAAGAAAAAAATTGCAACTGTGGCGATGGGCACGCTGGCGGCGCCGGCGGTATGGGCGGTATGGGAGGAATGTACTAAAATAGAATCAAGAAGTAAGAATCAAGAATAAAGAATCAAGAATCAAGAAGTAAGAATGTCCTGTAGTGTGTTGCCGTAGGCAACTCTGCTACGGGGCATTTTTATTTTCCATAAATTTTTGGTATAATATTAGAAAAGAATTAAGAAGTAAGAATTAAGAATTAAGAATGGGAAGTATAAAACGAAGAGCGTTTACGTTAATCGAACTATTAGTCGTAATAGCGATTATTGGTATCCTTTCCGCCTTAATCGTTGTGGGAATGAACTCGACAACACAGAAAGCCACGATCGCCAAAGCCCAAGTGTTTTCCAATTCTTTACGTAATTCATTAATGAGTAATCTGGTTTCCGAGTGGAGGCTTGATAATGCCTCAGGAGCAACAGCAACCGATTCTTGGAGCGGAGGCAATAATGGAACGCTCACTGCTTTTGCGAATACAACAGCCGGGTATGGAGATAGTCACACTTCCGGATGGATGAGTAGTTCCAATTGTATATCAGGAACATGTTTGAAGTTTGATGGAACAGATGATTATGTGATTGTTCCACATAACGCCTCTCTTAATTTTGGTAACAATAGTTTTACGCTTTCATTGTGGGTTCAAACTACTATGGCAGGAAATGTTTCTGGAATAAGTGTATTATCAAAAGCTACGAGCGGTTCTCCTTATTGGAATCTTTTAATCACAAGAGATCTTAGTCATATTGAGTTTTTTAATTATTATCCTTCGCAACCTTATCAATATTTTTCAGGCGCGTATTATATGGTAAATGACGGTAAATGGCATCTTTTAACTCTTGTAGAAAATTATGGTGTTAACGGTATGCTGTATATTGATGGTAGGTATCAAAGTACACATGCACAGGCTTGGGGCTCTCCCGATAATTCAGCTAACAATTTGACCATTGGGGGATCAAGCTATAACGGCTTGTTGGATGACGTTCGTATATTCAATGCCGCAATGCCGACTTCTCAAATCCAACAAATGTATTTCGCTGGATTGAGTAAGCTTTTCGCCAAAAACCAAATCACCCAATCCGAGTACCAGCAGCGCTTAGC
>JBAZMG010000004.1:0-26917 GCA_041649895.1 Minisyncoccota bacterium | reverse complement strand
CACGATCAACCCCAATCCATAACTTGATTGCAAGCGCCTCGCCATTGCCCGCATCTGTAAAACACTGCAAGTGGCGGCGTCATCGATAAATATCGGCGCTTCGGATAAAGTTCCGAGCGCGTGCTGAATGCAGGCAAAGTCGCTATTCTCGCCATCGGAAGACAAGTGTCCTTGCCTGATCTTCCAAGAATCGATATTGGATTCCGAACTGATCAGCCTGTCGATGATCTGGTCTTTTGACATTTCAATGGAAAACAATCCCACGGGCTTCTTTTCTTTCAACGCAACGCTTTTGGCGATATCCAAAGCCAAACTACTTTTACCCATCGACGGCCTGGCCGCCAAGATGATCAGGTCGGATTTTTGTAATCCGGAAAGCATAGCGTCCAATCCGTGGAATCCGGTTGACACTCCTCGCAAGGCTCCTTTTTGGCGCGATAATTTTTCCATTCTTTCATAAGCTTCTTCAAGGTAGGGTTTGATCGGCAAGAAAGACTGGGTCAAACTTTTTTGCGTAATACCGAAAATTCTTTTTTCCGCGCGGTCGAGCAATCCGTCGGCCTCCTCGGCCTCTTCATAACCCAAAAGCGCGATCTCTTCTCCCGCCTGGATCAGATCCCTCAATATTCTTTTTTTCTGGACCATTTTCGCGTACGTTAAAATATGGCTCGCCGTGGGAACCGTATTGATCAGTTCTGTCAAATAGGCCACGCCGCCCACGTCTTCGAGCTTGTTATTTTCTTTCAGTCTTGAGGATACGGAGATCAGATCGATGGGTTCACCTTTGTTAAACAGATCTTCCATTGCCTGGTAAACGAGCTGATGGCTTTTTTTGTAAAAGTCGTCGGCACGCAAAAAATCAGCCACTTTTATGACAGCATCTTTGTCTATCATCAGGGCTCCAAGCGTGCTTCTTTCCGCTTCAATGTCCTGCGGCGGCAATTTGGTTCCCGGTTTTAAGTTTGAAAAATCTCCTTTCATCAAGTATAATATACCAAGCAACCATACAATCGTCAATTCACACCATTTATGAAAGTAGGATTTATATCTTTTCATTCTTTCGCAAACCCAGGAGGGGTCAAAAGCCATATTTTGGGCTTATCTGAAGAATACACAAAAAGGGGGATAGAGAATAAAATTATTGTTCCCCGGAGAAATCTTTTCGAGAATTACGGCAAAAACGTAATTCTTTTAGGCACGTCGATACCTCTTAATTTCGCGGGCACGCAGGGCGATCTTTGCCTCAATTTCAATCCCTTTGCCATAAAAAAAGTTTTGGAACGGGAAAAATTCGATGTTCTCCATTTTCACAATTATATCATTCCCGCGGGCTCGCAGATCCTCGACCGATCCAAAAGTTTGAACATTCTCACTTTCCACGCGAACCTGGACGCGATTCCAACACTAATTAAAAAATTCTATTTTTCCGAAAAATTTTTTGAAGATCTGGGTAAAAAACTTGACGGCGTGATCGGTGTCGCTTCTTTCAATCTCGACCCGTTTAAAAAATTCACGGGCCCGAAAACCGTTATCCCGAACGGGATCAATTTAAACAACTTCAAACAAACCATCCAAAAGGTAAAAAGATTCGATGACAAAAAAATAAACATTCTTTTCCTGGGACGCATCGAAGAGCGAAAGGGATTGATCTACTTGCTTGAAGCTTACAAAAATTTAAAGCCGAAATACAACAACATCCGACTGATCATAGTGGGCGACGGGGTGTTGAAAAACGAATGCGTCAAATACACAAAGAAGAACCGGATCAAAGAGGTCTATTTCGAGGGGCAGAAGACCGGACTTGAAGTGAGAAGATATTTCTCCACCTGCGACATTTACTGCAGTCCCGCGATCTTCGGCGAAAGTTTTGGAATAGTATTACTGGAAGCGATGGCCACGGGCAAACCGGTTTGTGGGTTCGCGAATCAGGGTTATAAAGAATTGTTATCCGGAACAAGGGGGGAACAGTTCCTGGCGGAACCGAAAGACGTATCAGCGCTCGCGGAAAAATTGGAAACACTCATCAAAGACGAGGGTCTGCGGCAAAAAATGTCACAATGGGGACTCCAAACGGTAAAACAATACCAATGGAGCAATATCGCCGACCGAGTGATCGATTTTTACAAAACTTGCCTGGATGCCAAAAAATTTGACACAAAATAAAATTTCTCTTAATATTCACAAGGGTCATTTACAAATTGGCCGATATTGAAGGAAATTATTATGGTTAGAGAATTCGTGGAAGATGAAGACTATATTTTCTTCATCAAAAAAGATATCGCCGGCGGAACCGTAACAGTCAGCAGGTTTGCTAAAAAGAACGCTTTGGTTTTAGAGGGTCGATCGATACACAGATGCAGAGGAGAGAGAATGCCACCAAACAGTACCCGACGAAAAACAAGGTACTTCACAAGGTTGGAACTGAAAAAACACGATGGCGACACGGTACTTTTGACTCCCAATATCATTCGCGACTTTTCGTAAACAAAAAAGACATTTTCTCAAATGCCTTTTTATTTTTATTAATTTTTAAGCCTTCTTCAAAATCGTCTCCTCTCCCAAGTCTTCCACAACCCATCCCTGTTGTTCCAATTCTTTTCTGATCTCGTCAGCCTTGTCCCATTCTTTATCTTTTCTAAATTGTTCCCGCGCTTTCACTTTATCCATTATTTCCGCGGGAAGGGTTTCCGTCTCCGATCTTTTAGTATTGGTTGAAACTTCTTTTATGCTCAAGCCGAACACTTTGTCAAAATCAAGTAAAAGCTCGTATTTCTCGCTATCAATAATATTTTTATCCCTTACCAGATCCCAGGCGAGCGCCAATGCTCCGGGCATATCCAGGTCATTGTTTATAAAATCCAAAAACTTTTGCTTATATGTTTCCGCTTCGGCGCTTTTGTTTTTTACGGGCGAATAATTAGCGAACAAATCAACTGTTTTCTTATAGAGATTATCCAGGCTGTTTTGCGCGCCCTGAATACTCTCATCGCTAAAGGTAAGCTTTGACCGGTAATGGCTAGTCAGGCAAAGATAACGATAACTCAACGGATTTATTCCTTGTTTTTGCAAATCTTCGATTGTAGCGATGTTTCCCTTGGATTTACTCATTTTTCCGTCTTTCGAAACCAAAAAATCTCCGTGCATCCAATAATTTGCCATTAATTCTCCATAAACAGCCTCGGCCTGGGCAATCTCATTCGTATGGTGCACAGAAATGTGATCAATACCCCCGCAATGAATATCAAAGGGGATTCCCAAATTTTCCACGCTCATTACCACACATTCGGTATGCCAGCCGGGAAAACCTTTGCCCCAGGGCGAATCCCATTCCATTTGCCTTTTTTCATCTTTGGGGCTGAATTTCCACAAAGCAAAATCACTTGGATTCTTTTTTTGTTTGTTTTCCTCGATCCTGCCTCGTAATTCTTTTCTCTCCGCGCCCGTCCACAGGCGTCCGTATTTTTCCAATTTTCCCGTGTCAAAATAAACACCATCATCAATACTATAGGTAAATCCTTTTTCTTCCAATTTTTTAATCAACTCCAATTGCTGCGGGATTGTGTCTGTGGCTTTTACCCAAATATCCGGCTCCTCAATATTTAAGAGTTTCATATCCTTTTTGAAAGCGTCCGTGTAAAATCGCGCGATCTCCCAAACAGTCTTATGTTCTCGTGCCGCGCCTTTTTCCAATTTGTCTTCGCCTTCGTCCGAGTCGGAAGTAAGATGTCCCACATCCGTGATATTCATCACGTGTTTAACATCAAGGCCGTTGTATCTCAAAACTCTTTTTAAGATGTCTTCAAAGATGTAAGTCTTCAAATTGCCGGCATGCGCGTACCAATACACGGTAGGGCCGCAAGCGTACAAACCCACCTTATTGTCGTTTAATGGTTTAAATTCTTCTATTTTTCTCGTAAGAGTATTATATAGTTTTAACATAATATTATTATACCTTAACTTTATGGCTATTTAAAGGTATCGCTCGCCGCGATCCGGAAATATTGTAACAATCGTGGCTCCCGGATTTTCCATCGCGATCTGTCTCGCGACATATATTGCCGCTCCGGAACTCGGTCCAACTAAAATTCCTTTTTCTTGAGACAAAGTTTCGCGGGCTTGCATCGCTTTTTCCGATTCCAGATCATATATCTTATCAATTACTTCCAGGTTTATGACCGCGGGCGTAAAATCCTCAAGCGAACGTAATCCTTCTATTGTTTGCCCGTGGACCGGTTGCACGCCGATTATCTTGATCTCAGGATATTTTTCTTTTAATTTCAGACCCACACCTGAGATCGTTCCGCCCGTACCCATTCCCGCGACAAAAAAATCGACATTCGAATTGTCTTTCATTTGTTCGATTATCTCTTCCGCGGTCTGGATATAGTGCGCGCCCGGATTATTTATATTTTCGTATTGGTTTAGAAACACGAGTCTCTCGCCACTATCTATTTTCTCTTTTATTTTTTCAATTACTTTATGAACATCCTTCCATTCACTTTTATCGATAAGGATCACTTCACCGCCAAAAGCCCGAATCATTTTCATCTTTTCCGGGCTGGTGCTGTCCGGCATCATCAACTTTGATTTATAACCGGTCATTGCCGCCACCATTGCCAATGCCACGCCGGTATTTCCGCTCGTCGGCTCAATAATAGTATCTCCCTCTTTAAGCAAGCCTTTTTCTTCAGCGTCAAGGATCATATTCAAAGCGATTCGATCTTTTATCGAACCGCCGGGGTTAAAGCCTTCTATTTTCGCGAAAATATTAGCCGGATACCCGTCCTCCATACTTTCTATTTTCACTAGCGGAGTATTGCCGATATGATCTAAAATTGTTTTCATTTTCTTGTTATTATATTTATTTCCATTCTCTTAATTAAAAAATCTCTTCTGCTGAAGAGGTTAGTTTTTACGTTGCTTGGTTTTTTTCAAAAAATAAAACTAATCTCTTCGTTAAGAGTTGCCGAAACATGAGCAACAACAAATTTGATTAACTTTATTTTTCATAACACTTTTAATTTACCATTATTGCGCGGATTGTCAAGAAATTGACTGTTGACAACTTTGGGGGTATAAATAAGTTGCCCATTCACAGTCAGCTTTGCAAAATGCATTTTGCACGTTCTCTCATCCAGATCAATCGGCTGATTTATTTTGTGTGAATGCGCAAGGATGTAAGTTCTTCACTCAAAAAATAGGTTCTTCCGCAATCTCGATTTGCACCTTAAATCAATATCGGTCGTGTCTTACCAGTGCCAATATGGAGAGTTGCCGATGCCTCTCCACTTTTTTTATTTCGGATTGCTTTTTATCATCAAACATATTAAAATGAGGTATCTATGGCAAACTTAGTTTTATACAGAAAATACAGACCCCAGTCTTTCCGCGATTTTATCGGCCAGGAAAGCGTGGTCAAAACCATTGAGAACGAAATCATCTCAGGGACCGTGTCCCACGCTTATTTGTTTTCCGGACATCGCGGCACGGGTAAAACAACCTTAGCGCGACTATTCGCCAAGGCCATTAATTGCGAAAACAGAAAGGGCGCCGAACCCTGCAACGAATGTCCGTCGTGTTTGGAAATAAACCACAACCGCGCGATCGACCTGATCGAGATAGACGCGGCCTCAAACCGAGGAATAGACGAGGTGCGAAGCATCAGAGAGAGCATAAAGTTTTCTCCGGCATTTTTGAAATACAAAGTTTTGATATTGGATGAAGCGCACCAGCTTTCCAAAGACGCGGCGAACGCCTTATTGAAAATATTGGAAGAGCCGCCCGCTTACGCGGTTTTCATCCTCGCGACCACGGAAGCGCACAAGATGATACCGACGATCGCATCGCGCTGCCAAAAATTCGATTTCCACAAAATCGATTTTAAGACAATGATGAAAAAATTAACGATAATTTGCGAGAAGGAGGGGATTCAAATAGAAAAAGAAGCTCTGGGGCTTATCACCGCTTCCTCTGAAGGATCAATGAGGGACGCGGAGGCAAAACTAAACCAGATCATTAATTTTTTCTCCGGCCAAAAAATAAAAGCTGACGACGTAAAAGCATTGTTGGGGCTTGTGGACACGAGCCTTCTCTTTGAACTGTGCGATCTGCTTATCAAAAAAGATAAAGCGGGCGCGTTAAAATTCCTATCAGACAATATGGAGAAAAGTTTGGATATCCAGGAGTTTTCCCGTTCAATGGTTGACTATTTGAGAAAATTGCTTATCCTTAAAATAGATTCAAAATTAACCGAATCAATAGTGCCGGGAGAAACGGAAGACGTGATAAAAAGGATGCTCGACCAGGCTGACGGATTTGATGAAAAATACTTAAAAAATCTTCTCAATCTCGTTCTTGATGCCGAAAACAAAAGCAAATACGCTTCTATTCAACAACTCCCACTGGAACTGGCCTTAATTGAGGCAATGGAAAACTAATTTTTGCGGGATCGTCTAATGGTAGGACCGCGGCCTTTGAAGCCGTTAATCTTGGTTCGAATCCAAGTCCCGCAGCCCTTCTTCGTTTCACTCATCAGGACCTGCGGCTCAGAACGTAGGTGACGGACCCAGTAGGTCATTTTGCTAAATGAGATACTGAGCTCAGCAGAGCGAAGTACTACCTATGTGTTAAATGCCACCAATTCAGTGCTTTCAAAAAATGACATATTATACTTATATTCTTAAATGCGCGGACTCTTCCCTTTACGTTGGCTGTACGAATGATTTAATGAAAAGAATAAAACAGCACAATGAATCAAAATGTGGAGCGCATTATACAAAGATCAGAAGACCGGTAGAATTAAAATACTCGGAAACATTTGATAATCTGGGGGATGCCAGAAAAAGAGAAGCGGAAATCAAAAGCTGGCGAAGGGAGGAAAAAATTAAATTAATTAATACCAGACCTTGAATCTATAATACTCGTATTGTCAAAATATGGTATTTTTTTATTTAGAAAAAAATGATACTATTTGTTTATGGCAAAAGTCTACGTTGCGGGAAAAAACTTGAAACGCGCTCAAGCGGTTATGGACGCGCTAAGAAAAGATGGGCATATAATTGCTTATGATTGGGTTGCCCTGATTGAAGAAGGATCAACAAAAGAGAAAGCGATTATAGAAACTCAAGCGGTTCGCGATTCAGACGTCCTTGTTTATCTATGGGAAGATAACCAGGAAAGCGCGCGATACGAGGCCGGTATGGCGATGGGATTAAAAAAAACTATTATAGTTTCCGGTAAATTAGACTCTTTCTTTTTCCAAATACCGAACGTTCACTGCGTTAATTCCGACGAAGAAATCATTCAAAGGATAGCTGAATTGCGCTAATATCGCATAATCGATATTTTCACTTGGCTTGACAATAAATGGCATCATATCATATAAAATGGGTATGCTCTTTGACGCGAAACCCAAAGAATTTTTCGAAGTATTGATTGTAGCGCTGATTACGGGACTATTGCTTGCATTAATTTGGGATAGTTCCAAAATCATTAAATCGGTTGCATTGAGTATTGGCCTAATTTTTGTTGCGACCCTATTACTTACACAAATTCATCAACATTTTAACCCTACCGAGACCACTACCGATTAATAATATCAAAGGATGGCCTCTTTTTTTATACTTAAACTTTACCGAAATCTTTAATCCCACTCCCGTTGTTGACAAAAACTAGTAATATATTATATAATATTTTTATACTCTTAGGAGGTTTTGTAATGAAAAAGATCTTTGTCGTGGTGGTAGTTATTATAATAGCTACCTTGGTCATATCAACCGGATGCGTTGATTACTCGCCAAGCAACCCAGAAAATGTCCATAATGGATCCATGCAATCGGTTATCGATTATGGGCACGGAGTTTACTATTTCGACAGAAACAAAGCGGATTTCGGAAACGACCTGGCAACATTTATTGGCGCACATCCCGAGCTGGAACTGGTCTGCTTTGGACCGGGTGAGGTCGGGACTCATGGCTACATTTATGGATATTTCGTAGTATTCCGACAAAGTTAAGGGGCAGTCATATACAATTAAGTGATTACGCCTCTTTTTTTATACTTAAAAATTTACCGAGATTTTTATTGCGAAATGTGCTATTATTATGCATATGAAAATATTTAAAAACGTGAAACCGAATACCTTTTATTGTATAATAATAGCGCTATTACTCATATTTACGGCGTCATTTGCAATGGCCGCGGATATTTCCGATATTGATAATCTGGATGAAACGGAAAGCATCAATCAATGGGGGCCGCCATCCGAATCTTTGCAACAAAAAATCAACGCGCTGAGCGACACTGCAGTTGCCTCAATTTCAATACCGGTTCTTTTTGGCATCGAAATTGAAGATGTTTCTCCAAACTTTGGCGCTCCGCGCTCCGGCGGGCGCACCCACGAAGGCGAAGACATTATGGCAATCAAAGGGACTCCGATCGTTTCTCCCACTCCCGCGGTTGTCCTGCGTACGGGCACGGGACCGACAGCGGGAAACTATGTTTACACTGCCAATCCCGGCGGCGAAACTTTTGTCTATATGCATCTTGATCAAATTGGAGAGGGTGTGGCAATGGGAACAATCCTTGAACGAGGATCTCTTGTGGGATATGTGGGCGATACCGGCAACGCCTCGGGCGGAGCGGCACATTTGCACTTGGAAATTCGCAACAGTGCTGACATTGCGACAAATCCTTTCCCGCGTTTAACAAGTGAATTTTCACTTCAAGAGAAAATATCATTTCTCTCTAAAATTATCACGCAAACATCCAATAGCGCCACTCTCCTGAAGTTCATTGCGGTAAATTTTCCCGATACATTTACTGCCGCTCTCTCTGCCGATGCCAATCTGTCTTCGACCATAATCAACTCTCTAGCTACCACCCCTGAAAATCTCACATCGTCAACCGAATTATCTGTTCCAACCACCGATCTTGATGTCGGATCGTCCGGTGCCGGGGTTATCGCGCTACAAAAATTTCTTATACAAGCAAATTCCGGTACCACGGCCGCGCAACTTGAAAAAGCGGGGGCGACCGGATACTTTGGTACAACCACCAAAGCGGCTTTGGCCGAATACCAAACAGCAAATAAAATATCTCCGGCAAAAGGATATTATGGCGCCGCGACAAGAGCGTTTATCGCTAGTCATCCATTAATAGCAACCGAAAGTAATCCTAGCGTCGCTCTAACCCGCAACCTTTATCAAGGTATCAGCGGCGAGGATGTGCGCGCGCTCCAAAAAATATTAAATGCCAACGGGTACATAATTTCGAAAACCGGTTTGGGTTCGTTGGGAAACGAAACAACTTATTTCGGCCAGGCAACGAAAGCCGCGGTCATTAAATTTCAAATCGCAAAAGGAATATCGCCGGCCGCGGGCTATGTCGGATCAATCACTCGCTCGGCACTAACATCTCTCTAAAAGTATAGATAACCATTCAATTGATTTAAAATTATATGAAATGGATTGGCATCAGCGGGGGTTGGCGCAAGATTAACCCAAAAATTGAAAACGATGTCCGAGAAACAGTCGCTAAAATTATGGCGCGAGGAGACGGCATTGTTTCCGGCGGAGCATTAAATGTTGACTTTATCGCCATTGATGAAGCGTTAAAACACGACTCCAAAGCCAAACGAATAAAAATATTTATTCCGACCACCCTTGAAAAATTTATCGAACACTACCAAAAACACGCTCGACTTGGAACCATTACGTCTGAACAAGCGGAAGGTATTGTTAATCAATTAACTCAGCTCAAAAAAATAAACCCGAACGCGTTGATTGAAAACCCTGATACCAATTTCACGGAGGAAAATAAAAAAGAAAAATATTATGAGCGGAATTCAAAAGTTGTCGAAGCATCTGATGAATTAGTGGCATTCCGCATAAAAACAGAAACAAGCGAAGGATTGGGGACGGCAGACACTATTGAAAAAGCTAAGGCGAAAAACATTCCCATTGATCTGCATTTTTATGATCTAACTTAATAAGCGCGCCTGCGCCGGCGCTTTTTATTAAATCTATTACTATTGACAAGTATGGTAATTATATGTTATGATTACAGCATAAAATTCTTTACAACACCGTAAAGAAATAAGGCGATCGTAATGGTTTTAAATCCTGACGAAGCAAATAAAATGGCCGAAGACCAACTTCGGCTATGTAGGGAAGCGCAAGAAGGCCACCCATCCGATGCCGAGATTGATCGAATCGACGCAACTATCGGAGAAGGACTTCGAATGAGCGAAGAAATGAAGAGAAGCTCCGCACTTGATGCCGCAATTGACCGGCATACAACGGAGCAAAGACGATTCTGGGCCGAAAGATACGCTTAAAACGATTCTGAGGCCCATTTTTTTTATAAAATTAACATTACTCGCAAAGTGATTAAAATATGTTATTATAAAAAATAACAACTGAAAAAATGATAATATTAAGGTCTGCCGAACAATTGCATAGGCTTATAAAAGACGGTTCTTTAACCGCTGACGACGAAATCGAAATTGTTTTCGATGGCCTTTTAATTGAAGCTGATGTCAATTGCACCAATCTCTATTCCAAATTCGGCATTAATGTTAAGGGAACGATTACGGTCGAAAAAGATATATATGCCCAAACCGGAAATATTGTCGCCACAGGAAGCATTATCAGTAAACATGGAAAAATAATTGCTCAAGAGGGAAAAATATTTGCCGAAGAAGGAAAAATCGTCGCCGAAGAAGGAAGCATAATCGCGAAAAAAGATATTTTTTCTTTTGAAAAGATAGAGGCCGGGGAAGGTATTGTGACCAAAGGAGGCATTGCCGCATTGGGGCGTATTTTTGCGAAGAACGGAAACATCTTTTCCGAAGAAGACATCTTGTCGGACCAAGGATACATTGCCGCGAGCGGCCATATTATCAGTATGGGGGGCGATATAATAGCCAAGGCTGACATTTGCTCTCAAAACGGAGATATTAACGCCTCGGGAAATATTATAACAAAAGAAGAAAGCCTAATTGCTAAAAAAGGTGGTATTGCTAGCGAAAAGGGAAATATCTTTGCAAAATTGAATATTCAAACCGATGGCGATGTTTCAGCTAAAGAAGGAAGCATAATCGCGGGGAAGGGAAATATTATTAGCAAAAAGGGGAATATCTTCGCAAGGCTGAATATTCAAACCGATGGCGATGTTTCAGCTAAAGAAGGAACGATCACCGCGGGAAAAGGTTATGTCTTCACCAAGGGAACCGGCGATAGCGCTGATTTTGAAGAAAAAACAAAAAAACACGAGTAAATTGTTTGAGGACAAACTACTATTGACAAATTGGAAATAAGTTGTTATTATATGCGCATAAGTATTTTTCCAATAATTTAGTAAAATAATAATCTTGTTTATGAAAAACAAAAAAACTTTGTTAAAAGTAGTACTTTTGTTATGCCTGATATTTATCGGGTTCTTTCTTCTGGTTAAGACGACAGCGGCCGCTACCGTTCCTCAGTCGCTAAGCCACGACATTCTTGCCGGTTTCAGTATGACCGAGCTGGTTTCTGATAATTCGGATTCAATTGAATTCTGGACACAGGCCACTTGCCCCGGAATAAGTAAGTATGGATACCAAATCCCCGATGGATACAAATTGATCTCGTGCGCGAGCGGAGGAACGGGCACTCACTCGGGATGCCCCGGTTGCTTAATGAGCAAGATCAAATTGGCTTTGGAAAAAATTATTGAACCCGTAGATGGCGAATGCGGTTCGTCTGACGGCAATACTTTTTCCGCGAAACCAACGACAAATCTTTGCGCTAAAGGAATAAGTTCTCCGATAACGGGTAATGGCCCCTGGTCTTGGATGTGTATCGGCGCAAATGGAGGCAGTATTGATACCTGTTCAGCCGCGAAAACAGTTCCGACACCCCAACCGTCAACTTGTACTATTGTTCCCGGATTCAGTATGACCGATTTGGCTTCGGATGATTTACCAAGCTCAATTGAGTTTTGGACACAAGCCACTTGCCCGGGCTCCAACTCTTACGCCTACCAAGTTCCTTCCGGATACGAACTTGTCTCTTGTTCTCACGCAACGATGGGTTCTCATTGCGGCTGTTCTGATTGTGTAATGAGCAAAATCAAATTAACAAAAACTCAAACTCCGACACCGCCGACACCAATAAACGGATATTGCGGTTCATCTGATGGTAATACTTTTTCCGCGAAACCGACGACAAATCTTTGCGCCAAGGGGTCTTCTTCGATTGTCTCAGGATCAGGACCTTGGAATTGGACTTGCGCGGGCATAAACGGAGGAAGCACCGACAGTTGTTCGGCAAATAAAACTCAAACAACTACCTGCCAAAATCCGATTGTCGGCGTCAGTGGAAGCACGGAAATTCAATCCGGACAATTCACAACTCTAAACGCGACCGCGACAAGCCCGAGTGGTAATTCTTTGACCTATTCCTGGACTTGTACAAGCGGACAGCTCTCTCAAAAAAATATTCTCAATCCCACATATTACGCTCCGAGTGTTTCGTCTGACAGAAAGGTAAACTGTAACTTGGTTGTTAGCGACAACAAGGGATGCCATGCTTCGGGATTGATCAGTATTACCGTGAAAAAGAATTCGCCAACAGCGAAGAATGGTGTTTGCGGATCTTCGAACGGACAGACATTCACATCCAAGCCTTCGACAAACCTTTGTAGTTATGGAAACGCTTCTTCTGTTTCGGGCTCAGGACCTTGGAATTGGACTTGCGCGGGCACAAACGGAGGAAATAATATCAGTTGTTCCGCTAACAAGACAGCGACTCCGACACCAGTAAACGGTGAATGCGGTTCATCTGACGGCAATACTTTTTCCGCTAAACCTACAACCAACCTTTGCGCCAAAGGAACCGCGTCAACTGTTTCGGGCTCAGGACCTTGGAATTGGACTTGCGCGGGCACAAACGGAGGAAGCACTGACAGCTGTTCCGCGAACAAGACAGCAACTCCGGCGACCCCCAAAGGAATGATATCGATAAACTTTGACGATGGCTGGCTGTCAGCTTATAACAACGCCTTGCCGATTTTAAATCGAGCCGGATTAAAAAGTACCCAATATATTATTACCACCAGCGGCTTAAATGACTCGTATAACTATGTCAATGCTTCGCAAGTATTAACAATGCAATCAGCCGGACACGAAATCGGCGCGCACAGCCGAACTCACGCCGATCTGATCGGTCTATCTACAACTCAATTGCAAAGCGAGATCAATGGATCAAGACAAGACTTGTTATCAATTGGAGTTAATCAAGTAAATACTTTTGCGTATCCCTTCGGCGACGTTGATAGTACTGTTGAGAGCGCGACAAGAAGCGCGGGATTTACCTGCGCGCGAGGAGTTGAATCCGGTTTCAACACCAAAGACACAAATCCGTATATATTAAAAAGCCGATCGTTGGAAAACAACACATCGATCACGACGATAAAAGGCTGGATTGATGACGCGATTAAAAATGACACTTGGGAAATATTGGTGATCCACCAAGTGGTTAATAACGGCGGCCAATACAGTATTACTCCGGCAACTATGCAACAGATCGTTGACTATTTGGTTCAAAAGAACGTAACAGTAGTAACCAATTCTGAAGGGATGCGAATTATGTCGCAAAAGTAAAAATATTTTTAAACTAAGAACGCATTCACATCTATGAAGATATCTCTTTTAGTACCATGCTTTAATGAAGAGAAAGCGGTGGAAGCCTGCGTTCTTTCGTGCTTGAACCAAAGCCGGAAATTCGATGAAATTATTTTTATCGACGATTGCTCTTCGGACAAAACCCCCGAGATATTAATGCTTTACGCCGATAAGATCACCGTCAAAAGAACCCCCAGAAACACCGGCAATAAAAGCCGGGCTCAGGAATTCGGATTAAGATTTGTTACGGGCGACGTATTCGCAACCACCGACGCGGACACTATTCTTGATCGTGATTTTGCCAAAGAAGTTGAAAAAAACTTCGAGAATGACGATGTCGCGGCGATGGCCGGATACGTCGTAAGCCGTCCCTACAATTGGCTGACTCTTTGCCGATCTCTTGACTACGCCGTAGGACAGAATTTGCACAAGTTGGCGCAAAGCTATCTTGATTACATCTTCGTTATGCCCGGAGCCGCCAGTGCATTCAGGACAAGCGCTTTTAAAAAAGATATTACCTTTGATCACGACACCGTGGCGGAAGATTTGGATTTTACATATAAGCTCCAAGATAAAAACTTGAAAATATTTTATAATCGCAAGGCGATCTCGTATACTCAAGATCCGTCAACACTGAAGTCGTATATGAACCAAATGCGCAGATGGTATGGCGGGGGATGGCAAAACCTTATAAAGCATTTTGGAATGGAGACCAATCCGATTAAAACCCTGGAACTTTCTCTTTTATACATTGAAGGTATTGTATTTGCCTTCTTGGCATTTATTATCCCTATCTTAAATCCGTTCGTCGCGCTGATATTTATTTCGTGTTATCTTTTTGTTTCCCTGTGTTTCGGTCTTTGGGCCGCGATCACGGAAAAACGACCGGCACTGCTTTTCGCGCCATTCCCATACATTATTATTATCTTTATCAACTCGGCCGTTTTTATCGAACAATTTATAAAAGAATTGGTGTTAAAACAAAAAAACCTGGCCTGGTTTAAACCGGAAAGAGTTTTTTATGAATAATTAAATATATGCAATTAATTCCAGTAGCGGGACCATCAGTAATATTTCACGCCGGCGTAGTCGTCGGACACAGTATTGTAAAAAAACTCAAGAAAAATAAGTTTTTGATTTTCGGATTTTTAAATATTCTGATCGTCGGGACGGTTTCTCTTTTTATTCTCAGTTTGGCCGGAGTTATTATTTATGCCTGCCTTGTCGAACAACACTCTTCAATTAATCTGATAAATCACTATCTCGCGCAAGCAAAATAAATTTTTGGCGCAAAAAACAAAAAATCGCTCATCCGCCAGTGGCGCGGAGGCGATTTTTTGGTATAATCATTAATATGACCTTGGAAAATTTTGAAAAATTGGTACAAGAGGGAATTGAAGCCATCCCAGAGGAATTCCTTAAAAAATTGGACAATGTCGGAATTGTGATCGAAGAAGAGCCGACTCGGGAGCAATTGAAAAAATTAAAGATTAGAAATAATTATTTTCTTTTCGGTTTATACGAAGGCATTCCAAAAACAAAACGATGGGGATACGGACAGGTCTTGCCGGACAAAATAACAATATTCAAAAATCCGATCGAAAAATCAGCCAAATCGGAAGAAGACGTCAGGCGAATCGTGAAAGAAACCGTCTGGCATGAGATCGCGCATCACTTTGGAATGGACGAAGGAATGGTAAGAAAAGCCGAAACAAGGAGAAGAAAAAACGATATTTGACGCTCCACCGGAAATAACATACAATAATTCAGAAATGATCTATTACGCGCTAATCATTATCGGTTTTCTAACTCGTTTCCTCCCTCATCCTATGAACTTTACCGCTGTCGGAGCAATAGCGCTTTTCAGCGGATATTATCTCAAGGATAAAAGGGTTGCTTTTTTAATTCCTATGGTGATTATGCTCTTAAGTGATTGGATCTTGGGATTTTACCAGTGGCAATTATTAGCGAGCGTTTATCTCTCTTTCGCTTTCACGGTACTTTTGGGAATATTCATCAAAAAACAAAAATGGTTTGCCGCTCTTGGTGCGAGCCTTGTCGGAACCGCCTCTTTCTTTTTAATAACCAATTGGGCTGTTTGGCAATTTGCCGATTGGTATCCGCGCACGTTAAGTGGCCTTCTTGCTTGTTATGAAGCTGGCCTGCCTTTCGTAAAAAATAATTTCGCGGGAGACCTATTTTACACTTTCGTATTTTTCGGAATTGCCGAATTGGCAATATTCTTCGCGAATAGATTTGAGATCAAAAACAAGCAAAAACTATTTGCCAACGGAAAAATTTAAGAGCTACGCGTCCTGGATAAATTCCGTTTTATTCTTCAATGCCTGCTCGGCGCGATAAAGTTCCGCTCCCAAATATATGCCGTGCGCGGAATTGCTCACGAAGTGACTGATCCGGTCTCGAAGCTCTTTCGCGGTCTTCCCTCTGAATTCCTGAAGGAAAACTCCTTCTTCGTCGACGTGTTTGACGACAATCTCCTCATCGGTAAGTTCGATCACAAAATTTCCACGCGGATCAATTTCACATTCAAGCCTGGGCTTGTTTTTTTCTATCATTTTTTGCGCCTCCAAAAGATCACGCTCGTAGATGTGCGCGGAACAAGAAACTATAACCAGCTTGCCGATCGAAAAGTTCAATTCCTGGGCTATTTCCTTCTGGATCTTCAAAAGGCCGAACGCGTTCTGCGGCCAAGCTCGAAACATATCATTACTGCGGAAATAGGCCGTCACGTAAAGGACATTATCTTGGACCAAAGCCTGAACCAGATCAAGACAGGGAGCTTTTGTGTTCTTGGAATCTTTTTGCACATTCCACGTGAACGCGCAAGCCCTGCGAGAATAATTTTCAGATCTTAATTCTTCAATTATGGCTTGTATTTGATTTATCCCGCAATGGTTTCTTAATCGGTGACCGTATGTGTATTCGATCCCGTCAAAAACATTATCGGTCATCAATTGAGGATAATAATTGATCAAATCTTCTTTGGTAAAATACAGATAAGATGGGAGATAAGGGTTATCGGGATCGTCGCCATTGACAATTGTTATCACGTCCACCAGTTCTTTTTGTTTTTCCTCATACTGACTCATTTTTTCACGCCCGAATTTTAAGATCCTGTCTAAAACCCGGAGCCAAACATCCGCCACTTTATTTCCCTCAATCCTGAATCCGGCCTTCTCGGAAGGAAATACAGCGGCCTTGGTGCCGGAATGGTCGGGAAAATCAATAGGCTCCGCTGTCCATTGTTTTGGCAATTTCGAAATGTCTAGATTTTTTATTGCTTCGTCCGCTTTGGAAACTTCCACGGCAATATTATTTTTTGAAAAATAATTTATAAATTCTTTGATTTTTTCTTCGGGAATCTCACTATGGATGAATTCCTTTTTTTCTCCTGCTAAAAATTCCCGAAACTCTTTCAGACTTCCGGACAGGTCATTGCCGGTGATGACGAGATAATTAATATTCGGATTTAAAAACAAATTGCGAATAATAAAATTTATTCCTTCTTTGGAATAAAGCTGCCCCATAACCGAAACTTTTTCTCTCGATTTGGGAGAAAGCTTGTTCATTACGTCCTCTTTCTTAGTCCAGCCAGTGATCACCGCGATCGCCGCCTTTGGTTCACGATTAAGGATCAATTGGCTTGCGTAATATTTTGGCCAAATATCAATTTTAGGAAGTTTTTCTTGAGTACTCATATCGTATACAGGATACTTCAAAATTTTCTTTTTGTAAAATCTGATTTTTGAGCAAATAATTGACGGTTTATCGGCTTTTGGAGTATTATATAAACAGCTATTATTTGTACATTACCAAGAGGTGACACAAGATGCCTGATGTTTCTGACAACAACGAATTGGTTGCCGAATCTCCGATTGAAACGCCGCTTTCACCAAACAAAAAAGTGAGGGAAAGGGTACGCAAAATAGTTGAGGATTGCAAAAGAAAAAAACCAATATTCTGGCAAACTCTCCGTGCGCATTCATTGGAATATACTGAAATTCTGGGATTGCTGCCGGCAGATATAGAAGCATTGATTGTCGAAGAAATGGGAAAAAGCATTGAAGACAGAGTAGGATTTTAACCAATCACTATCGAAAACAACGAATTTGTTTTTATTCCCACTTGCGATTTTTCGGTCAATTACGGTTATCCAAACGAACCGATTCATTTGAAGGACCGTTTTCTGATAATGGCTTATTGTCTGAATGATCAGAAATTAAACGAGTCAAACGGTCAAATAAAAACAGGACCAGTCATAGAAACCGATATAATCGTTGATTCCTATGCCGACGATTATGAGGAACCGCCCACGTGGACAAACATCGTCACTGAGGAGTGGCACCAAAAAATCATTGAAGAATTAAAAAAAGAGCCGCCATAGACTCTTTTTTATGTCAAAGACCGAATGCTTCATTGTAATTTAACTTTTAGGGGATTATAATAAAACTAAAATAAAAAATAATTAATTAATCCACCCGCTATTTTTTAAAAACGGGGAGCAAACCCCCACCTTTTTAAAAAAGATGGGGGGTAAAAATATATGAAAATAGAATGGAATAAAGTTACGTGGTATTCAAGAGTCGCGGCGATTATCATCTATGTGGGAACTTTCGCGCTTGCTTTTTATTTAGGCCAATGGTGCGGCGCCAGTAAAGCGATCATCAACCAAGTCCCCGCGCAAAACACAGGGGAAAATCAAGATAACGTAATTACTTCCGCGACTTTCGATTGCGCGGGAGGAAAAACGATCAATGCCGTATTTTTCAGTGAAAAAGTTGCACTCTCTTTAAGTGACGGGCGATCAATGTTATTATTGCAAACCTTATCGGCTTCGGGCGCGCGCTATTCGAACACCGATGAGTCTTTTGTGTTCTGGAACACGGGTGATACGGCTTTTATTCAGGAGAGAGATAAAACCACGTACGAAGATTGTATTGCGGACAACACAAATAAATAATTCCGCCTTCACCTTTTTCCCAAAAGATGGGGGTAAAAAACAAAATGGAAAACATAATTCAGGTTAAAAACCTTACAAAAAAATTTAAGGATTTTCTGGCAGTGGACAATATTTCTTTTGAAGTAAAAGCAGGAGAGGTTTTCGCTTTTTTAGGACCGAACGGCGCGGGCAAAACCACAACGATTAAAATACTGACCACCCTTTTGAGCCCGACTGTGGGAGAAATAAAGATCAATGGATTCGATCCCGTGACGGAACAGGACGAAACCAGGCATTCTTTCGGAATTGTATTCCAAGACCCAAGCCTGGATGAAGATCTCACCGCGAAAGAGAATATGGAAATTCACGGTATGCTCTACGATGTACCAAGGGATCTGCTTAAAAAACGAACCGAGGAATTGCTGAAACTCGTCGAACTTTGGGACAAAAAAGACGAACAAGTGAAACATTTTTCCGGCGGAATGAAACGAAGGCTCGAAATCGCCCGGGGGTTATTACACCATCCGAAAGTTCTTTTCTTGGATGAACCGACACTTGGGCTCGACCCCCAAACCAGAAATTTAATGTGGAACTACATTGAAAACTTGAATGAAAAAGAAGGGATTACCGTTTTCTTTTCCACTCACTATATGCAAGAAGCGGAAAGAGTGGCGGATCGAATAGCGATCATTGATCACGGCAAGATCATTATTACGGGCACGGCGAAAGAATTGGAAGAAAAAACAAATACCGATTCGCTTGAAGACGCTTTTTTGGCTTTAACCGGAAAAGGTATTAGAGAAGAACACGAAGAAAAATGGGCGGGCCATAAGGTGTGGGGCGGCAGACGATAAATATCTAAATAAAAGCTGCCGCAAGCAGCACCAATATTCTTAATTCCTTTGTCCGCCATAGCCTTGGCGACGGCGGATTAATTCTTAATTCATAATTCTTTACATATGTTCAAAACAATTTATATTCTTTGGTTAAGACAACTTAAAAAATATTTCCGCTCCCCGGCGAGGATCATCGGCTCTCTGGGGCAACCCTTGCTTTTTATGGTCGCTTTGGGTTACGGATTCGGATCCGTATTTCAACGCGCCGGAGAGGGAAACTACCTGGAATTCTTAGTTCCCGGCATTGTGGCGATGAGTATACTTTTCACCGCGATATTCTCCGGAATTGAAATTATTTGGGACAGACAATTCGGATTTCTAAAAGAAACTCTGGTGGCTCCTGTTTCGCGTTTTGAAATTATGATCGGCCGCTCGCTCGGAGGCGCGACCGTTGCCGTACTCCAAGGCACGATCGTCCTTATAATTTCCTTATTTTTCGGATTTACGATATATAATTATTATATGCTTGCCTTGGCCTTTATTTTTATGCTTATGGTGGCATTGCTATTCACCGCGCTCGGCACGGCGATCGCGTCATTATTGGAGGATATGCAAGGATTCCAATTGATTATGAATTTTCTCGTTATGCCTGTTTTCTTCCTGTCGGGAGCGCTCTTTAAGCTCCAAGATTTACCGGCAATAATCAACACCATAACCAGGGCCAATCCCTTAACTTACGGAGTTGACGCCTTGCGAGGCGCGCTGACCGGATCATCACAAATCAGCCTAACCACTGATTTTATCGTCCTGGGAATTGTGATCGTCGCCCTGAACGCTTTGGGCGCTTATTTGTTCTCAAAAATTCAAATCTAATTTTCTCAACTTGCCTTTGTTAAAAATAATGCTAAAGTATACTTGGTATATTGGGGGAAGGAAAAACGCAAGAAGACGGCTTTGATAAAATAATCGGATTCTGCCTTAACATAATTCCTAAGGAAAAAAGAGGGGAGATATTCGATAGGCTTTTTCGGCCAAAAGAGAAAGACCAAAAAAAGGACTGATGTCCTTTTTAAAATTGGTTAAACCATCATTGCCAATAATAATTTTTATGGTATAATAAAAATGGCAACTTGGAGAGTTGTTTTCAATGACTAAAAATAATGAGATTGTTGTTACCGACTACGAAGTCCTGTTCAATTCGATAGTCGCGGAAGCGGAAAATAGCAAGAACAAAGATCATGCGGGCAAGATGGTGTTTGATCGGAAAGCGGCCACTGAAAGCTGTTTAAAGGCGTATATTCGTTTGGAGTACAATATCGATTGTTGCGAAGAATTCGCCCGGAAAACTCTTCATCGAGGATTGACTAAAAAAGAACGCTGGCGCCTTATATCCTGCGCCAAACGAAAAACGCTCAAGGCTTGCGGAAAAACGACTTTTTTCTGCGAAATAGAAGAGCTTTTCGCTCCATTATTGGACTTATTAACTTAAGCCCTCTTTTTTATTTTAAGGGTACAAATACAAAACCTTCGTAATTTTCTTTTTTTCGTTTTTTAATAATTTTTGGATTTGTGTCACATTATTGACTTTGGCCCATTCCGGAGTTAATATTTTAATAGAAATTTACAAATTCTTTTTACTTCAAAGTTTAGTTGGTGATATCATGAACGACCTAAAAGATGAGGAACTGAGCAACGAAAAAATGAAAAAAGTTATCGGTATGATAAAAACAGAAAAAGGACAAAAACCAAAGAAACCTGAAGAAATTGCAATGGAGGTGGCAATATATGCCAACAAACGAGAACAAGGGGTATTGCGATAAAAGTGAGCCCTTTTTATTTTTGCCAAAATTGTTATATACTAAAGGTAATAAATATAATAATTGTAAAAACAAATGTATAAATTAGTAATTGTACGCCACGGGGAAAGCATTTGGAACAAAGAAAATATTTTCACAGGCTGGACCGATGTGGAGCTGTCGCAACTTGGCATTGAACAGGCGATAGAGGCCGGCAAAATCCTCAAAGAAAAAGGATTTTCTTTTGACCTCGCGTTTACCTCTGTTTTAAAAAGAGCGACAGACACGCTTGATCTTATTTTAAAAGAAATGGATCTTGATATTCCGATTGAACGATCGTGGCGATTGAATGAAAGGCATTACGGCGCTCTCCAGGGGATGAACAAGGAAGACATAAAAAATCAATACGGCGAAGAGATGCGCCAAAAATGGAGGCGGAGCTATGATACTCAACCCCCGGCACTTGATAAAGATGATCAAAGATATCCGGGTAAAGACCCGAAGTACGCGGAATTGAAAGAAAGCGAACTGCCCTTGACCGAGAGCTTAAAAGACACTGAAGCGAGAGTGATGCCTTATTGGAATGACGAGATCGCGCCTAAAATCTTAGAAGGCAAAAAGATAATTATTTCCGCCCACGGCAATAGCATCAGAGCACTCGCGAAGAATATTGAATCAATTGGCGACGAGGAGATAGTGGACCTAGAGATACCCGTAGGTGCACCCCTGGTTTACGAATTTGACCAAAATTTAAAGCCTGTCAATAAATATTATCTCGACATTAAAAATGTTAGCAATCCTTACGCTTGACCGCTAAAAATAACGTGTTATAATCTGAGCATATGATAAGCGAAAGGCAAAACGAGATATTAAAGGCTTTGGTCAAGGAATACATTAAAACAGCGGAACCCATCAGTTCCGAATCTTTGGCTAAAAAGCACGATTTTGGCCTTTGCCCGTCCGCCATAAGGATAGAGATGAACTTTCTTATAAAAACAGGGTATTTGGAACAACCCCACACTTCCGCCGGCAGAATTCCCACAGACAAAGCTTATCGCTATTTCGTGGATTTTGTTTTAACTAATCAAAGGGAGGAGAAAAAGGAAAACAAAATTGAAGAAATTATCGAGGGTATAATTAAGGAAAAAATGGAAGACAGGTATAAGCTGGCATCGCGCTTGGCAAAATTTTTGGCAGACACTTCGTCCGGCTTCGCGATCGTCCACTTTTTAAACAACGACCTGTCCTGGAAAGAGGGCTGGGAAGAGATCGCGAAAGAACCGGAATTTAAGGATAATGATTTTATTCAAAGCTTCGTCGGCCTGCTTCAAGATTTTGAAGAAAAGATCAAAAAATTCGATGTGCGCGGAGTGAAAATATTTATTGGAAAGGAGATTCCCTTGCCTCACACGCAAGGCCTTAGCCTGATTTGTTCCAGCTGTCCCATATCAAAATCGGAAAAAGCCTTTATCTCAATCTTGGGTCCGAAAAGAATGGATTACAACAGAAATATTAATTTAATTTATTCCCTGCATCGGGCGTTGGGGGATTTGGCGTAAGTAATATGACGAAAAAAGAAGAACCGAATAAAACCGATCCGAAAAAAAATATCGATCTGCCGAAGGACCAATTGGAAGGATTAAAAAAATTATTGGAACAATCGGAAGCGGAAAAAAAAGAATATTTCGCGGGGTGGCAGAGAGAAAAGGCCGACTTTATCAATTACAAAAACAAAGAACTGGAAAGATTGGAAAAATTTTCCGATTTGGAAAAAGAAAATTTCTTTTTAAAGATATTGCCGATTCTGGACAACCTTAACCGGGCGGAAAAAGCCATACCCGAAGAGAGTAAACAAGACCAAAACATCAAGGGGCTTCTGATGATAAAAAACCAACTGGAAAATGTTTTAAAAACCGAAGGACTTATAGAGTTGGATTGCCTTGGCAAAAAGTTTGACCCAAATATGGCGGAAGCAATGGAATTAATAGAAGACAGCGAGCAAGAGCCCGGAACAGTAATTGAAGAATTGGAAAAAGGATATTGTTTTAACAACAAGATAATAAGGCCCGCGAAAGTGAAGATAATAAAATAAATCTCGTTCACGCATACTGCTTTTTGGAGAATAGCAGTCTTGACATTTGAGTGCTAATCCAATAAAATAACAAATAGAATAGAAGTGCGGGTTGGTTGGAATTGTGTTGGTCGGACACATTCGCAGGAAAATTTTCAGCGGAAAATTTTCCGAGACCGAGCGCGACTTCCGACGACCGGTCGGAAGTCGACGCGGTGAACGAACAATACAATTCCAAGCAAAACCGCAAAATATTCCGATAAAAATAAATAATAACTCACCCGATCAAACAATTTTGCTACGCCAGCTAGCGGAGCAAAATTAGCGCCAAGACGCTGTTTGACCGGATAAACAAAAATATGGCAACAAAAATATTAGGCATCGATCTTGGAACCGCTATCACAAAAGCGGCATCAGTAATAAACGGCGAACCGAAAGCCATTGAAAACAGGGAAGGCTCCATACTTACTCCCTCTGTAGTGGCGCAAACAAAAGGCGGAGAAAAGGTGGTTGGAATTTTGGCGCAAAGGCAAGCCATTACCAATCCGCAAAACACGATCTCCGGAGTAAAGAGGTTTATCGGCCGAAGGTATTCCGACCCGGAAGTGCAAAAAGAATTGAAGCTCTTGCCCTATGAAAGCAGAGAAAGAAGCGATGGCGGCGTGGAAGTAAAAATGGGCGACAAATGGTACACTCCCATAGAAATTTCGGCTATGATCTTGCAAAAAGTGAAAGCGGATGCCAAAGAAAAACTTGGCGAAGAGATCAAAAACGTGGTGATCACTTGCCCGGCTAATTTTGACGACTCGCAGAGAAAGGCGACAGTGGCGGCCGGCGAGATCGCGGGATTCAATGTTCTCCGAGTGATCAATGAACCGACAGCCGCGGCGCTCGCTTACGGATTCGGTAAAAAGGACGCGCAAAAAATATTAGTCTATGATTTCGGCGGCGGCACTTTTGACGTGACTATTCTTGATGTTTCTCCCGAAGTTGTGGAAGTACTCGCGACCGGCGGCGAGGCGCACTTGGGCGGAAACGATTTTGACCAAAGAATTATTAATTGGCTTTTGGATGAATTTAAAAAAGGCCAAGGAATCGACCTAAGTAAAGATACTTTGGCTCTACAAAGATTGAAGGAGGCCGCGGAAAAGGCCAAAACGGAATTATCAAGCGCCTTGGAGACAAATATCAATTTGCCGTTCATAACTTCGGACGCTAACGGACCGAAGCATCTGGAATACAAGATCACCAGAGCCCAATTTGAAGGACTGACCAAAGACTTGGTGGAAAGATCAATTGAACGAGTCAGACAGACGATAGACGAGATCAAACTTGATAAAAACGAAATCAATGAAGTGGTTCTTGTGGGAGGCACAACCTTAATACCGCTCGTTAGACAAGCGGTGAAAGAATTTTTCGGCAAAGAACCGAATAAATCGATCAACCCCGAAGAAGTAGTGGCTGTGGGAGCCGCGATTCAGGCGGAAATTTTGACAGCCAAAGAAGAAGGCCGCACTCCGGAGGGTGATATAAAAAGTGTTTTGCTTTTGGATGTATTGCCGTTGTCATTAGGCATTGAAACATTCGGCGGAGTGGACACTATTATGATCGCCAAGAATACTACGGTCCCGACATCGGGCTCGCAGGTGTTTTCCACCGCCGCTGACAACCAAACCTCGGTGGAGATAAACGTACTCCAAGGAGAGAGACCGATGGCGAAAGACAATCGCTCTCTCGGTAAATTTATCCTGGACGGCATCGCGCCCGCCCCGAGAGGGTTGCCCCAAATCGAAGTAAAATTTGATATTGACGCGAGCGGAATCCTTACGGTTGTGGCAACCGATAAGGCTACAAAGAAAACGCAATCCATAAAAGTGGAAGGCTCGATCGGCTTGTCCAAAGAAGAGATCGAAAGAATGAAAAAAGAAGCGGAAATGAACGCGGTAGACGACCAAAAGAAAAAAGAATTGATCGAGACGAGAAACATGGCGGACAACTTGGTTTATACTTCGGAAAAAGCGATCAAAGACGCCGGGGAAAAGATCACTCCGGAATTGAAATCGGAAATAGAAGGCAAGATCACTGATTTGAAAAAAGTAAAGGATAGTGATAACATAAACGATATAAAAGCCAAGACCGAAGAGCTGGCCGGTGTTGTTCAAAAGATAGGCGAACAAGTGTATAAACAGCAACCGGAACAGCCCGCGCAAGGACAGCCGGGCCCGGAAAATAAAGAACCGCCGGAAGCTGAGACCAAAGAAGACAAGGCCGATTAACAGAATCCCGGAATGGCAAAATCGAACAAGATTTTGCCATTCTTATTTCAAGTATTTATATTTTCAAGATGCAAAAAGACTATTACAAAATTTTAGGCGTTTCCAAGGGCTCGACCCCGGACGAGATCAAAAAGGCTTATTACAAGCTGGCCCACGAACACCACCCGGACAAAAAAGGAGGCAACGAGGAAAAGTTTAAGGAAATAAACGAAGCCTACCAGGTCTTGTCCGATAAGGAAAAAAGGACCCAATACGACCAGTTTGGGACTGTTTTTGGTAGTGGAAACAATAATCAGGGTGGCGCCGGCTTTCAGGGATTTAACAACGCGAACATCAACTGGGAAGATATTATGGGCGACTTTGGAAATATTGAAGACATTTTTGATATTTTCGGAAACGGATTTGGTGGAGGATTCCAACAACAAAAAGACAAAGACATTAAAAGGGGAAGCGATCTGGAGGTAACGATTGAAGTACCGCTGGAATCGGTTCTGACCGAACAGGAAAGAGAGATCAATATCGTCAAACAATCAAGATGCGGGCGTTGTGACGGTACGGGCGCGGAACCGGGTACGAAGGTAAATGAATGCTTTTCATGCCGAGGAACGGGCAGAGTACAACAAATACGAAAGACGATATTGGGCACTTTTACCCAATACACCATCTGTCCGGAGTGCAAGGGCGAAGGATCGAAACCGGAAAAGCCGTGCAATGTTTGTGATGCCGAAGGCAGGATCAAAAAATCGGAAAAAATTATTATAAAGATTCCGGCCGGTGTTGACAATAATCAAGTAATTAAGGTAAAACGGAAAGGTGATGCCGGAAGGCGAGGCGGAACGGAAGGCGATCTTTACGCGCGTATTTTCGTAAAACCGCATCCATTATTTCAAAGAAAAGGAGACGATCTTTATCTTGAGGAAGATATTTCTTTTTCCGAGGCCGCGATGGGCGATGAAATAAAGATTCCGACGCTTGAAGGCAACAAACTTATTTTGAAAGTTCCCGCGGGAACTCAATCCGGCAAAGTTTTAAAAATTTCGAAAAGAGGAATACCGCATTTTGCCGGTTTCGGCCGAGGCAATCTTTATGTTGAATTGAACGTGCAAATTCCCCAAAAGCTTACAAAAAAACAAAAAGAACTGCTGGAAAAATTAAAAGAAGAAGGCTTATAGTTGTCCGTCCTGCTTCGCGTAAAACTATGCAGGATAAACTCCGCTTTGCGAAGTTAAGCCCCAATAGCTCAGTTGGTAGAGCAACAACCTTTTAAGTTGAAGGTCACAGGTTCGAATCCTGTTTGGGGCACTAATTCAAAAAC
>JBAZMG010000003.1:0-29300 GCA_041649895.1 Minisyncoccota bacterium | reverse complement strand
CTTTCTGTGTTGTTGAATTCATCCCCACAACAATCAAGGCAGACAAAATCCCGATGATCGCGATAACCACAAGTAGTTCTATTAAGGTAAAAGCTTTGTTAATTTTTTGCATAATCGATTACTAGTTCGGCTAGTCGTTGTTGGTATCCACTCACATTAATAATTTGTTTCGCGAAAAGTTTGTTCAGACCCGCGAAATACATTTGCTGAATTTGCGAAGTCGGGATTGCGGCACTAAATACACGAATATCATCAATCACGCCACTAAAATTTTCTGATCCTCCGTATGTACTTCCTATTTTAAAAGTAGTGGCTGCCGCAAGTGGATATGTTTGATTGATGGTTTGATTATTTAAAGCACCGTCAATATGAATTTTCATAGTTCCTGAATCAAATGTCTCCACAATATGATACCATTTATTCAAAGAAAAAGGAGTAATGGACGATACGAAACCATCAGTTAATACATTGTTTTGAGTTGAAAAGCCCAAAGAACTAGACGTACTAAATCTAATAAAATAGCCCTGTTTGTTTGTTCCATTTACATAAATCATCTTTGATATAATACCTCTTGTGCTGCCCAAAGATAACGCTTTAAACCAAAAACTTATCGTAATCTTTTCGGTTATATCCAAATTACTGCCGCTTCCGCAATTAATATAATCATCGATCCCGTCAAATTTTAAACAAGTTCCGGATATGCAATTGGAACTGCTCATCCATCCTGAAGTATTAGTATCTCCCCATCCAGCTGTTGTGTTCGCGAATCCGGTTAATGTTCCGGAGTTGCCTCCACTCCACGAATCAGTTGCTGTTGTTCCAGAACCATTGTCTAGTTTCCATTCAGAGGTCAAGTCATTTATCAGTGAATTACGCAACGAGCTGGAAAATACCTGAGATTTTGCAATCCTAGCCTTATCTGTAGTACTATTCATTCCCACAATGATCAGGGCGGAAAGGATTCCAATAATCGCTATCACGACCAATAACTCAATCAAGGTGAATGCAAATTGTTTTTTGATCTGTTTATTCATTTTCTCAATGTTTAGGCCTCAAAGGCCTAAACATTATTGTTTTGCGAAATTGTTTGATAATTGGGTTAATCGTTGCCGATAATCAATTTGATTAATCTGATTTTTAGCAAAAAGTTTATTTATTCCGGCAAAATACATTTGCTCAATTTGAGAAGTCGGAATTGCGGCATTAAATACGCGAACTTCGTCTATTTGACCGTTCATATATCCCCCGCCCGCCCCCACATAATTATTAACACTTAATAATTCCATTGCCGTATAAGAACCGCTGGTAAGATCTGCAGAGTCTACTCTTACCCCATTAAGATATATCCTCATTCCGGTTATGCCCAAACCATCATAAGTAGCAACAAGATTAATCCATTGATTTTCATAATTAGTTACTGCCACACTACGCCGAGCAATGTAATTGGATGAGTCGGCATCATATAATATAAAGGTTAATTTATCGGTACTACCGCTATAAAAACTATATTGATAGCTGGGATTCGTAAATCTACCCATAAAACCACAACTTGTAGCATCGGCCATTTTAAACCATCCATTGAAAGTAAAGGGATTATCGGATGTTCCATTGCCAAAATTAAAAGAAGAGCCTGTTCCGTAGTCGACGTAATCATTCCCGTCAAAAGACAAACATTTACTACTCATACAATTTGACCCTTCTTTTATTAATGCTCCCGAAATAGAGGTAGCATTGTTTGTTCCCCAAGTATCTTTAGCATCATTTGCATCCGCACCCTGTCCATCTGTATGTGTTCCGCTTTCAAATTTCCATTCTGAAATTAAATTACTCATCAAAGAATTACGCAACGAATTGGAAAAAACCTGTGCTTTGGCGATTGTGGCTTTCTGTGTTGTTGAATTCATTCCCACAACAATCAAGGCAGACAAGATACCAATAATCGCTATTACCACCAATAGCTCAATCAATGTGAACGCTCTTCGTTTTAAACCTCCCATTCTTAATTCTTAATTCTTAATTCTTTTCTAATATTATAGCAAAATCCGCGGAAAATAAAAATGTTTAGAAGCGAAACTCCTAAACATTGTATAAAAAAAACGGGCTGTGCCCTCATATTGCCTCCTTCCGGCTTCGATTTTTTTATGAGCGAGAATCGCCCTTCGACAGGCTCAGGACTTTCAGCCCTTCGACAGGCTCAGGACTTTCAGCCTGCGCGTCAGCCTCTGCTGAGGCTGCGCTCCGGTACTGGCTCGGCGCCGTCGCGCCTCCGCCTTCGATTCCAGAGGCGAGAATCGCTTTCAGTAACTTTTGCTCTGCAAAAAATGAAGGCGAGAATCGAAGATGTACTTTGTGTGAGTAATTTGTACTTTGGGAAGCAAATTTTAGTATATCCTAATAATTCATTGCGCTAACTACAAATTACAAACTACTAACTACTGGCACAATTTTACGAAGTAAAATTTGCTTGAGCCAGAGGCGAGAATCGAACTCGCAGTCTCTTCTTTACGAAAGAATTGCTTTGCCGTTAAGCTACTCTGGCAAACTCATTAATAAAATCAATAAACCTTTGTGGTAAAATCATTGAAACCGATTAACAAACCATTAGTGGTAAACTCCCGAACTATTGAGTTAATCCTTTAAACAGCCCGCCTATCCAATTAGCAAAATCTTCGACAAATTGCAAGCGATTAGTTTTGCTCGGCTCTTTATCCAGATTCGACTCTTCTTTTCTTACCACTATCACCTGCTCCCCTTGCTTTTGAAAACCCAACTCCTCGCGGGCCACTTTTTCCAAAAATTCTTCACTACCTGTTTTACCAAGCTCCAAATTAAGCCTGTCTTTTTCTTTCTCCAGGCCTGTAGTTGTGTTAGTTAATTCCGAAAGATTTTTACCCGCCTCCATCCTGGCGATCAAAATCTTGACATTGGCAAAAGACAAATAACTAAACAAAAAAATGAAAGCCAATATACCCAAGCCCTTGGTGATCTTTGCCTGGAAGCCTCCGCCCTTTCTTTTTTTGCCCTTTTTTGCTAACATTGTTTTGTAAAGATAATTTATTCAGGTATAAATATATGTCAAAAAAATCGAAAAAATTATTCAGAATCGTTTGGATTATTATCGTAGCCTTGGTGGCGCTTGCCACAATCGCTTCTCTCGTGGCGCCCGGATTCTAAGACTTACGATCCAAACACTTTCAAAAATACTTCGGGGGGTATCCTTACCTCCCCTTTTTGTTTCATTTTTTCCTTACCCTTCTTTTGCTTTTCCAACAACTTCTTCTTTCTGCTGTAATCGCCTCCATAAAGCGGAGCAAGCACGTCCTTTCTGAACCCGCTCAAGGTTTCCCTGCTCACAATCGCGCCTCCGATCTTGCCCTGAAGCGGCACGGCGAATGATTCTCTCGGCAACAATTCTTTTAATTTTTGCACAATCCGCCTGGACTCGGCAATGGCATTCACCCGGGGTAAAATTCTGCTCAATGCTTCTTCCGTCTTTCCCGCGACCAATATTTCCAATTTTACCAAATCAGCTTCCCTATATTCTACCTCCTTATACGTCAAAGATGCAAATCCCTGGGTAATATTCAAAAGGTTTTCATAAAATTTTCCGATTATTTCACGCAAAGGCATCTCATAGATAAGCATATATCTGTCGGTTCCGAAAGGATAAGAATCAATATGCTTGCCTTCCAATTCCGCGAGATAATCAAACACTCTGCCCAGGTACGCGGCACCGATAATAATTTTCACTTCCGCCCAGGGCTCGAAAAATTTTCGATAACTGTCGGACCAATCCAACGGATTATATATCATAACTTCCTTTCCTTTCGGGTCAATAGCCTTGTATCCCACTTGCGGAGCGCCAATCACTATTTCCAATCCGAATTCACGCCTCAATCTTTCCATTGTTATTTCCGCGTGAAGCGTGCCCAAAAATCCGCACAAAAACCCTCGGCCGAAAACATAAAAATTCTGTTGCTGGTAGAACAGGGCGGAATCGTTTAATTTTAATTTTGACAAGGCTAATTTCAATAATTCAAACTCACCCTGGTCCTCAGGATAGACCGAAACAAAAATTTTCGGCTCCGGTTCTTTATAGCCGGGCAGGGGCTCGATCTTTAATTCCGGGTTATTGATGGTGATCGTGTCTCCGATACCGATCTTTTCCGCGTCTTTAATGCCTGTGGCGAGATACCCGATCTCTCCGGCCTTTAATTCACCAATGGTACTCATTTCGGGTTTGAAAATTCCCATTTCTTTTACGATTCCCTGCGATTTCGCGTTTATTAACAATATCTTTTCATTGGGCTTGACCTTACCCTCCATCACTCGGACAAAAGAAACCACTCCCAAAAAAGAATCATACTTTGAATCAAAGATCAGGGCGCGCAAAGGCTTATCCGAGTCTGTTTTCGGTTCCGGGACTTTCTCAATCACTGTGTCTAAAAGTGCCTCCACATTCTCGCCCGTTTTTGCGGAAATGGACATTATCGATGACTCGTCTATTTTTAAAAACTCGCTTATTTCTTTCTTTACCTCCTCTGTCTTGGCTTGCAGAGAATCAATCTTATTAATTACCGGGATAATAACCAATCCTTGCGCTCTAGCAAGCTCAAGATTGGTAATGGTTTGCGCTTGAATCCCCTTTGTGGCGTCCACAAGCAAGATCGCGCCCTCAACGGCCGCCAAACTGCGCGACACCTCATAATTAAAGTCTATATGCCCCGGGGTATCGATAAGATTGAGCATGATCTCTTCTCCGGTCTTTTTGTCTTTGGAAAACATTCTGACCGGCGCCATTTTGATCGTTATCCCCTTTTCCCTCTCCAGATCCATCGCGTCCAAATACTGAGCTCTCATCTTGCCTTTTTGCACAGTTCCCGTGATTTCCAAAAACCGGTCAGCTAAAGTTGACTTGCCGTGATCAATATGCGCGATAATAACGAAATTTCTTATTTTCACTTCGCTTCGCCGTAGTCCTGAGCTTTGCGAAGGACGAAGGCGAGCTTCGCCCATCCTCTCCTTAACTACGGTTTATATTATTTAATATGACTAACTATTCCTATGTGGTAAGTATCTTTTTAAAAACTTGATTTCCGGAGATTTAAGTATAATTGTAATCACCAAATACGCAAGCGCCGAAATCACGGTGATCAATATGAATTGGACGAGTACGCCCCAAAAGTTGCCCGGGAAGAAAGGCTTTGTATTCTCATACGCGAAAAACGAAATTGAGGCCATAATAATTGTCGCAATCAATATCTTTAGAAATGAAGCAAAGATATTTTTTATGCCAAAATTCCCGACTTTTTTGTAAAAGAAAATGAACAATAAAACAAATTCCAAAAGCAATCCCAGGTTGAACGCGAGCACAAGTCCCAAGACCGGAAAATTAGCAGTCCCGTCCAGTCCGAATATTGTTTTTACCCCCGCTGATAGAAAATTATTGCCGTTTAAGGCCACGGGGATGGTAATATTGATATTTTTGCCGAAAAATTCAAAACCGAATTGATTCCCTCCCCAAACAGAGCGACAAACGGAAAGAAAAAGACCATATTGAAAAGCGTGTTTACGAGCGCGATCACCGTGGGCGTAAAAGTGTCTTTGATGCTGAAAAATCCTCGCAAAATTATGGGTACAAGGCATTGCGCGAAAGTGCTTAAGAAATATAATCCCAAACAAGCTCCGGTAATGACAACAGCGCTCTCGTCAAACTTTCCGGTTCGATAAATAATTTCCACTATAGGTTCGCGCAAAACGAATATCAAAACTCCGATCGGAAACGAAACATACAAAACCTCTAAAAATGTCTGCCGAAATTTGCTGAAAAATTCTTCTTTTTCTTTTGAAGCCCACAATTTTGACAGCAAGGGAAAAACGGCCGTGGCGAAAGAAACGCCGATAATGCCGATGGGCAGATAACGCAAATTGTTCGACAGATTAAAAACGGAAATCGCTCCGATACCGATTCCCGAAGCGATAAAAGTTGCCACGATAAAATCAATTTGCGATGAAGATGAGGCAAAGATGCGAGGCACGACCAATTTGAAAAAATTGGCGATAGCAGGATGCTTTAAACTGATTATCGGCTTATACCTGTAGCCGCACTTGATTGCCGGAGGAACCTGTATCGCGAAATGAAGGAACGCGCCAATGACCACGCCTATGCCCGGCCCGAATATGCCGAAATGAGGAGAAAGAAAAACAATGCCAAAGATAATGCCGAGATTATACAAAATAGGCGCGAGCGAGTAAGCGACAAAACGATTAAAATAATTCAAGATCGTGGAAAAAATCGAAGATATCCCAAAAAAGAAAACGCTAACAAAGATGAGCCTGGTTAACGCGATTGTCTTTGCCTGTTCCGCGGGACTGAATTTGCCGATCAGGGTGGAAACAAAACCGGGCGTAAAGATAAAAAACAAAACGAAAAAAGCAAAATAAGATACGACGAATAAATTAAGAACATAATTGGTGATTTGCCAGCTTTCCTGTTTGTCCTTTTTTTGATATTCGGAAAACAAGGGCAAAAACGAAACGAGAATTCCGCCCGCGAAGATAATGCTATAAATTAAGTCAGGCATCCTGAAAGCCGCAAAATATATATCCAAATCGGCCGAAGCGCCGAAAGTCCCGGCCAAAAGCCTGTCCCTTATCAAACCTAAAAAACGGCTCAAAAGAACCGCTATTGCCATGATCAGCGCCGCTATTTTTATATTTTTTTGTTCCGAATTAAAAAAACCTCTGATAGACATATATTAAATAATAGCGTAATTTCCGCCGTTTGGCAAAAAGAAAAGGTTGTCCAAGATATATGTGAACAACCCATTATTAAAATGACTTGGGGGGGGGGTTACCAGAAGAAACCTGTTGGAACACCCACAGAAAAAACCATCTTCTCACTATTTAGAGAAAGACTTAAGTAATATTTTACGTTATCAGAAGAGACCGCAAAAAGCGGAACGCCGGAGTATACAGGATCATCGCCGTGCATTTTCAAAAAATACACATCTCCGCAACAAGCTATGGGTAGATTATTGCTTCTTTTTAAACGTTCAGGATGCGTAAGAAGCATGATTCCAATACTGAATACATCTAGTCCAAACTCTTTTCTTCTAAAGCCACCCGAGGCTTCTGCTAAATAATAATCCCTATAAAGGATTCCGAATTGAGCGGGCACGAGTAAAGTATTAAAACCTTTCTGCTGTTCTCGCATCTTTTTAAATGCCTGTTCGACAACTGACCGCTGCTTTAGACGACTTGATCGAATACCTTGGACGAAACCATTATATGGTCCCTCCTTTCGCTGTATTCTAATGAGGTCGAAAACTTCCTGAACTGCCTCTTCATAGGCATCGGCTATCAACTGCCAGCAAGGAATAGCAAATAATCCTTCGGCATTTGTGGGAAGCGGCCGCTTAAGAAGTTCCATATTGGCAGAAAGCTCAATATTTGGAAAACATTTCTGAAGAATCTCGATCTGGTCTGAGACATCTTTGACCCTTTCATAGACGGAATCATTGCCGTACTCGAGTTCTCTCGCCGGCCATTGATACTGGCTTGCGCTCAATCTGCGCACGAGATTCGTAAATCCCTCTTGAAATAGATCTCCTTTTTCAATGAGCCTCTGTACACTGTCTTTGTCGAGGTAATTCCCGGCAAAGACATAATCCACGGCATCTTCCGTGAATCGCTTGACCTGTTTTTTTTGTCCATCTGTTACTGCGGTGATCGATGAATTCATCGTCATCCTCCTTTTTATGCCACAGGACAATGTCCACGCATAAACAACTATATAATACAATATAAATATTGCTATGTCAATAATTTGACAAAGATGGACAAAGCTAATAGAATATGTGATACCTTAATGAATCGAGCAGTTGCCGCGCACCAGAGTTTCGACTTTGTCGAAACACGGTACACGGAGGAAAGTCCGAACTTCCATTTACGCGCAAGCGTATCTAAAAAGGTAGCGGGTAACACCCGTACCCCTGAACCGTGTTCGCAAGAACTCTGGTTTAGGGAGAGATGCGAACAGAGACGCTTTTTTCCGAAAGGAAAGGAGCCCCCTTCTTTCTTAGGAGGGAGAATCTTGGGAGTAATCCCAGGGGTGAAACGGCTAAATTCTTACCAGGAAGCAAGAACAAATTCACAACTTCGGTTGTGAAAAAAAGTAGTTCGCTTGAGCCATTGAGCAATCAATGGCCTAGATAGATAACTGCATAAAACAGAATTCGGCTTACGGGTCTGTTAAGGCAAACGATAATAACTAAAAAGCCGCCCCTAAAGGCGGCTTTTTGTTATATTGAAATTATAGAATAATGTTTGGGGGGAATGTTTAGGGGTAGAGCCACTAAACATCAACAAACAAAAAATGTTTGGGCCTCAAAGGCCTAAACATTGCTTGTCTTTACCCTGTTAAATAGAATTTAAATATCTATTTAAATTCTAATTTTGCAAAGCAAAATTATTTAACTGGGTGAATTCTTCATTCTTGATTCTTTTTAAAAGAGGGTTTTGGGGAGTTCGCTGTCCAGAGCTATATTTACGAGTTTATCCGCTTCTTTATTCTGTTCGCGCGGAATATGTTTAAAGCTCACTGATTTGAATTCCGTTTTCAAATTCCAAATGGCGATAAAAAATTGCTGTATCCTCTCATCGCTTAATTTGTATTTGCCGTTCATTTGATTAACCATTAATTCCGAATCAGCCCTGATCTCCACATCCGCTTGTTTTACTTTTTCTTTTCCTAAAAGGGCTTTTAATTTTTTTAAACCGAGAATAACCGCCTTGTATTCCGCCTCGTTATTAGTCAGATTGTCGCCCAAAAATTCGCTGTGTTTTTTAAAGCACTCGCCCATCTCGTTGCAAAAGACAACACCGATCGCCGCCGGTCCGGGATTACCCCTTGCTCCACCATCCGTGTAAACGATTATTTTCATAAATGTAATTAAGTAATTATATAATTGAGTATAACAAAATTTTCCGATAAAAAAAAGAGGAAAGTTTTCAGCTTTCCCGTATTTAGACCGGACCGGTGTAGAACACCGGCATTGTGTAAAGAATTCCGAACACAACAGAGACGACAACTAAAATAATTAAACTGGCTATCATCGCCTTTTTATATTTATCGTCCCCATAGCCCCTGGCGGCCGCATATCCCAACTCGGTAAGGAAAAACCAGCCACATCCGAATATTATTACAACCCACAGTGTCCAAAAAAACTTTCCTATTTCGAGATACCAAGAAAACGCTTCTAAAAGGTTATCCTCAAAATAGGCGATCTTTTCCTGTGAGTTATAAATACCCTGCTGATAGGAAAAACTGCTCACATCCAGGGCACTGATCTGCGCGGTGTAATTTTGCAGTTCGTAAAGTTCCTGCCAGGCATTACCCAGATCAGTGATCGGATCACGATCATTGAAAATATTATAGTTCCCTTGCTTGGGGAACGGCTGCAATATTTCAATGACTGTGGAAATTTCCGCGTTTTGTGATTTGGCGTCTGTCATCGCCTGGGCGACGCGTAAATGCTTTTTGGCAAAATCGTTTCGCCAATAGCTGTCATACGATTGATAAACACAGATACTTCCAATCGCAACGGTACCGATCATTAAAAGGACCAACAACCGACTAAAGGTCCCTTTGTTCCGGAGTATTCCTTTGAAAAGATGCATCGAGTATCACCCATATCGTTAAGTCGAATTTCCCATTAGAAAATCCGCTATCTAGACACTAGAATAGTCTTTGATGTTTGTAAAGCATTGACAGATATTAATTATAGTATATAATATTATTATATAGCTCATTTATTAATTGCTTTAATTGTTATGATGGAGTTGGTGAAATGGACATAGTGTATGCTGAAACGGCAGAAGAAGCCTTGTACTACATGGCGAGGGGGTGTGAGCCCATAGAATGCAGCTTTGGCAAGGATTCTGTGGTCAGTTCGCACATATTGGACCATCACGGACCCTTCTCAAAAGAACCGCCCGTCGCGGTTAAGGCCGTTCAATGGGTCAAGAAAGGTTTAAGGCTAAACAACTTCGTTGTGACCGGGGAACCAGACACTGACGCAGCTTTCGCTATTGCAGTGTTATCGGACCATATACCGGCAAACGAAGAAGAAGCCTGGGCCGTGGCGGAATTGGATACAAATCCAATAGTGTATGACCAAACCCTACCGAGATATCGCAAAGCGCTCCTCCATCGGAGGGCAATGCTCTCTCTGCCTCATTCGGAAGAAGGCTTTCGTAGATCGGTAGCCGAGGCTATCCGCATCTTCAATGGTCAATACAAACCCGATGAGGAAGCGACGGCAATTAAGGAAGAATGGAATCGCCGGAAGTATGCCGGCGAAGCTGTCCGGATGATCAGCAAAGACAGAAAGGTGCTCTTTGCTACTTTCAATGACTGGGGGCAAGATGTCTGGTTCCGGAAAGCGCCGGTAGTGGTAAATTTCAATGACGCCAAGGGCACTATCACGCTTTATTGCGACACAAAATCCCCGAGAAACCCGCTCGGCTCAAATGGATTAAAAAGTCTCTATCCGTTGCTCGGCGATGGATGGGGAGGCCGAGAAAACATCGGCGGATCACCGCGCGACCGGGTAATGACCTACGCAAACGCAAGGCAAACATTTGTTGCAATTAAGGAATTATTGCGCAAGCCCGTAGCGGCGGTATGAGGGAATCACACAAAATTGTGGCGATTACCCTCTTTTTTTTATTGCTCCAAATTGAGATTATTGAAATATGTGAGCAAACACTCTTTAAATTTTTCCACGTTTCCGTTCGGCACAGTGAAACCGGCGGCAGCCGGATGGCCGCCGAAAGTTTTTAACAGATCCTTGCAGGTTTCCATTGCTTTTACCGCGTCATATCTTTTGGGAACTCGCACCGTTCCCCTGCTGAAATCAGCGTACTTTTCATAGAGAAATACCGGCTTGTCATAATAATTGGACAAGCGCGAAGCCACGGCCCCTAAAAATTCAATGCTCCAATCCGATGAACCGTCAAAAATAATTGGCGTACCGGGTTCTTCCGAAAGCTTGTATTTTATATTCTCGGTCAAAGAAAATATTTCTCTCTGCCTGTTCTCGTGTTCATCTATTAGTTCACGCGCCATTCTCTTCGCTTTTTTCAGATCCGACTCGACAAGGTAATAATAAGGCAAAACGACGTGATTTTCCATTTTTGAAGAATTCAAAACTCCATTGATCCTTGATGCCAAATCGCGCGTTGAATTGAATTGTTCGTCCTTTTTTAACAATTCGATCAAGGCTTTAAGTGCCGGGCGCGAACTCAATTCAACGGTCGCGAGCCCCTCGAAAATAAAATCACGGTTTTCATCTTCCTCGATCATCATATCGGCGATGGTTGCGAGCGCGGTCAATTCAAGCAAGCTCTCACGTAAAAGAGGAGACATTGTGTCCCCCAATATCTCTTGCGACAATTTAAATGCCAAACCGGCGTTGCAATATTCTTTGAAAAGAAATTCATCGCCAGGTTGTTTCGGATCAACCACGATATCGGCCTCCGGCAATCTGCCGCCGATTGGCAAATGATGATCAACTATGATCACATCAAATCCACTGTTTTTCGCGTCCAATACTTCATCGTAATTGGTAATTCCGCAATCAAGAGTGATCAAGAGGCATTTCTTGCCCGAAGTGAGATTTATTTGAGATTTAATAAAGGCAAGAGCCTTGTTGTTTAAGCCATAGCCCTCGTTCCTTCTGTCCGGAAAACAAGGGAAAATTGGTGGGTAATCTTCTTTTTCTTTATTACTCAGAAGTGATACTAGATTGTCTATGGTTTCTTTTACAATGACCACGGATGCCACGCCATCCAAATCGGAATCACCGAATATTACCACCTGCTCACCTCTCTCAACCGACTGCCTTATCCTTTCGGCAGCCAAATCGATATTCTTTAATTTCATATCTTTCTTTATTAATTATTTTCCAACACCCTGATTCCCGGCAATTCTTCTCCGGAGATAAAATTAAGCATCGCGCCGCCTCCGCTCGACACGTGATCAAAAGATCCTTCCATTTTCTCTTGCCTGATAATCTCCACTGTCTCACCGCCGCCAACGATCGTGTACGCCTCCGCCCCGGCGACCGCTTTTATTATCTCCATCGTCCCCTTTCTGAATTCTTCTTTTTCCGCGAAACCCAAAGGGCCGTTCCAAATTATGGTCTTGGCTTCTTTAATGACATCTTTGAAATTTTCCACGGTCATCGGGCCGATGTCAAAAATATCTTCTTCGTTCCTTAGTGTGCCCACGGCTCCAATCCGCGAATACTCTTCATTTAAACCTGACAATGCTATTACGCCATCGACGGGCAGATGAAGCTTTTGGCTTGTCAGATCTATCTTGTCCGCCACTTCTTTTAATTTGTTTTCTTCTTCGCTCCATTTGTCCCTCACGCATATGCCTTTCACTATCAAAATCGTATTAGCGATCTTTCCGCCGACCAGTACGTGATCGGCTTTTTGCAAAAGCTTTTCAATCAATTTCATCTTTGACGAAATTTTAACTCCTCCGGTAATAGCCACAAAAGGGCGTTCCGGATTATCCATCGCCTTGGACAAAACTTTCAATTCTTTTTCAACCAAAAATCCGGGGTAAGCGGGCAATATTTCGGCAATAGCCACTACGGACGCGTGAGCGCGATGGCAGACCCCAAATCCATCCTGCACAAAAATGTCTCCCAAGTTTGCCAATTGGCGAGCGAAAACAGGATCATTCTTTTTTTCTCCTTCATAAAATCTCACGTTTTCCAACAAAATCACTTCCCCTTCCTGCATCTCCGACACCATTTTTTCCGCCTCGGGACCGATTGCTTCCGGAGAAAACCTTACTTCCATATTCAAATATTCACTGAGCTTTTTTGCCATTGGCGCCAATGAATATGCCATATCTCTTCCCGCGTCTCCAAAATGGCTCATCAAGACCACTTTTGCCCCGCTATTATGTAAGTACTCAATGGTGGGAATCGTTATTTTAATCCGAAAATCGTCATCGCTTTTTCCGTCTTCGAAAATTGGAACATTAAAGTCACATCTCACAAGTACCCGTTTTCCACGAACATCGACATCTCTTAAATTTTTCATATTATGTAATAAAAATTAAGCTTTTATTTTATATTTCATTATACTAAAAGAAACGTCAAACGGCAACAAACCGCCCAAAATAAAATGTTTGGGCCTCGGAGGCCCAAACATTAGTTTTTGACATAACTGTTAGCCAAATTGGCGACATTTCGACTATACTCTGATTTTGAGATCTGGTTTTTAGCAAATAACTTGTTCAGGCCGGCAAAATAGTTTTGCTGAATATTAACAGCTGATACTGCGTCATTATATATTCTTGCTTCGTCCACATATCCCTTAATATAATAAGTATTTCGACTCGCTTCTTTTAGATAACCGATAGTAATAGCAGATCCTGCACGGACATAATAATCTACCAGAGTTTGACTATTTTCTTGCTTGCCATCAAAAAATATTTTAACCGTGTGGTCGTGATCAAATGTGCTGACTATATAATGCCACTTATCATCATTTGCGGTTGAGGTTCCGTTAACATACTGATATGCTGTCCCGTCAAAAATTATACTTTGAGCTTTATTATTCGCAATATGAATACCACCAAGACAGGAATCGCTACATCCACTATTAGAATCCTGTGCCATTAAACACTGTTTGGTTGTTTTGGATGTCTTAACCCAAAGAGCTAAAGATAATCCATAAGTTTCGAGATACACTGAAGAAAAGTTTTGACTCGTGTAAATATTTGCATCATCATTAAAATACAAACAATTACCGGAGACGCATTCACTGCCACTCTTCCATTGACCATTGGTTAATGTTCCGGCGTAAGCTCCCCACGAATCTTTAATATTTGTTCCGGATCCATCGTCCATCTTGAATTCGGATGCCAAAATCATTAAGTTGTTATTCCTCAAGGAATTTGCAAACACCTGTAGTTTTGCAATATTAGCCTTGTCGGTAGCGCCATTCATTGACACAACAATCAAAGCAGAAAGTATACCGATTATTGCGATAACAACAAGTAGTTCTATTAAGGTGAAGGCTAGTTTTGATTTATTAATTTTGTTCATCGTTTTCCAATGTTTGGGGAGTGTGTCCCCAAACATTACCTTGCCTCGCCGTAACTCCGCAGGAGCGAAGGAGGGTTATTCTTTAGCATAATTATTCGCTAATTCGGCTAATCGTTCACTGTATTCGTAGTTATTAATCTGATTTTTGGTAAAGAGTTTGTTAATGCCCGCAAAATAGTTTTGTTGTATTTGGGAAGCGGGGATTACAGCCTTGAATATCTGCACATCGTCGATTATTCCGTCCGAATTCCCGGCCCAAAAATGACCAATATGTAATGTCGAAAATCCAACAGATAAACTTGTACTAAGAGTGATTGTTATAGAATCTTTCTTAATTCCATCTAAATAACTATCCAGCTTACCGTCTCTATCGATCATAATTACTATATGTTGAAATGAATTTATTTTAGAACCTGTTCGTAAGTTGGTCAACGAAAAAGATTGAAAAACGCCCGCGTTTCCCATTTCGAAAGTTTCACCACTTACCGACTCAAAAAAACCAGCATACGCGGCGGCAGCGGCAGAGCTGGCCACATATCCATTATAATTTCTATACGCATTAAGTCTCTTTCTCCAAAAAGATATTGTAAAATCCCCTGTTCCGAATTGAAGATTTGTTCCACTCCCACATCCAATATAATTATTTGCTCCATCAAACTTAAGACACGTTCCCGATACGCAGTTGGTACTGCTCATCCATCCGTAATTGTGGGTATCTCCATATCCAGCTGTCGTATCCGTAAAACCAGAAATACTCCCAGTATTTCCCCCGCCCCAGGAATCAGCCACCACCGCTCCCGAACCATCATCCATTTTCCATTCAGAGATTAAATTATCCATTAATGAATTGCGTAAAGAATTGGAAAAAACCTGAGCTTTGGCAATCGTTGCCTTCTGTGTTGTTGAGCTCATCCCCACAACAATCAAAGCGGAAAGAATACCAATAATCGCTATCACGACCAATAGCTCAATTAATGTGAAGGCTAGTTTTGATTTATTAATTTTGTTCATCGTTTTCAATGTTTAGGAGCTTAGCACCTAAACATTAGTTTTTGGCGTAATTATTTGATAATCCGGATAGCCGCTGTTGATATTCGCCTATATTTATTTGATCCTTAGCAAATAACTTGTTCAGGCCGGCAAAGTAGGTTTGTTGAATTTGAGAAATTGGAATTGCGGCGTTGTATATTCGGACATCATCTATTAGGCCTATAAATTCATAACTGGCACTATCAACGGCCAGTCTCCCTATTGAAATCGACTTATTTGATATCTGAATGCCACCGGTATGATTTCCTTCTACATTAAAAGACCCGTTTATATACAATTTCATTTTTCCTCCATCCGCAGTTCCTACAATATAATACCAATTATTTTTTTGTAGCGAGATAGTAGAATAAACATCTGTTTGCATAGCATCACCCGTTGCCCTTATTGTAAACTGAGCCGTATTATTAATTACTCCCATATAATAGCTTCTGTTTGGGGTTGTCCACCCTTTCCCTAAAAACACCCTCAATGCCACGATATCCTCTGTCATCTTAACCCACGCGCTTAATGTTAATACAGAAGTCATATCAAAAACCTGATTATTCCCACAATTAACATAGGCATCGCTTCCATCGACTTGCAAGCAAGAACCGCTAACACAATTAGAACCAATTTTAACAATCGGCTGGTGCGCACTTGGCAATAAAACATCTCCATTATTAATATTACTCCATGTATCTAAAACATCGTTTGCGGTAGCAACACTTCCGTCCGCGGTCACTCCATCAAATTTCCACTCGGAAACTAAATTGCCCATTAATGAATTTCGGAGGGAATTAGAAAACACCTGCGCTTTAGCAATTGTGGCTTTCTGCGTCGTTGAACTCATCCCCACAACAATAAGAGCCGACAGTATTCCAATAATCGCTATTACAACAAGTAATTCAATCAGAGTAAAGGCAAAATTACCACGAGATGCGCGGTTAAGTTTGTTCAAGTTGTTGAATTTTGAAGAATTAAGAATCATGAATTAAGAATAAAGAATTTGGTGGCGGATTGATCTCCGCTACATTAGGATATATTATTGCTTAACGTAATTGTTTGATAATTCGGATAGTCGTTGTTGGTATTCATCTTCATTGACGCTTTGTTTGGTGAAAAGCTTGTTTAATCCGGCAAAATAGGTTTGTTGGATTTGAGATGCTGGCATAGCGGCGTTGAATATACGAACCTCGTCCATCAATCCGCTCGGGGGATAAGATCCCCAATGTGAATTACCAATAAACGTTTGTGCAGAGCCCTGAATTGTTGTATCTCCAGAACCTGTTCCGCTCGAAAGAGCGTCAACATACAAAACAACCGAACCTGCGGAGAATTTCACGACAACATTATGCCACCTATTATCAATTGCCGGCGTCGAAACCGCAGACGCGGGAAGTAAATTATCGTCAGTCCACTGGAAGGTTAATATATTATTGGATTGTTTCCAAAAAAGAAACGTTCTGGCTCCAATAGAACCCGAGCCCTTACCAATGATGTCTTGATTGAGACCATCAGCAAATTTTATCCATGCTGAAATAGTAATATTGTCAGTTAAATTTAGACTTGTTCCGGCTCCGCAATCAACATAATCATTGCTGCCATCAAAGGATAGACATTTTCCCGAAATACAATCAGCAACGTCTTTCACTATTGGACCGTTGAATGCCCTCCCCTCATTATCTAACCAAGAATCGGGAACATTTCCCACATCGTTATTCATTACTTTTGTAGTTGGATCGTAATCCGAAGCATCGATATCGTCAAAAGAATATTGAGCAACAATATTATTCATTAAAGAATTACGCAGAGAATTGGAAAAAACTTGTGCTTTAGCAATTGTGGCTTTCTGCGTCGTTGAGCTCATTCCAATAATAATCAAAGCGGACAATATTCCTATTATCGCGATAACAACAAGTAATTCTATTAAGGTGAATGCTTTAATTTTAATCTTTTGCATAACTTGATGTTAATTCGGCTCGCCGACGCCAACGCTTTGGCGAAGCGAAGCAATTCGTTGTTGATATTCAGCGTTATCAATATTTTGTTTGGCATATAATTTATTTAGCCCCACGTAATAGTTTTGTTGGATTTGAGATATAGGTATAGCGGCGTCATAATATCGAACTTCGTCTATTTTTCCTAAAAAATAATAATAATCATAACTCGACTGCCTTCCTAGTGCTGTTGCATGCAAAAAAGGAGTATACCCGGTTACACTTTTTTGGTCATACATAATTCCATTAATGTACAATTTCAAATTATTAGTTGTAGCGCTGGCATTATGTGTCATAATTGCGTAAAACCATTTACCCGGAACAACTACACTACCTTGGCTTGCGTTTATAAAATTTGCGGTGCCATCACCAACAGTGGCATATATAACATTGGCGCTATTCAACCACAAATCATATCCCTCCGAGTCGTTTGGACCATTATAATGAGCCCTACCAACTATTGTTTTGTGAGCCTCTCCGCCATTTACTGAATTAAACCAAACCCCTATTGTTTTACTTGATGTGTCCAATGAAGTACTGGTTGTTAAGTCTACATATTGCGGAGCCCCTGCCGCGCCGTTAAAGCTATAACATTGTCCGGAAATACAATCGGATGTTAAGGTTGCCCCGTTGTTTGTTCCATTTACACTTCCCCACGAATCATTAGTATTGCCATCGAGTTTCCAATCAGAAACTAAATCATCCATTAAAGAATTGCGCAGAGAGTTGGAAAACACTTGCGCTTTGGCGATTGTGGCTTTCTGTGTTGTTGAGCTCATTCCAATAATAATCAAAGCGGACAAAATACCGATGATTACAATGACAACAAGTAATTCTATTAAGGTGAATGCTTTAATTTTAATCTTTTGCATAATTCGATTTTAATTCCGCGATTCTTTGCTGATATTCAGCTATTTCTACTCCCCTGTTCGCCAAAAGCCTATTTAGTCCAGCATAATATTGTTCGTGAATTTGGGATAGTGTCGTTATCGCGTGGAATAATCTCGCTTCATCAAGCTTACCATCATGGCGCCCATAAGTGGAAGCATAGGCACCAATCGTCAATGGACTCTGATTCTGTATATTTCCCAACAAGGCAACTATATTTAATGTCTCTGGTTGCACTTGCCCATTGATGTAAGCACGTATAACGCTATCCCTATCAAAAGTTACGACTATATTGTACCAGGTATTAGCAACTAGAGTGCCCGTTGCGGATAAAAAATTATCAATATTAGATGTTCCATCGCTAAACCATATCCGCAACCTACTTGTACTTGGATATCTCCAAATTAAATATCCTCCATATGTTGCAAGTTGCGTACCTGAAGTCCTAAATAATGCATTTCCATCGCCCGTTGCTATTGCACTATCAAATTTCGCCCAAATAGATACAGTGTGATCTTTTGTTCCCATACTTAGCGAAATGTTGTTGCCACAATCAATTATGTCATCCACTCCGTCAAAATCCATACATTGTCCGGAAACGCATTCGGATGTTGTTCCGTAGGTAGCGACTGTATTCGGAGCGGTCGGCCCCGACCAGATCCCATTGTTTGCAAATAAAGCCGCCCAAGTGTCGTTGGTATTGCCATCCAGCTTCCATTCGGAAACTAAATTATCCATCAATGAATTGCGCAAGGAATTAGAAAATACCTGTGCTTTTGCGATCGTGGCTTTCTGCGTCGTTGAACTCATCCCAACAACGATCAAAGCCGATAATATTCCTATTATCGCGATGACAACAAGTAATTCTATTAAGGTGAATGCTTTAATTTTAATCTTTTGCATAACTTGATGTTAAATCAGCTAGTCGTTGTTGATATTCAGCGTTATCAATATTTTGTTTGGCATATAGTTTATTTAGCCCCACGTAATAGTTTTGTTGAATTTGAGATGTTGGTATGGCGGCGTTATAGGCCCTTAATTCGTCTAAGATTGCGACTGAATTTATTCCCAAATACAGACTACCACCTGAAATATTCTCAAGGGTAGCACAAGTTCCATCAGCGGTAGCCGCTGCTCCGTTATCTATTTTTCCATCCAAGTAAATATCAGGAGCCGCTGCCTTGTTTTTGTCGCAAACACCCACAACATGATGCCATTTTCCATTATTAATATTTGTAGCGCTATATCTGTAAAGAGAATTTTTAAGATAAATAAGGGCTTTATCGGTTGTTCCGTTGGGAAAATTAAAATTCCCTACCCAATTTGTAATTGGAACGGTTGTCCTTTTTCTAAAGACGGTGTGTTCCGTGGCGTCATCGGTGGTAGTCTTTCCCCAAAACTCCCATGTAAAACTCTTGTCTCCAATAGCTAAAACATTGTCCCCAATAAATATACGGTCATCTAAATCAAATTTTAAACAAGTCTTGGAAATACAATTACTTTGACTCATCCACCCGGAATTTGTTGAATCTCCCACTCCTTGATTGGTATCGGAAAAATTTTGAAGAAGACCGTTGTTTCCTCCGCCCCAAGAATCTACGGCAGAAGTTCCGGTAGTGTCATCCAGTCTCCACTCAGATGTTAAGTCCGACATTATTGAATTTTTTAGAGAATTAGAAAATACCTGCGCCTTGGCAATTGTTGCTTTATCCGTTGAACTACTCATTCCTATAATGATCAAAGCGGAAAGAATACCAATAATCGCTATCACGACCAATAGCTCTATTAATGTAAAAGCCCTATGAAATAAGTTTCTCTTCATTGAATTGATTATAACAAATTATATAAAAAAACAAAACCGCCCGAGAGGGTGGTTTCTTGTTTTGCGTTCTAATTTAATCAAATGTGATTTTTTCGCCGGGATTGATTATCCCCTGCTTTTCCGTTTCATCATATTTATCAACAATTTCTTTTTGTGAAGCGTGCTTTCGCGCCTCCTTTAAAATATCTTTAAGTCCGATGAAATCAACATCCTTTTTGGGCTTTTCTTTGTTGGTCTGCTTCGGTTTTTCCGCGACAAATTCTTTTCTCGCCCTTTTTTCTTGCGGAACGAATTCTTTTGAGGTCTTTTCCAAACTAATTCCCGGAATATTTTCAAAATTTGTTTTTGGCTCTTGTTCTATTTCTTTCGGTTCCGGTTTTCTTTGAACTGAAGTCGGTTCCGGTCGCACAAATTCCGGTTTCCTAATCGCGGATGGCTCCGGCCTTTTTACGCTCTGGTTTGGTTCGGATCTGCTTGGTTCCGGCTTGCCCGGCTCTGTTTTTTTCGAATTCAAACAAGTTTTGCAATAAATGGGCCGTTTATTGTCGGGCTTAAATGGAACTTTCATTTTCTTTTGGCAATTGGTGCACTCGGCGTCAAACAACTCAACCGATTGCCTTGGCGCGAACGAAGGAGTGGCGCTTGACCCGCTCTCGGTATCGTCCGCGATAATCTTTTCAACAACAGCCTTGGGTACTCCGTATTTTTTCCTTGAAAACTCAATAATATCGTCGCGGAATGATTTTGGCAGATGTTCTACGGGCGGCAATGTTTCCGCGGAAAATGGCCGCGAGGTCATCCCATCGATCATCAATTTCACGTAAATATTCTGCTTCGGTAAATTGACCAGATCTTGCACATAAAATTCGGGAGAAAATTCTCTTTCCAAAAATTCGGCATCATCCGCGCCCACCCGGAACACGATCATTGTGCCTACGTTGCCGAATACGGCGTCACTGACGGTTTCTTCCATTTGCGCTATATATTGATGAGCCAAGATCAAAGATAGTCTATACTTTCTCGCCTCGGACAATATAGTCGCGAAAGATTCCGTGGAAAAGTTTTGAAATTCATCGATATATAGAACAAAATCCGCCCTTTGGCTTTCGGGCGTGTCAACTCGGGACATCGCGGCCAATTGCAATTTTGTGATCAGAAGCGCACCCAAGAGCCTTGAAGAATCCTCACCGATGCGGCCCTTACTCAGGTTCATTACCAATATTTTTCGCTCATCCATAATCTTGCGCATATCTATCGTGGATTTTGTCTGTCCAATGATGTTTCTGATCAACGGGGCGGAAATAAACTGGCCGATTTTGTTTTGAATGGCCGCGGTTGCCTCCACTTCATACCTCTGCGTATAGCGGGCGAACTCTTTTGTCCAAAAAGCTTTAACCACCGGGTCCTGAAGCTGAGAAACGATATTCTCCCTGTATTCCGGATCGGACAACAATCGGTTTATTCCCAAAAGCGTTGAACCGGGTACCTCCAACAGCGCCAAAATGGTGTTATTCAAAATATATTCCATTCTGGAAGACCAGACATCCGGCCAAATCTTTTTAAACACACCCATCATTCCGCCGGCCACCAAATGCCTATAGCTCGGATCCACATCCTCCATAATATTAAAAGCGATCGGATTTTCCATATCCGCGGGATTGAAATAGACAACATCCTCTATTCTTTCTTTTGGAATAAAATCCAAAATCTCTTCGATCGCCTCGCCGTGCGGATCTACAAAGCCGACTCCGTTTCCGCGCGCGATATCTTGCACGATCATATTTTTCAAAAGCTCGGTCTTTCCCATACCGGTTTTACCGATGATATATACGTGCCTGCGTTTGTCGTCCGGTTTAATGCCAAACCTTTTTTGTTCTCCCCTAAAAGTGGTCCTCCCAAAAAAAGTTATTCCTTTGTTAGTGGTGTTAAGTTCCATTTGTTCAAATTAGTTTAATCTTCAATCGGCAAAGTGGTTGGCGGAGCCACCTTCTTAATCTCGATTCTACCCAAAGCCGAAGTGGGAGCGACTTCAATTCCCGGAAAGTGATAAATAGTCGCGAGCTCGTCCACAGCCAAGACAAATTCCGCTGTAAGAGCCGGGTCCCTGTCTTTATATCTCTGAAACAGGTCTCTCTTTTTTACATACAACCTCTGATCCTTGAAAATATCCGGCGACTGAATTTTGGTTATGGTCTTTCCCCAGGGCTTTAAGCCATTAAAGTTTTGCGTTGTAAATTGGGAAGTAAAACTGCCGCTCAAACCCTTGAGCGCGGCATTGAACACGTCTCGCCTCGCGATATAGATAAACCTCATTCTGCAAAGATAACAAACTTTGGAGATCTTTTTTTCTATGGCCAATACAGCGTCCCGCTCACCCGAAGTCATACGCATTTCTTGCGGGATCAATTCCTGTGTTTCTTCGCTTTTTACGGCCCATTTAAAAGGATCGCCAAAAATTTTATCTTCGATCTCAATGAATATATCCGCGATAAAAGCCAACAATGAATTGCCTTTCGGCGGCTTGTACCTTTTCGTAATTTTATCTATCTCGGTTTTTCCGGCGCTTACATATGGTCGCTCTTTGGGAGATATCGGCTTGGCAGTCAATTGTATCCAAATGTGCTCTCCTTTGCCTGTTTGCGCGTACTGCTCCAAAAGCGAACCCAGAGGATCCAATCTTTTGTTTTCTTCCATAATATCCACTTTTTCCTCGAAAAAAGTGTCATATGTTTTTATGGGATAAACCTCGGGTTTTAACATTTCGTAATCACATCCCCACAGATCCCAATTTTTATTCGGAATGTCCTGTGGCACGGCCAAAACATAATCCGGCACTTCAATGATCTCCAGATCAGGATACTGAGCATAAAGCGCGCCTTCCAAAAGCGGACGATTGGCGTTCGCGGTTCTGATATAAAAATGCGGAACCCCTTCGGTACTCACAATCTCAAAAGAAGAACTTAAAATTATCTTACCTTCAAAAAAAGTACTACGCCAGTCTTTTGGCGGGTCGTAAATAGCCCAAATAGCGTTAAAAAAGTTTTCCATCGCGCGCAAGGGCCTCGTCACTTGCTGAGGTATTCTTATTTCCAATACCACGCTTCTCCTTTCGGGCGATAAGGCCCACCTTGTTTCCATAAAATTAACAAAAGACAGTCGCAATATGCCGTACAGAAAAAATGGAAAAATCACCCACCAAAATTGGGCGATTACGTTAACGAGGACTATAAAAAAAGGTTCGGGATAGAGAGATTCCGGTATTGCTAAAAAGCGGAGCAACGCGATTATTGACGGATCAAGTGCCATTAAAATTTTAAGCTTCTCTAATTTTATATCTGCCTTCCGAATCTTTCTCAAATGATTTCTTGTTTTGAAGGCTCAAAAATACGGTGGAATCTTTAACGATTCTTTGTTTTGAAACTTGCTGAATTATTTCTTGCTTGCTCAAAGGATTTTGCGAAGCCTTGAGAACGTTATAGATAACATCCTTAACTCTGCCCGGGTAATAACCCCAATCCTTTAGCGCGTAAAAACCGCGCCCGACCAAGACAAAATCATTGTTTCTGATAAGTTCGTTGTGTACTGTTTGCGGGTGCAATTTGTATCCCCTGTTTTCCCTCAACTCCATTTCCTTGTTCAACTTAAAGATCATATTCGTAATGTCTTTGAAGTGCAAGGGTTTTTGTTCTTTCTTTAAAATAACCACTATTTTGTCTTTTACGGTGCGAGGATTGATCTCGGGAGACGAGCGCAATCCGACTTTCTGTTCATCCGATGTTTTAAAGATATCTTTTGATATTTCCAGATAGCACATCAACATTTCTTTTGTAACGCCTTTTTTCTTCGCTTCCGCGCCATATTCTTTTTCAAATTCACTGAAAAGATTCTCCAATGAATCAGGCTCTTTTCCGTCTTTGAATTTTTTGACAAAATCCGCGGCAACCTTTTTCGCGAAAGCGGCCGAATTTTTGTCTGTAGCCCAAAACGGGTAAAAAGACTGGTCATCCTTTATTCTCTCGATTCCCGCGGTCAAGCTAAGCAAAAACAAGATATAGTTTTTCGTATCGGGCGTGCCGATCTCAGAGATCAACTTATCTTCTCTTTTCGCTCCTCCGCAAGCCTTGATCTTGTCCTCAAAAAAGGCCTCGATCTTCTTGAATTCGGCTTTAAGTTCCGCGGAATCGACTATTTTCTTGGCTCTTTTGATCCCGTCGGCCTCTATTTGCCTCACCCTTTCTCTCGTGATCTTATAGCTTTTACCTATTGCTTCAAGGGTTTCCCCGCCTGTCTTTTTGCCAAAGGAAAACCTCCTAGAAAGTACGGTTTTCGTCCTTTCGGGCATTCCTTTTAAGATATTTTGCGTGATTGTTTTGTAATTAAATTCCATAATGCTTTTTATGTAGTATTTAATTATTTATAACACTTTTATAATATATTGTCAAATGAAAAAACGGGGAAAACTACTTTCCCGCTATTTTCGCTGTTTTTGCCCCCCTCCACCTCAGCCATTGGGCCAAAACCGGGCTGGCTAACAATATAGAGGAATAGATACCGGCGATCACCCCTATTCCGATGGTCAGCGTGAAATATTTCAAATTCTCTTCTCCGACAAAGAAATAATAAAGGGGTATCAAAGCCAATAACACGGTAAGAGAGGTATTGATGCATCGAGAAAAAGTTTCATTCAATGATTTGTTTACGATTTCGTCATAGCTTGCCTTTCTGTCCTTGATCAAGTTTTCTCTGATCCTGTCAAACACGACCACGGTATTATTGATACAATAACCGACGATCGTTAACAGGGCGGTAACAACAGGAATGGTTAATTGCGCCCCGTAAAGATATCCGAAGATGGATAACGCTCCCAGGGGAATGATAATGTCGTGAAAAAGCATAAGTGTGGAAGACAATCCGTATCCGAAAGAACTCATCGGTCTGCTGATACTGCGAAAAGCCAAGGCGATATACAAAAGCATTGCCAATAGCGCCACCAAGGCGACAACAATCGTTTTGTTTCTGAGCTCTTTTCCCACAAGCGGACTGATCGTTTCAATGCTGGCCGAATTTTCAGTAATATTACCGGTTGTCTTTAACGCGGATAAAACATCGTTATAGGTTTGGCTCGAAATATCTTTTTGATTTATCTTTAAAACGACTCCCGACTGTCCAAGCGGCTGTATTTCAGCGTTTTTAAAATCTTGTATTTGCGCAAGCGCGGTTTTAATTTCTTCGTTCGACGGCCTCGCGCCAGCGAAATCGACTTGGAGAGAACTACCTCCCTCAAAATCCATTCCCAATTTCAGGCCGAAAACCGACAAACACACAATGCTCGCGATTACCACTACTATTCCGATGATAAAGTAAATTGTTGAATATTTTATAAAGTTCATAATCGTATTTTTTATCCTATGACCATAGCCATTTTAATCTTCCGATCTTTGACCTGCCGAATAATTCCAAAAAGACATTGGTAATGACTACGGCCGAAAACATACTCAATAAAATACCAAGTATCAAAGCAAAGGCAAAGGCTTTGATAAAGCTGGTTCCCAAAAAATATAATATCAAAGCAACTATAATGGTGGTAAAGTTTCCGTCCCTGATCGACGGCCAAGCCCTTCTGATCGCCTCCTTAATGCTAATCAAAAGGTCTTTTCCCGATCTTAGTTCTTCACGTAATCGCGAGAAAATAAGGACATTGGCGTCCACGGCCATTCCAATTGAAAGGATCAATCCGCCGATACCGGCCAATGTGAGGGTGGCTGAAAACAGCTTTAACAGCGCGAACAAAACGACCGCGTAAATAACCAACGCGAGAGACGCGAGCAGTCCCGGCAATCTGTAAAATAATATTAAGAATATAATGATTAAGAGCATCCCCCACTCCCCAGCCTTCACGGCGTTATCAAGGGAGATCGCGCCCAAAGTCGGGCCGATCTTTTGCTGAACGATCGGATTGCCAAGCGGCACCGGTAATGCTCCCTGATTTAATCTCTGAACAATCGTTCTTGCTTCGTTGACGTCCTTAATTCCGGTAATAACAGCCTTTCCTCCGATAATTTGCTGCTCCACTCTCGGCGCGTACAGATCGTCCGAGGTGATCTTATTGTCGCCGTCGGTATCGATTATGGATTGTCCGTCAAGAAAAATGGCAATGGTTTTGCCCACGTTCCTTCCGGTCACGTCCTCAAATATTTTCGCGCCCTCGTCGTTAAATTGCAATTCCACGATCGGAGCGTTCGTGGTCGGATCAAAAGACAAAGTCGATTTTTGCAAATAACGGCCGGTCAATTCGGTTGCCTTATATGGTATCTGCAAAGCCAATTGCCAATCCGTAATTTTTTCTATCTCAGCGCTTATCTCTTCCTGGGTCTTTCCCTGGTTTTGTTTAATGACATTATTGATCTCGGTTTTTTTTGCATTGATTTGATCTATTTCCGCTTGCGATCTTTCTTCCCAGAACTCAAGTAAAGGAGTTTCTCCGATATAAGCAATGGCGTTCTCAATACTTTCAAATCCGGGCAAATCCACGGATACTCTGTCCGCGCCGTAAACCTGAACCACGGGCTCGCTGACACCAAAACTGTTTACCCTTCTTTCCAAAAGATCTCTAAGTCCGTCCATTACGGTCTTTTTTTCCCCCTCGGGAATTTTACTCAGATCGGCTTTGTATTCCAAATGCACTCCCCCTTTCAGATCAAGGCCGAGCTTAAAATCGGGCACTTGCCAATGCGGAATCTTTGAATTGAATTGCGCGTTCGCCCGGTCCACCAATTGGTTATACGGGGCCGGATATGAAAAAAGCCCGGCGACGACGGCTAGTATGATAATTAGAATAAAAAAGATCGCTGTTTGTTTGTTTGACATATTTTCTTACCCCCCACCTTTTAAGAATCTCCAAAAGATGGGGGTGAATATTAAAATAGTTAATTAAAATCGTCCTTTGTTTTTTTAGCTAGATGCTAATCGCCTAACGCGCCACTTTGTTTTCTTATGGGAGATTATAAACTTAAAAATTGTTTTAGTCAAATACTTTATCCTCTTTTGAAGCGCCCCCAATAATTACGCCTTTTGCCACTCCGGACGCGATAAAAATCTTCACTAAGTCGCCCAATATAAACGGAAAAGAGCCCATTACAAAAAGAGTATATATGGAAGGCGACGTCCCTTTCGCGATTGAGAGCCAGATGTACAGTCCCAAAAGACCGAAACCGTGAATAAAGACAAGATCAGCAAAGATCATAAGGCCGAAAATATTCGCAAAGCTTTTTGTCTTGATCTTGTCGATCGCGTACCCGAGAAAAAACGCGGCCAAGACAAAACCAACGACATATCCGAACGTGGGACTGAAAATAAAACTCGGTCCCCCGGTCCATCCGGAAAACCAGCGCACTCCCATAAATCCCAACCCGGCATAAATTATTTGGCTCACGCCGCCCCACCATTTACCGAGCATTATCGCGGAAAGTAAAACCGCAAAAGTTTGTCCGGTTATTAAAACCGGTGTCCAGGGCAATGGAATGCTAATTTGCGCGAGCAGTCCCGTGGCACAGGCCACGCCAAAAGACAAAATTATTTTATTCGAAATGCTGAGCGAAATTCTCCAATTGAAAATACTTTCTTTTATGGAATCGAACGAAGCAGGCATAGTTAAAATATTTGTTTTCATAATATATTTTTATAATAAAGATTATTTTTATATTAATACAAAAAGGGCCACAAATCAAACAAAAAAAGCCCTTTAAGGACCTGTGGAGAAATAACCCGATGCTTGTCCTTGACGAACAGTCCCGTATTTGCGATTATTCATATGGCACCTATGTTGCCACGGAGGTATTGTGAACGAAAAACAGATAAACATAAACAAATTACTCCAAATACTACATCACGGCGTCTTGGTCAGCGATGAATTGAAAGACTTGCGCGCCGCCCTGAAAGCCGACCCGCACGGAATATTCAAATGCCCGAAATGTGGCAACAATTCATTTGAGAATATGGACAACGATCACCAGTGGGAATGTTCTTCCTGTGGATTCCGGTCTTGCATTTTGTCTTCGCCCGACGAATCTGATTCGCCGGGATTTTTTTATTTACCCCCATCTTTTTCTAAAAGGTGGGGGTGAACTTTCTTCACAAACCCTTTAAATGTCATTCGTTGATATTCTATATCTTCAATGCCATACAATTGATAAACCTGGGTGGTTGAACATATTTTTTTGCTGTTTGGATCAAGGCCGAGTAATTTTGCCGCTTCATCCACTTTTTCCCAAGAATCGGTTTCAATTTCCAAATATGGAGGAATTTGCGGCCAAAAATCAAGATCAAATTCCACTCCGTCTTTAACGTAGCGAATACGCTTATTTTCCTGGTAAAACTTTTCCGTAAGCCCGATGGCTTCCAAAATTATCCCTGTTTTATGAAAATCCTCAACTATCATTTCAATCTCTTGCATTCCTTCATCATTTATCTTCGGATCATAAGAAAAACCCAATCTTTTTTTATAGGTTAAAGTGATCTTGTCGCCCTCGTCCCTCAGTCTTAGCCAGGCCGCGTCTTTGTGGAGCCTCAGATCCGGATAATCAAAGATCCGGCGCTTGTAAAAATATTCGCCTTTCTTCTCAGCCCCGATTTCTTTCAATTTCGCTTCAATTTCTTCGGGATTGATGTCTAAAAATTTTGCTTCAATTTCTTCCATATATACTGTAATATAATTTAAGATTTTCTTATTTTATCTGTCGTAATCCAAGCACACATATTACCGAACCCCTTTTTATTTACCTGAAACGGTTTTATTGCTTTTGCTTTTTTCAAAAATATCAATATGCAATATTTTTTATTCTTGAATCTTTCCCAAAATTCCGGTATCGCCTCCCTGCTTAAACCATCATCTCTCCCGTATTTACTCAGCAACTCTTTCACTTTTCCGGGGGTTAATTCGGAAAATTGCATAACCCTGCTCACTTCCGCCCTTATGCTTACGGGCTCGCCCGCGTCTTTAAAATATACCGTTTCCCCTGTTTTTATTTTATCCCACGGCGCGCATTTTGACATATACCATCGCGACTCTATGGTTTTTTCGCCATTCAAAATCTTCTCGGTCAACTTCCATGATTTTTTCATTATGGCAATATGCTCCATGCTTTTATATTACCTATCCCACCCAAATTCGCAATATCTTATTCCTTTTTGAAAGCAATCGATCGCGAATCTGATATAGGGAATGGTATTTTCCGGCAGTTGATCTATGGGAAACCATTTCAAATCATCGCACTTGTTGGGTTCCATATTTTTTATTTCACCATCCCATTGCTCTACAGTAAAATAAAGACCGATTCTTTCGTGATCTCCGCACCAGCGATGCATTGTCAAAAGATGCTCCAATCCTTCCGGCTTAATATCAATACCGGCCTCTTCTTTAGCTTCTCGCGC
>JBAZMG010000002.1:0-30868 GCA_041649895.1 Minisyncoccota bacterium | reverse complement strand
TTGGTGTCCTTGCCATTAAAAGGATGCCAATAGCGGAGCAACTCTAAGAAACTAACTAATAATTCTAATGAAAAGCAAGAGCCCACTTCAATATCGGGTTTTTAGGGCTTTTTACAAAAAAGCCGCTCTCACGATGTGCGAAGAGTGCCGCGAATTTATCAAGCCGAATTCAAAGATATTGGATTTTGGCTGTGGTTCGGGGACTGTGGGATTGGAATTCGGTAAATATTTTAATTCTGAGATCTTGGGAATTGATATTATTGACAATAGGGTGGAGTCCATACCTTTTCGCGAATACGACGGAGGGAATTTGTCGTTTCTGCCGGATAATTCTTTTGACACGGTAATGATCAATTTTGTTTTACACCACACCAAAGATCCGAAGGCCGCGCTCAAAGAAGCCGCGCGAGTCGCCAAACACAATATTATAATCTATGAGAATCTACCCGAAGGAATAATTTCAAAGATTTTGTGTAAACTTCACGGCGCGTCATTCGCGTATCTTTTTCAAAAGAATGATAATGAGGGGCATTTTTTTACGCGAAGCGAGTGGAAGAATATTTTTGACGAGTTGTCATTAAAGCTGATTTATGATAAAAATGAAACAGGTTTTCAGCCAATGAAAAAAGTATTGTTTGTTCTTGAGAAGCAAATTTAATGAATTAAATTTGGGTGTGTAGCTCAGCTGGTTAGAGCGCGTCACTGATAATGACGAGGTCCCTGGTTCGAGTCCAGGCATACCCACATGTTAATATATTCACCCACCGAAAGGTGGGAAAATATATTAACCTAAAGGCTGTTTGGCTTGGACGAGAAGGCGGAGGCGCGACGGCGCCGAGCCGGGTCCGAGAAAAATCTCAGCCGAGATTTATTCGAGGACGATCCAGGCATACCCACAGCAAATTTTACTTTGTAAAATTATGCCAGTACTTGGTAATTTGTAGTTTGTAATTTGGGCAAGGAATAATTAGGATATATAAAATTTGCTCCCAAAGTACAAATTACTCACACAAAGTACAAAATAGTAATATTGAATGCATGGACTCGAAGGCGCAGCGGCATTAGAGAGAATAATTAATTCATGATATTTGTATTTCTAATTATTGTATTTTGATAATTTTGGTGGGCCCATAGCGCAGTTGGTAGCGCGCCTCTTTTGCAAAGAGGAGGTCGTGGGTTCGAATCCCGCTGGGTCCACCAAAATTATCAAAACACATCCCTTTTTGGGATGTTTTTTGTTTATCGCGCTATTTACCATTTACTAATATTGTCCCGCCGTGTAAAATATGACTAAGAGTTTAGTGAATAACTAGTAATATAATGGAAAATTTTGAGCAACAATTCGATTCGGGTGAGGAAAATTTTGAGCAAGGCAATTTTGAGGTTTTGAAAACTCCGGAAATTTCTGTTGACGAAGAAAAGGGGGCACAACATTTGTCTTTGATGTTAAAAGCTGAGAAACCGGAATGGGGAAATTCCGAAAATAAATTGGCAAAAGAAACGGAAAAGTATTTTCTGGAAAATCCTCTTGACATGGAAGTTTCAGGATTTTTAGAAGAGATTGGGGCGCTTGAAGAGGGTGGCGTTGATGAAGAAGCATTATACACGCTCGCGTTAAGCTACGAGCACCCGGAACGAAGCGAGAAGGCACTTAAAGTCCTGGCTAAGCACAAGTCCTATATCAAAAATCCTCAAGAGCTTCAGCAAAAGCTTTTTCAGGCACTTGAAGCGTTTAAGCAATCTTTTGATTCTTCCGAGTTGGCCAAGAAATTTTCCATTGAGACTGAAAGAGATAAAGAAATGCGAGAAAGGGATATGGAAGAAACAAAAAGGAGAATCGAAAAATTGATAAGCTTTTTTAGGCCCGATTCGAAAACAACCGAAGTTAGAAGAATTTCATTAATGCCGACAGATCCGCTTTATGAAAAAGATTCGGGAGCGGCATTCAGTTTTGGAGAAGAGTTGGTTTTGAAAAATCACATAGAAAATCCCGATAATTTGGACCACGAGTTTTTGCATAGTATTATTAATCCGATCGTCGAAAAATTATCGGGGCAACTGACCAATGAGCAAAAAGAAAAAGTTATTGAGCTTGCAAGCGAAAAATTAAAAAAAGACTATGGAAAAGACTATTCCAGTCTACTTTGCGAAGAGTTTATCCGTACCTATAATGATATTTTTAAGAAAGGGGAAGGGCCGCGAACTTACGAAGATTTTCAAGAAAAATTAAAGGATATTAACGCGAGCCAATTTCAAGAATTTTTGGCGCGAAACGAAGGCTTGCGGCAAAGATGCGCGGAACTTGATATAAAAACGGTTGAAGATTTCCAAGCAAAATCCGAACAATATTTTGAACGCTTCGAAAATGACAAATTACGAGATTTGGTCTTTGATCTTTACGAAGATTATTCGAATCGCCCCAATGTGGAAATTGAAAACTTTGAGCAATTTGTTTTGTCTAAATTCCATCTTTAAATACAGCGTTTGATTGCTTGAGTTACTATTTTTTCGCGGATTTTTATTGTTTACTTTTTTAGTGATTTTTGGTAGCATCATAATACTAAAGGGATAAACCTTTGGAGTTGTACTTTATGGTTGAAACACGACAGGAAAAAGAAGAGCGAAGAAGATTGGGTGTCGCCGCGGCGACCGCCGCCGCTGAGCGAAAGATCAATGATTGGTCTGATGGAAGCAAGGAAGAGGCGGCCCTTATTAGGGCAGATGTGATTAAAAATCTTATGCAAAAGGAATTAGAGCCTTTTGCGATTAAATTGGCCGACAAAGATATGAGGGATGAGGCTAATGAAATACTGGCGAAATAATATCGCCATTTTTTGTTTGACATCCAAACATTTTTACTTTATTGTTTGATTACCCTAGAAGAGGGTAAGTAGTTCTTATCAGGTGAATACTGTGGAAACCGGAACAAGTGTTTTAATCGATGAGCTGAAGAAAATTCTGAATAGTGGCCATTCGGCGGACAACAAAGCTCTTTGCATTAGCCCGGAGTTATGGGAAAAGGTTAAGAACGACGAAGCTGTCCTTCAATGGCTCGATTCAAATGAGCGGTGGGCTGACCTTTATTTTGACCATTCAAGGTGGACTGAAAAATTTAATCACTACGAGATACGCGACATTGCGCTTGATCGTGAGGGTACATTTGAACACTATTTTTCGTTCCGAGAAGATCCGGGCAGTGGAAAAATCGCGCTTGAAAAAGCACTCAAGAAAGCCGACGATATGGAAAAACGCCTATTAGTCGCCAGAGCTGCGGACGGTTATCTGAAAATAAAAGCAATAATAGCGTTCCTGGAGATGGCTGATGAGCCCGAGCATTACCTCTATATTTTTAATCTCAACTTCCCGGACGAGTACGATAGAAGGGTGGAAAAGGAAACCGATCTTATTGTATTGACGATTGAGCGAGGAGTTCAGGTATCATCGTTTTTCGCGGACATTATCGCTTTTTATAGCGCAGTAACAAAGCTCGGGAATTCTGCCTCCTCATCGCTAATCGAAAAATTAAAGTTCCGAGTTATAAACGAAGCCCTGAAAACAAACATAGAGTTTGCTTTTAAGGACGTCATTATTGCTTTCGGAAGGCTGTACGACTTCGATGATGAGAGGCGTAAGGACGCGGTCATATCGCTATTCGAAACTTCTATTAAAATCGAGAAATCGCGAAGGCTTGTATTTTCTTTGCCAGCCGAGGATTCCGCAAAAATCGAACTTAAAGAATTTTTCCGGGATAATGCGCCTTCCAAAAAATGATGCCCATGATCCGATATGGCGAGATAACATCAAGCCATTTTTTGTTTGTTTTTTTTAAAATGTTTGGTATAATATAAATAGAATTACGAATCAAGAATTAAGAAGCAAGAAGAAAGAATCAAAAAATAGCAAAGACGAAAAAGTTTTAACGCTATGGAGCAAAAAAATCTATTGAAGATAATAATGGTCGGACTGATAGTGATCGGCGTGGTCGCTTACTTTACTTTCTTTAACAAAAAGAAAGAAAATATTTTGGGGCCGTACGCTCAAAATCCCACGATATATGTCTCTGAAAATAATTTTGCCATTACCTATAAAGAACCGAGCGGAAGCTATATAAATATAAATACAAAAGTTTACGGACCGTACGCGAATACGGTTCTTGCTTCGGTCGCGGACAAAAGATTTGCTTTCGCGTATCAGGACCAAAAAGCGGAATGGTGGATAAATATGACTAACAGCATATCCGGACCGTACGAGGGAGTCGCGAATCTTTCGGTTTCCGATACCGGACTCGGTTTCGCTTTCTTGAAGGGTGGACAATGGTACGTGAACATAAAGAATAAGGAATATGGACCATACAATAAGGTTTTTTCAGTTTCGGTCTCCAATAGCAATTTTATTTTCGGATACAACAAAGACGGACAAAATTATCTCGTTATCAATGGCGAAGAAAGCGGACCCTATGAGAACATAGAAAAAGTTTTGGCCACTGAGCTCGGGGTTGCTTACATTTATTATGATTCCGGCGATAAGTATGTCAATTTTAACGAGAAGGTTTACGGCCCGTATTCCAAGGCAACCCCTATCGCGTTATTCAACAACGGCTTTGCTTTCGCTTATCTTGAGGGCCAGGAAGCTTATGCCAATGTAAATGATCTGACATTCGGACCCTATCAATCAATTAATATTTTACCGAACAGTAAGATCATCTCTTTTTATTTCACGAAAGACGGGCGCGGTTATATTTCCACAAGCAGCAAGGTTTACGGTCCATACAAGAGAGAATACATTACCGGAGCGATGTCTCGGAAGAAAATAGCCTTTACTTACCAGGAAGAAGGGAAGTGGTTCGTTGCCGTCGAGCCGGATCTTTATTAATACTCAAAGAAATCAATTTTTATTTTAAATAAATATGAAAAAACACCAATTTTTTTTGATCGCGATTCTTTTTTTTCTATTATCTTTGCCGGCGGTATTTTCCGCGGAGACAACCTGGATAAAGATCACATACCCCGTTGGGGGAGAGATATTTTTGGCCGGGCAAACCTACGTCGCCACTTGGGATTATAACGGCAATTTAAACGGTCCGGTGTCAGTCAATTTGATCTATGGCGAAGGTAGGACCGCGGGATCATGCCTTCTCGGTACCGCTCCGATAGAAGCGAAGAAATTAGCCTTTTCCATTTTAAAGGACGGACCATGCAAAAACGCGTTAACTGACAATGGAAAATATAAGATACTGGTTTCCTACAAAAGTTATTACGCGTCGACCGGATCATTTTTGGATCTAAGTAGCCAAAGCGACAATTATATTACATTGAGATTGACCACCGATGGGATTTGCGGATCTAGTATGGGGCAGAGTTTTTCCGTTGTTCCCACAACAGGCTTATGTAATTTCGGAGAACTGACTGAAGAAGTTTCCGTTTACGAAGACGCGGCAGACAGAGGTGTTTGCGCTACTCCACAAGTTTACGGGACGCAGTCGAATGATGGTAATTGGAATTGGAAATGTAGCGGAGTAAAATGCTCGGCCAATGATCCGAACAAAGCGCTAAAATTAAAATTCAAGGCCACAGAAATAATTTCTTATACCGGTACCATTGATAGTCCGGATTCAATTGAATATTGGGCGGAAGATTTTTGTCCGCCAACGAAAATACCCGATGGGTATGAACTCGTTTCCTGTTCACACCCTGAAGCGAGCGATCAAAGCTCTCACGGGTCTTCCTCGTGCGCGGTGTTGAGCAAGATAAAGATCAGAAAGCCGGTCTATTGCACGCAACAATACGCTCCGGTTTGCGGAAAGAATGGAAAGACCTATCCGAACGAATGTTACGCGAAAAACGACGTTGCCGAGATAAGTTATGTTGGGGAATGCACAAGCAAAATTAACGGTGTTTGCGGTTCAGCTTCGTTAAAAACAGCAACTACTCGGCCATCTTCCGGACTCTGTCAGTCGGGGATCGCGGGCACGGTAAGCAAATACTCTCCCTGGACGTGGGTCTGCAAGGGAATAAACGGAGGCACAGATGCCAGTTGTTCCGCCAAAACCCCGGAGCCGGAAAATACATCGCAAAAGTTGGGTTCGATCACTATCGATAAACCCTTAGATCAAATGACCCGCGACGAGCTCATAAGGGTATTATTATCTCTATTGGCAGTAATGCAATCAAATAAAAACTGAGTATGGCAATACTCGAAATAATCTTAACGGTTTTGGGATTGTGCGTTTTTGAGGTTGTAAGCAGTGTGGACAACGCTATTGTAAACGCCGGGGTTTTGAAGACGATGGCTCCCAAGTTCAGAAAAATCTTTTTGGTTTGGGGAATGCTTTTCGCGGTCGTAATAGTCAGGGGAATTTTACCTTTTCTTTTGGTCTGGCTTTCGAGCCCCTCTCTCAATTTTCCCCAGGTCTTTTCCGCGGTTTTTTCCGGCGACGAAACCGTTAAACAATCGCTTGACACTTCAAAACCTTTATTACTCCTGGGCGGAGGCGCGTATTTGTTTTTGGTGTTTTTATCTTGGCTGTTTCTGGAGGAAAAGAATTTTCTTTTGAAAACCGAGAAATTCATTAAAAAACAAGGAGTGTGGTTTTACGCCATCGCTTCTTTGTTTACGACATTTATCATTTTTTTGGCCTTAAAAGAAAATCCGATCTTGGCTTTGGCCGCTTCCGTGGGAATATCGGCTTTTTTCATAACGGACGGATTCAAAAAGAATGCCGAAGAAACGGAAAAAGAGTTGATCTCCGAACATTTGAGCGCCTGGAGCAAGATCTTATATTTGGAGATATTGGATGCTTCTTTTTCGATCGACGGAGTCATCGGGGCTTTTGCCTTTACAATGTCAGTGCCCTTGATCATTATCGGTAACGGTTTGGGAGCATTCGTGGTCAGAGATCTTACGATAAGAGGGTTGCGTTTTGTTGAAAAATTCGCGTATTTGAAGAATGGAGCAATGTATTCCATTGGATTTTTGGGAGTTATAATGCTTATGGAGAGCTTTGGGCACGAGTTTCCGTTTTGGGTTGCCCCGCTTGTCACCATTTCGATCCTGATCGTTGTTTTTATAGCTTCAATGAACGAGAACAAGAGAAACGGGGCAAAAGACTGAAAAACCCGACCTGTTGATAACCGGGGTATCCTTTTTTGTCTTTTATGGTATAATTTCAGTATCGAATTATATTAATAAAAAATAACATCTTTTTAGCCTTTCTTTTTGTCTAATTTGCTTATTTAACGGCATTTTCGGTAAAAATTAAAGGAAAAAGGACAAAAATATGATTCAGGACTGGTCAACGTTAACACTACAAGCTCTGCAAGTTGCTTGGGAAAACGTCATAACGTTTTTACCGACACTTTTGGCCGCTATCGTAGTTTTCATTATCGGTTGGATTATTTCCATCTGGATAGGCAAAATAATTGCCAGGATACTTAGTACTATAAAGTTTGACGAGCTTTTTAGCCGCACCGGTTGGAAAGACGCGTTGGAAAAAGCGGAGATCGCCGTATCGCCATCTGATTTTATCGGCGCCATCGTAAAATGGATCCTTGTAATCGTCTTTTTGTTGGTCGCGACTGACATCCTGCAATGGAGCGCCTTTGCTTCAATGTTGCAAAAATTGGTATTGTGGCTTCCCAACTTGATTATTGCGATTATCATCTTAGTAGTTGCTATCGTGATTGCCGACATCTTGGAAAAGATAATGAAAGCAATGGTAAAGAAAATGGGAGTAAGTATGGTCAATTTCTTGGGCTCTGTTATCAAAGTTGCAATTTACGTTTTTGCCGTATTGGCTGCTTTGTCCCAATTGGAAATAGCTCCTGCTGTTGTTAACTCGTTGATTACCGGCTTTATCGCTATGCTCGCTTTGGCCCTTGGTTTATCCTTTGGCTTGGGTGGCAAAGATATGGCCGCAAGACTATTGGAAGAAGCTCGCAGAAAGATAGAAAACAAGTAATTCAGAATCAACCCTCCTTCGCTAAAGCTACGGAGGGCAAGGAAGTAAGAATAAAGAATCAAGAATTAGAAAGGCCGCGTTGCGCGGCCTTTTTGTTTTCATTCAATTTAAGTTGACCAATCCCTTGTGATTTGGTATTTTATACGTATATGACAATCACATCCGAAGAGCTTCGCCAAAAATTTCTTGATTTCTTTCTCGCGAGAGGGCACAAAATAGTTCCTTCTTCTTCGCTTTTGCCGACCGATCCATCGGTGCTTTTCACTACCGCGGGAATGCAACAATTTTCGCTTTATTTGTCGGGAAAAAAAGATTCTGTCGCTGATTTTGGCACCCGGCATTTGGCAAGTTGCCAAAAGTGTTTTCGAACGGGCGATATTGAAGAGATCGGCGACGACACGCACCATACTTTTTTTGAGATGCTAGGCAATTGGTCTATCGGTGAGGACGATAAAGGATATTTTAAGGAAGGCGCTATAAAATTCGCTTTGGATTTTTTAGTGGGAGAGCTTGGAATGGACAAATCAAAATTCACTGTCACGATCTTTAAAGGAGAAGGAAATATCGCGAAAGACGAAGAAGCGGCGCGAATCTGGCTCGCGAACGGGATTCCCGCTGAACACATCAAGGAATTCGGCAAGGAAGATAATTTTTGGGGACCGGTATCATCGGTGGGGCCTTGCGGGCCGTGCTCGGAAATACATTACGACCGCGGAGAAAAATTCGGTTGCGGAAAAGAAGGCTGTGGCCCATCTTGCGAATTTTGCAAAAGATTCGTGGAGATTTGGAATCTTGTTTTTATGCAATACAATAAAAACGAAGCATGCGAATACGAATTATTGCCCCAAACCAATATTGATACGGGTATTGGGTTTGAGCGCTTGGTTTCCTTGCTTAATGAAAAAAAATCCGCGTACGAAACCGATATTTTTTTGCCGATAATCGAAAAGATAGAACAAATGTCCGGCAAATCGTACGAGGAAAACAAAAAAACATTCAGAGTGATTGCCGACCACGCGCGCTCCGCGACATTTTTATTAAGCGAAGGAGTGATTCCATCAAACCTGGGACAAGGATATGTTTTAAGAAGGATTTTAAGGCGCGCGATCAGATATGGAAAATTAATAGGCTTGGAACAAAGTTTTTTACTTCCGCTAATCGAATTAACAATTGAAAAATACAAAAATGTTTATCCCGAATTATCGAAGAATGAAGCAAGCATCAAAGCGGGCGTAATGGAAGAAGAAAAGAAGTTTGAAAAAACTTTATCCATCGGATTGAAAAAAATAGAAGAATTATTGGAATTAAAGCATTCGCAAACATTAACGAGTGAAGAAGTTTTTGACCTATATCAAAGCTATGGTTTCCCTCTTGAGTTAACCGAAGAAATAGCGGCCGAGCGCGGGTTTAGCGTAGACAAGCAGGGCTTTGAGGAACGGTTAAAAAAACATCAGGAATTATCCCGCGTGGGAGCGGAAAAGAAATTCGGGGGCGTGGGCAAGGACGCTGGCGAGGAGGGTGCGAAATTACATACCGCCACGCATTTATTGCACGCGGCCTTGCGCAGGGTTTTGGGCGAAAGCGTGAAGCAAATGGGGTCGGATATAAATATGGAAAGATTGAGATTTGATTTTTCGTATGGCCAAAAGATGACGCCGGAACAAATACAACAAGTGGAAGATTTGGTTAATCAAAAAATAAAAGAAGATTTGTCGGTAAAGAGAGAAGAGATGCCGATAAAGCAGGCTCTGGAATCGGGCGCGTTGGCGTTTTTTAAGGAAAAATATCCCGATATCGTAAATGTTTGGACCATATTCAATCCGCGGACCGGAGAAGAGTTTTCTAAAGAGATTTGTGCCGGACCACACGTGGAGAAAACGGGAACACTCGGTAATTTTAAGATAATTAAAGAGGAAAGTTCAAGTGCGGGAGTGAGGAGAATAAAAGCTAAACTTTATTAACATTAAGCGCCCCACAGCAGAGCAAGCACGCTACGGAGCAGCCCTGTACCGTGTTCCGACTTTTTATCGGAACTCTGGTTCAGGGCCGGGGTCCGCAGAATAAAGGCGGTGTTGGGTTCGGAATGATAATTGCTATTTGCCTAAAATTGGGTTAAAATAGGGTATATGAACAAAAAGATCTACGACATTATACCGCCGGATCAGGTGGGAAAGGAAACAAATTGCGAGCCGTATTGCGAAAAAGATTTTAATTTGGAACCGGCGCAAAACGATATTCCCGTGATAGTTAAAAAACCGAGAAGATCATTTGGTTCGTTTAAGATAATTATTCTGATTATTTTTGTCGGTTTGATTGTCGGCGCTTTTGTTTTTCCGGCCAAGGCGGAAGTAAAAATATATCCTAAAACAGAAGATGTGAGTGCTTCCGATATTGCTATTGTTGACGCAAGCCAACAATTCGCCGACTTGGAAAGAAAGACCGTTCCCGGATTTGTTTTTACGGAAGAGCGGGAATATTCGGAAACATACAACTCCACCGGAAATGACAGCCAGGCCGCTAAAGCCAAAGGAAAGATCAGGGTTTACAACAAATATTCCCCGGTTGAACCGTTGACATTAAAATTAGGAACTCATTTTCTCTCTACGCCCAAAGGCCTTTCGTATCATTCTTTGGCGGTCATTAACGTGCCCGCGGGGAAAGTTAGCGGTGGAAAGGTGGAACCGGGTTATGTCGATATTGAAGTAGAGGCCGATGAGGCGGGAGCGGATTATAATCTTTCGTCCGCGACTTTCTCAGTTCCAAAGCTGAACGGAACAGCTTATTATTCAACTACTTGGGCGGAAACCCAGGGGGCGATTAGCGGCGGTTCTTCGTCAAATATTAAAGTGGTTTCCAAAAAAGACATTGATTCGGGAGAGGAAATTTTTAAAGCAAAATATCTTGCCCAAGCGAAAGATTCTTTAAAAAGTCTTATTAGTGATGAATACATTTTTTTTGAAGAAAACATTTCTCAAACAATAGACAGTATAACGGTTTCGGCGAAAGAAAATGAAGCGGTTGCGACATTTGAGATAAAAGGAAAAATTACTTCCAAGGTAACGGCAATTAAAAAAGAGGATCTAAAAGCGTTTGCGGAAAAAGCGATCAACGCCACGGTTGAGGGACAAGCAAAGCAGATAGCGCCGAACAGCCTTTCTTACAGTATAACGAGCCAAAAAGAAACGAATGGTAAAACCGAATTGCAGCTTTCTTATAGCGCGAAAATATACTGGATTCCCGACAACGAATTTTTACTGGCAAGTATCGCGGGTAAAGCGAAAGACTATTCCGCTTCAATATTGGGGAACATTCCGGAGATAGACAAGACGGAAATTAATGTTTTCCCTTTTTGGAAATCAACGATTCCGACATCTTCGGATAAAGTGAATATTCAAATAAAATTCTAAAATAATAAAAAGAAAAAAATGTTTGGGACACCCCCAAGCATTTTTATTTTTCGCAGATTTTGCTATAATAAAATAGAATCGAGAATAAAGAATAAGGAATCAAGAAAAATGTCCGAATAAAATGCGGATGCTAATCCGTTGCAAGATCCTTGATTCTTAATTCATGATTCTTAATTCTTTACAGTCTGGAAATTTAAACAAAATTAATCGCGCAACTCGTGGTAATTTTGCGTTTACCCTGATTGAATTACTTGTGGTAATAGCGATCATTGGCATTCTTTCCGCCTTGATCGTTGTCGGAATGAGCTCGACAACACAGAAAGCCACAATCGCCAAGGCGCAAGTGTTTTCCAATTCTCTCAGGAATTCGTTGATGAACAATTTGATTTCCGAGTGGAAGCTTGATGGTAGCGGGAACGATTTATGGGGAGGAAACAATGGATCATTGGTTGGTGCAACACATCTCCCTGTTCTTATGGCGATTTCCGATTGTATTTCTGGGCAGTGCTACCAATTTGACGGAACAGAGGATTATATTGATATCGGAGATAAAGATAATTTATCTTTTGAAAATAACATCTTTACTTTTTCAATCTGGATTAATGCGAACAGAACTAGCAATTTAGGAGTATTGGGCAAGCGAGGCCTATGGGAATATAGTATATATAGTACAAACGGTAATTTGCGATTTTATGCTTGGAATAGCGCGGGAAGCTACGTCTATGCAAACGAATCTCCAATCGAGATAAACAAGTGGATTCATTTCATTTGGACAGCAAACGGATCTAATGCTTATTTGTATAAGAACGGGAGCGTATATGGTTCGCCAGCTGCTAAAAGTTCAAACAACATGAATAATACAGCCGCTTCTTTTAGGATTGGGCACGGAGGAGATGGGGGTGGGCAACAATTTATGAGTGGAATGATTGACGAGGTTCGAGTATTTAGTGCCGCCATGTCAACATCCCAAGTTCAACAAAACTACTTTGCGGGGCTAAATAAACTCTTCAGCAAGAATCAAATTAATCAATTGGATTATCAACAACGATTAGCTGAATTATCAAAAAACTATGCGAAGAATTAACCTTTTAGAATGTTTAGGCCTCAAAGGCCTAAACATTGAGAAATAATGAATAAAATCATAAAAAAACAATTAGCGTTTACATTAATCGAGCTATTGGTCGTAATAGCGATTATTGGTATCCTTTCAGCTTTGATCGTTGTTGGAATGAACTCAACTACACAGAAAGCGAATGTAGCGAAGTCTCAGGTATTTGCTAATTCGTTACGTAATTCTTTAATGTCAAATATCGTGGCTCAGTATTCTTTCGACGATATTAATGCGTCGGACTATGACCCGACTACAAAAGTAATGAATAATGACGCAGGAAACGTTCCGGATTCTTGGTTAGATAACGAGGGTAGGGCATATAACGGTCCAATAGTGAAAGATGGTGCTGATTGTGTTTCCGGAAAATGCCTATCTTTTGATGCAAACGATGATTATGTGTCATGCGGTAACATAGGAATACCTATTAATGGGACGGCGACCCTTGAGGGTTGGTTTTATGCGAACAGTAAAGCCACTGATTCTGGTCATTTTAATTATTTTTTTTATGGTGATAGCACGGATAACTTATTTTATATACATTCTGCTAATAATTATATATATACTGCTGGCTGGGAATACGTTCCTTACGATTTTCCTATTAAAAAATGGAATCATTTAGTTTTAACATACTCAGGAGATAGCTCTACGGCAAAACTATATGTTAATGGAATAAAGTATAGTTTCACTATCCAAAGTGGAGCAAGTAATATGCCAAGTTTAACAATATTTGGAATCGCCAAGGCTACTGTTTCTTTTGATGGAATGATCGACGAGATTCGTGTTTACAATGCAATTGTTCCAACTTCTCAAATTCAGCAAAACTACTTTACCGGATTAAACAAGCTTTTCGCTAAAAATCAAATTACTCAAACCGATTACCAACAACGACTAACCGAATTATCAAGCGATTACGCCAAGCAATAATGTTTAGGGGTGGAACCCCTAAACATTGAGAAATAATGAATAAAATCATAAAAAAACAATTAGCGTTTACATTAATCGAGCTATTGGTCGTAATAGCGATTATTGGTATTCTCTCCGCGCTGATCGTTGTGGGTATGAGTTCAACAACACAAAAAGCGACAATCGCAAAAGCTCAGTCCTTTTCCCACTCTATTGATAATTCATTATTATTATCCAGGGTGTCTGAGTGGAAATTAGATGAACCATCCGGCACTTCAGCTAATGATTTCTGGAATGGTAAAACAGCAACCCTTGTTAATGCTCCAACATACACTACGGGCTGTCCTCAAGGTTCTTGTTATACCTTTAATGGTTCAACTCAATACGCCTGGATCGCTGACGATGATAATTATTTTAATTTTGGCACGCAGATGAGTGCATTTGTGTGGGTAAGGGGAACGACACAAGCTTCTTTCAATGGAATTTTTAGTCAATATGATCGTACCGCGGATTTTAAGGCGTGGGCCATTGGTGTTTATTCTTCTCCATTTAATCAAATACAGGTAGTATTATCTGATGATGGAACAGCAAATACTAATCATTGGAAAAATTGGATATCAACATCCGCTATTCTTGATGGGAATTGGCATCACATAGGTTTTACTTGGAACAATGGTACATTTATAATGTATGTTGATGGACAATCCGCAAGTACTTCTTCGGCGGGAGCATTAACGTCAAATTCCATATATAATTCAAACGCCAATTTGGCCATAGGTTGTTATTTTGGTGGTGGTTCTCCAGAGGCATTAAGATATTTTACCGGTTCAATAGACGATGTAAGAATATATAATCAAGCGATTCCCACTTCTCAAATTCAACAAAACTATTTTGCGGAATTGAACAAACTTTTTGCAAAGAATCAAATTACTCAATTAGATTATCAGCAGAGATTAGCTGAATTATCAAACAATTACGCAGAAAACTAATCTTTCAGAATGTTTAGGGACTGACTCTTCAAGCATTGGGAAACAATGAACAAATCCACAAAAACAAAACTTGCGTTTACCTTGATTGAGCTATTGGTTGTAATAGCGATTATTGGTATTCTCTCCGCCTTGATCGTTGTTGGAATGAACTCGACAACCCGGAAGGCCACAGTCGCGAAAGCGCAAGTATTTTCCAATTCTTTACGTAATTCTTTGATGGGTGACTTGATTTCTGAGTGGCGACTTGACGAGAAGAACGGAGTAAGCCCGAATTTTACTACCCCGGATTCCTGGAAGGGAAACAACTCCGGAACTCTTTATGGCTCTGGGGGACTACAAAATTTTCCTCAACTGCAAACCGCCGCCAACTGTGTTTCCAATGGCTGTTTTTCTTTTGATGGAACGGACGACTATATTAGTTTTGGAACCGATGATTCTTTTAATATTGGGTCCGGAGAATCATTCACGATTTCTTTATGGGCAAAATCAATTGAAAGTAAGCCATCAGCGATTATTACAAAGGGGAGGTGGTCAACCGGTACGATCGGTTGGATTTTACATAATGCCTCAAACCCGCAAGACCTATATTTCGTTTTTGATGATGGGACAATACACGTGGAAAAACAGCTTTACACCGGAAGAATTTTTGATTGGACGAATTTTGTTTTAACAACAAGTTCAAGTAATTACACCATATATGTCAATGGGCGCGAATCTTACGATCTTTCAAGGACCTTTAATGATATTACGAATGGCGATAATCTGATAATCGGGGCGAATAGCGTTTTAACGCCAAGTTATTTTTTGAACGGCTTTATTGACGAAGTTAGAATATATGACCAAGTTATGCCGGCTTCCCAAATTGAGCAAAACTACTTCGTGGGACTGAACAAGCTTTTAGCAAAAGGAAATATTGGCGATAGCGACTATAGGGACCAGGTCTTCACAACTAGCGCTAATTATGGTAAAAGATAAGTACGAATAAAGCAATTAAAAGGCTTTAACACTTGACCAAAAGCCAAAGTTTTGATATTGTTTTATTATCCTTTTGAAAATGCCAAAAAAAGACGACACAATCAAAAAAGAAGGGACCATAGAGGAAAGTCTGCCTAATGGCTTTTTCAAAGTTAAATTAGAGGACGGCTCTGAAGTGTTGGCGCATTTGGCCGGCAAATTAAGGGTATTTAAGATAAGGATCCTTCCCGGCGATAGCGTTACCGTGGAAATGACTCCTTATGATGACAAACGAGGTAGAATAGTCTATCGAAAAAAATAATTTTATTTTTTGTTTTTAAACATGAAAGTTAGGCCATCGGTAAAAGTAATCTGCAACGATTGCAAGATCGTTCGCAGAAAGGGGCGGGTCTATGTGATCTGCAAGAAAAACCCAAAGCACAAACAAAGGCAAGGGGCTTAATTTTTTTATTGAGATAAATTTAAAAATCACGATTAAATATGCCAAGAGTAATCGGAGTAAATATTCCGGATGAAAAATCAATAGAGCGAAGCTTAACCTATATTTATGGCGTAGGCTTGACTTTGAGCCAAAAGATATTAAAAGAGGCGAACATTGATTCGAAAAAGAAAGCGAAAGCATTAAATCAGGACGAACTTGCGAAATTAAAAGAAGTGATCGAAAAAAATTACAAAGTGGAAGGCGAGCTTCGAAGAGAAATAATCACCAACGTAAAACGATTAAAAGATATTGGAACTTGGAGGGGCCACAGGCACGCCAAAGGTTTGCCGGTAAGGGGCCAGACCACAAGAATAAACAGCAGGACGGTTCGAGGCAATGTAAGGAAGACTGCCGGTTCAGGAAGAAAGGCCGCGCCTTCGCCGAAATAAAGATTGATCGAAAAAATTAATTACTATGGGGAAAAAACACGTTATCAAAAAAACTGAAGAAGAGATGATCAAAGAGGGCGAGGTTATTGAAAAAGCCATCCAGAAAGACGCCAAAATAAACAAAGCCGTTGTTGGAAAAGAGGGCCGAGTTTATATTTACAGTTCGTACAACAACACGATCATCAGTTTGGCTGACGTGAATGGAAACGTTTCTTCCTCAAAATCAGCGGGAAAATTGGGATTCAAAGGGACGAAGAAATCCACGCCGTTTGCCGCTTCAAAAGTGGCCGAAGTCGTGGGACAAGCCGCGGAGAAAATGGGAATCAAGCGTTTGCATTTGGTTGTTAAGGGTGTGGGCTCAGGCCGTGAATCAGCCTTACGATCAATGGCAAATCAAGGCTTTGAGATTTTATCGATCAAGGACGCGACTCCGATTCCGCACAATGGTTGCAAACCGAAAAAACCAAGGAGATTATAATCCAAAATTTTTAAAGTATGACACAAAAAGTTACAAAATGTAAAATCTGCCGCAGGCTTGGAGACAAGCTGTTTCTCAAGGGCGACCGATGTATGTCGGCGAAATGCGCCATTGTACGCAGGCCTTTCGCGCCCGGACAAAAAGCCAAGAAAAGGAGATCGGCTCTTTCTGAATTTGGAAAAGAGATCAGAGAAAAGCAAAGAATGAAAAATTGGTACGGCATCAGCGAGTCGCAATTCAAAAAATACGTGAAAGAAGTTTCTGAAAATCGAGGCAAATCCGAGAATGTGGCCGATGAATTGGTCCAAAAGATAGAAAGCAGGTTGGACAACGTTATTTTCAGGCTTGGTTGGGCCAGATCCCGCGCCCACGCGAACCAATTGGTTTCGCACGGACATTTTATGGTAAACGGCAAGCGAGCGGACATTCCCTCGTATTCCATCGCCGTCGGGGCCGTGATCAGCATCCGCCCGGGTTCGCGAGGCAAAGACACTCTTAAGGATTTGGTGGAAAAGATGAAAAAATATCCGCTTCCAGCGTGGTTATCTTTTGACCCCGCGAAGGTTGAAGGAAAAGTCATTAAAAAGCCGGTGACGGGCGATATCCAATTGCCGTCGGAAATAGCGACTATTTTTGAGCACTACTCAAGATAATCATTAGATAATTTTATAAAACAAAAATTATTAAATAAAATCCCGCCTCCGCTCCGTTGGAGCTACGGCGAGGCGAAGTAAAAATATGATCTCATTGCCAACCTCAATAAAAAAGAAGACCATAGGAGACAATGCCGCTATTTTTGAGATAGAGTCATTGAATCCCGGCTATGGTGTCACGATCGGAAACGCTCTAAGGAGGGTTCTTTTGTCATCTCTGACGGGAGCCGCCATCACGGAAGTAAAAATTAAAAACGCGCCGCACGAATTCGCGACATTGCCTAACGTAAAAGAAGACATTCTTCATATTTTGATGAACTTGAAACAATTGAGGTTTAAATTGTTTACCGATGAACCGCAAATAGCGGTATTGAAGCAAAAAGGAGAAAAGAAAATAACCGGCAAGGATTTTGAGAAAAACCCGGAATTAAAATTAGCGAATCCCGACCAATTGATCGCCTCATTGACCGACAAAAACGCGGAATTGGAAATAGAATTGAAGATAGAAAAGGGAATCGGTTACAGATTTTCGGACAGTGAAGCGCAAAAAAAAGATATCGGTGTCATTGGATTGGACGCGGTCTTTACGCCTATCAAAAAAGTTAATTACACTGTCGAGAATATGCGTGTTGGAAAGAGGACCGACTTTGATAAAGTTGTTTTGGAAATTGAAACCGACGGCACGATCACTCCGGAGGACGCTTTGGCCGAATCTTTGAGTATTTTGGTCTCGCACTTTAATTTTCTGTACGAAGGATTGGATTTGAAACCGAAAAAAGAAGAAGCTGAAGAAGGAGCGGAAGAAGCCCCTTCGACAGGCTCAGGGTCTGCGAAGGCAGCCAAGCCGAAAAAGGCGGCCGCTAAAAAACCTGCGGCGAAAAAGAAGGCTAAATAAGAGATATTGGTATGAAAAAATTACAAAAAGGGCGAAAACTTCATAGAGAGAGAGACCAAAGAAGAGCTTTGATGAAAACTCTTTCCACTTCGCTTATCTTGAAAGGAAAAATTAAGACTACGGAAGCGAAGGCTAAAGAGCTTTCACCATATATTGAGAAAAAGATAACCAGAGCGAAAAAAGGTGACGTGGCCGCGATAAGATATTTGGCGAAATTTTTCTCCGCCGGAGCTGTTAAGAAGCTCGTAGGGGAAGTCGCGCCAAAATACAAAGAAAGAACGGGAGGTTACACCCGAGTTGTTAAGATGGGCAGAAGAAAGTCAGATAGTTCCAAGATGGCGCTAATAGAATTAGTATAAAAATATGGAAAAAACACAGAGCAAAAAAGAAATATACACGATTGATGCCGAGGGAAAGGTCTTGGGGCGTTTGGCTACGGAAATAGTCGCTATTTTAAGGGGTAAGAACAAGCCCGATTTTATGCCGAACAAAGATTCCAATAATTACGTCGTTGTTAAGAATATAAAGAAAATAAAGGTCACGGGTAAAAAGATGGAGCAGAAAACATATTTCGGCCACACCGGATACCTGGGTGGAGAAAAAAACACACCGATGAAAGTGATCTTTGAAAAGAATCCCGGTGATATTTTAAAGAGAGCCGTGTCGGGAATGCTTCCCAAAAATAGATTAAGGGCCCTACAATTAAAACGAATTAAATTCGAGTAATATGGCTGAGAAAAAAACAACAAAAAAAGAAAAAGAGCCAAAAGCTAAAAAAACGGAGCCGAAAGAAACAGTTAAAAAGTCGGTTGTGAAAAAACCCGCTAAACCGGAAAAGAAGCCTGCCGTTAAGGAGGCTAAAATTGAGGTAAAGAAAGAGGCCGAAGTTGAGATCGAAAAGCCGATGCCGATAATTTCTCTTAATGTTCCCGAGAAGGAAGACGAGGATTTTGTCTTTGATGAATCAAAATATGATGAAAGCAGTTCCCGATATTTTGAAGCGGTGGGAAGGAGAAAAACCGCCGTGGCGCGAGTGAGGCTTTACACCAAAGGGGACAAGAAAATATTCGTTAACGGAAAACCCATCGAAGATTATTTTAAAATGTCCAATCATCAAAAGATAGTCAACTCTTCTCTGGATAAGATGAAATCGGAAGGCAGATTCAGAATTACAGTAGTGGTTCGCGGCGGAGGAATCAATTCTCAGGCCGAAGCCGTAAGGCACGGCATTACTAGAGCTTTGGTAATATTCAATCCGGAATATAGAAAACGATTGAGAAAGGCTGGATACTTGACCAGAGACCCGAGAATGAAAGAAAGAAAGAAATTCGGCTTGAAACGTGCCAGAAGAGCGCCTCAATGGAGCAAACGTTAATCCTGTAATTTTAAAAAAAGCACCCTCTCGTGGGTGCTTTTAGTTTATAAAAAAAATGATATATTTGTTAATATATCAATTGGGAAATTTGCGTAAGGTGAACGCGCGGCAACCGATCGCGGCGATTAGGCTCAAGATTGACAATGCGAAAGATTTTAAAGTTCCTTGCGATTCGGGATTACCAAGGAGCCCTATTCCCATTACGAAACACGAGATCACGAAACTGAGTAATATCGTGAACACAAGATTCAGCTTAGATTCAATACGATCCATAAAACCCCTCTTTTGTTGGTAAAATTTTAAATTAACAAAATTTTAAAACCAATTAGTTTTTGGCATAAATATTTAGCAAAGTCAATATATCGTGATTTTATAAAAAAATAAGGGATGCGTATAGCAGAGCCCCCTAGAATTTGCTTTTCTCGATTATTGTTTCAACAAAATTTTTTTCGCACATCAATTGCCGGTGTTCGGCATCGTGGAGGGCCACCACTTCACCCAGTTTGCTCATTTTTTCGAGCGTATCCCAGGAATAACTTACGCGTTTATCGCCATGATACCCTCCGACCACCATAGCATCGCCACGGCGCCAATCATCATAACCGATAACGAAAGTTATTTTTGCCCCCGATTCTTTTAGGGAAGAAAGTTTCTCGAACAACTCATTTGAGAGTGTTCCGTTTCTCATTTCCCGAAATCCCGGAAGGAACCGGAATAGGCGTTCAATCCACTTCCAATGAATTCGATCGAGCGTGGGAGCGATAAGAATATATTCTTCGGCCTTTAGCGATGGCGCGAGGATTGCGATTACCCCATAACTATGGGTGAACAGCGTCCGCACCTCATCGTCATTTAGCTCTTTCAATTGAGCCTCAAAGCTCTTAATCAAGAATGTATGATCCTTTGATGTCAGCAGGGTTTTTTGAAAAAACCATGATCTCAGTTCGTAAAAAATGTCGATCACGACTGCCTCGCGTCCACATTTTTTCAAGTTTTTCGAAAGCAGTTCCGCGCGTTTTTTTGGAATTCGCGTGCAACCCGGAACAATAATGTCAATGTCCATTCAGTCAACTCCATAATCGTAATATCAAATGGTCTGAGTTATTTTTAATATAAACAGAGTGATTTGTCAAACGCTTTTGAGTAAGCTGAAAATGTGGTATATTTATAAAATATGTATTTATTTTTTGATACCGAAACAACCGGATTGCCGCGGAATTGGACAGCAAGAACGGAAGAGCTGGATAATTGGCCGAGAATGGTTCAATTGGCTTGGGTTTTGTGCGACAAAAAAGGCAATAAGATCAAGACCAATGATTATATAATCAAACCCGAAGGATTTGTGATACCCAGAGAAGCTTCGATGGTGCATGGCATTACGACCGCGCGAGCGAAAAAAGAGGGAGCGAACCTTGAAGATGTTTTGCGTGAATTTGAGAGTTTGGTAAAAAAAGCGAAATTTTTGGTCGCGCACAATATCAGTTTTGACGAAAAAATAATCGGAGCTGAATTTCTGAGAAAAGATATACCGAATATAATCGAAGAAAAGAACAAGATCTGCACAATGCAACAATCAACTTATTTTTGCGCGATTGAAAGCCCGCGCGGATACAAATGGCCAAAGCTTTCCGAGCTTTATTTCCAATTATTCGGTCTGACATTCGAGAGTGCCCATAATGCGGCGGCGGATATAAACGCCACGGTTGAGTGCTTTTGGGAACTGAAACGCCTCGGCGTAATTTAATTAAGTGAAACCTATGGATAAGCAAATCATAGATAAGATCGGCTGGATATATCTTAAAGATAAGAAACTTTTGGCGGTTCGCGCGAAAGGAAAAGAGGTTTTTTATATCCCGGGCGGAAAAAGAGAATCGGGAGAAACGGACAAACAAGCACTAACAAGAGAGATCAAAGAAGAAACAAGCGTTGATCTGATTCCTCAAAGCCTTAGGTTTCTGGAAAAGTTTGAGGCGCCGGCGCATGGGAAAACAGATATGAGTGTTCAAATAAGCGCCTATACGGGTGATTTCATCGGTGAGTTGGCGCCTGATTCGGAAATCGACGAGATCGGCTGGCTCAATTACAAAGACAAAGAAACCGCCACACCTGTAATGAAATTGATCTTGGAATATCTAAAAGATCTTTCTTTAATCGATTAATATTTAAATATAAAAATATGAATGAAAATATAATAATCGTTAATCCGGAAGAATTGGCAAAGAAAAAGCAACTTATTAAAGAGGCGGGCGCCGGGGCCTTACACATTCTTACCGATTTTGATAAAACTCTGACAAAAACCTACGTCAATGGAAAGATTTTTCCCTCGGTCATTTCCATTTTGCGCGATAACGAGTATCTTTCAAAAAGCTATAGCGTTAAAGCGCAAGAGCTTTATAATAAATATCGGCCCATTGAGATCGATCCCGATATTTCCTATGAGGAAAAGAAAGCGGTAATGCACGAATGGTGGATGGCTCATTTCGATCTGCTTATAAAGGCGGGATTGAATAAAAGTCATTTGGCGCAGGCGGCCGAATCGGGCAGTATTTTATTTCGGCACGGAATGGGCGAATTTTTCGGAATTTTAAAAACAAAAAATATTCCCGTTGTTATAATGTCTTCAAGCGGTTTGGGTGGGGAAACGATCTATATGCTTTTGGAGAAGATAAACAGTTTGAGCGATAACGTTCATATTATTTCCAATACCTTTGAGTGGGATGACGACGGCAATCTTCTGGCCGTTAAAGAACCGATCATTCACAGCCTAAGCAAAAAAGAGCTTACGGTAAAGGATTACCCGGTTTTTGAAAGAATAAAGAACCGGAAAAATGTGATCTTGATCGGTGACAATTTGGAAGACGTCGATATGATCGAGGGGTTTGATTACGAGAACTTAATAAGTATCGGTTTTTTGAATGAGAATGTCGAGGCGAATTTGGAGAAATACAAAAAATATTACGATGTCATTATTTTGGATGACGCGCCGATGGACTATATAAACGACTTAATAAAAGAAGTTTTAATTTCTTAATGATTTATTAATAGATCTTTCACATAATTAAGGCGTTAAAATAAAAATTATTAATTATAAAAAAATGAACAGTAAACCCATTTTAATAATATTTCTCATTATTGTTTTAATCGTTATCGGAGTTTGGGCGTATTCTGATATGCAGACCAAGAAATCCGCTGCCGAGGTTGCGGCTGCCGAAATGGCGCAAGTGCGGGATGTGGTTACGAGTTTCGGTAAAAAGATGCAGCTCGTTCCGTTGTCGGGAACAAAGGAAATAGCCGATACGGCAATGCAAGAAAATTATTCCGGGCTTGTCTCTTCGGAATTGCTTTCGGCTTGGATGGCCGATCCCGCTAACGCACCCGGCAGGCTAACATCAAGCCCGTGGCCGGATCGGATAGAGATATCGTCAGTTGTTAAAAACGCAAACGGTTCTTACGCGGTCGCTGGTAATGTGATCGAGATCACAAGTGTGGAATTGGAAAACGGGGGAATCGCGGCAACTTATCCTGTATCAATTACGGTTTCGAAAATTAACGGGAATTGGGTGATCAGCGCTTTCGCGAAAGGCACCTACCAATAACCAGATATTTATAACCTATCAGAATGTTTGGGAGGGGTCCGACTCCCAAACATTTTTGTTTGCGTGGCTTGCTTGACAGATAGGTTTAATCGGATTATTCTCAACTTGCAGTAATTTTACAGCACTTTTATTTTCAGACTCAAGGAGGATTTTGCATGAAAAGAATTTGGGTTCCGATTAACGAACTGAGGTTCGGTTCGTTCGAAAATCAAGATGAAAGAAATTCGCGACAAGAAATTATCAGCAGTCAAATGTTTTTTTCACTCGGAATCGGGGATGCTTTTACGATTCGCGATATTAGCATTTATCCCGGAAGATTCGACGGAAAACCGCATTTGATTCAGACTTGGCAATATGCCAAGGCTCGTTGCCTAGACACCCCCATACATCACAGGCTTAATGGATCAAAGAGATTTAACGAGGCTCGCATACTCGATAATATCCTTGATCAGGGAGTTTGCGAATTCCTATTAAGAGAAAATAGAAAGGAAAGCTTTGAGTTTATCGAGACCGGAAAGGGAGCTTTCGCAAACATTGATCGGCCGGTATTTTTCCGTCCGTCGGATTGGCCAATCGGATTAAAATTGCGGATACCGGTGGACTTCATCAGAGTATATAACCTAGCGGCCCGTTGCGAGAATGGTCCGGTTCGCGCCAGTGTGCGAATTGGCCATTTCTTGGTCTTTTGGAATATCGAGATATACAATCCGCAAGATGGAGTCTTTTTTCCAACAGACAGCATCCATTATTCGAAGCTGGTTGATGTGATAAATAATCTGCTGACCGCGAACGAAAAAATAGCCGATTTGGCCCGCTATCTATCAAACGCCGGACAGACGGATTATAATCAGACAGAATTTGTAGATTCCGTGCCCGGGTGCGATGTTAGCGGAAAACCGCCCACATTGAGATTCTATTAAGAGAGTGATCATTTCACTCTTTTATTTTTTAGAACGTATTTGGTTTTGACAAATTTGAAAAATTGATTTAGTCTGGAATCAATCGCTGCTGCGATTAACTCGTTCATTTATCGCGCTCATTTAAATAGAGGGTGAGTGTTTATGGCAAAGCTGTTTGATGGGGATCCGGACAAATGGATGACTCCGCGGAGAATCGCGGAATCGCTAGCCTGTAGTCCACATGATGTTGAGTTGCTAATTGAGGGCCTTTCGGGGTCGATAGCAAGAACAGAAAATAAACTCTTGGTCATTAATATTAGTGGCCTTGAAGCGTACTTAAAAAAAGCAAGGGAAATCGCGAATTTGGCGTTTAGCGAAACCGATAATGAGGCGGACAAGCCGGATAAGAAAAAAACCTCTCGTCAATCGCCGGGGATTCGGTTTGCTGAACTGGGCTATCTACCGGCCCTAGCAGCTTCAAAAAAATTGGGCATTGAGCTTTGTGAACTTCGTACTCTGGTCGAAGAGCACGACATACCGATTAAGCCGTATGCCAGGGGATTTTATATAAAGCTGGAAGACGTCGAAGCGATTATTAAACGGGTCAAGGAAAAATTGAGCCGTGAAGAGCAGGAACGCGAGGCTGAAGAAAAACGAAAAAATGAAGAGGCCGAACGGTTAAAGAAGGAAACCGAAGAGCGCGAAGCCGAGGAGGCTAAAGACCGCGAGGCTGAAGAAAAACGAAAAAATGAAGAGGCCGAACGGTTAAAGAAGGAAACCGAAGAGCGCGAAGCCGAGGAGGCTAAAGACCGCGAGGCCGAAGAAATTAGAAAGCGCGAAGAGGCTGAACGCTTAAATAAGGAGGCCGAAGAAGAGCGCCTGAAGAAGGAAGCTGAAGAGACTGAACGTAAGAAAAAAGAGGCCCAAGATCGCAAAGAAGCTCGAGACCGTAGAGAGTCTGAACGCTTAGAAAGAGAAGCTCGAAACCGAGTCGAGGCCGAGCGTCTGGATAAGGAAGCTCGAAACCGCGCCCTGGTGGTTCAGGGGCAAGATGAGAAAATCCCGGAAACCGGTTTCGAGACCAAAGATTCCGACACTGATCGTCTTGATAGGGGAGTTCGAGGCAGTGCTCGTGCGGCTTACGAACAAGATGAGAAAATTCGAAAAATGCGTTTTGTAGGAGGGGGATCCGATTCTGATGAAGGAACCGATCCAGGACTAGGATCTGATGACACGGAAATCCAGGAAGAACCTCTTCTCGGTAAGACTGAGGACGGTTCCGATTTTGATACAGTGATTTGCATCAAGAAGACAAAGCAGGGATGCGAAGCCGGAGACGTTGCGGCCGCAGTAGGAGTTGTTCCGGGTACGGTAAAGAAGTGGATGGAAGATCCGAAAACCGGGGTTAAGGGCACATCCTTCTTTGACGGTGGAAAGACTGTCTATTACATCAACCCGGAAGGCCTAGCCAACTTTCTTTTGCAAGCAAGACGAACAAAAGTAACTTTTCAAGAAAGAACTGGTCCAATAAGAATGCCATCGCCCTATTAGTTTTAGAGAGGATAATTCAACCTCTCTTTTATTTTTGAATTTGACAACGCTCGGATTTGTTGGTAATTTTTTAATAGATCATATTATACTAATCAGGTTTTTGAGGAGGTGATTAAAATTCGGACGACGGGTCGAAGAGGCACATTACCGTTTGGTAGACTTTCAGCTTTGCACTTTGTCGTTCGGAACAAGTGTATCGGCTGTTGCGAGGTTTGCGAAGAAACGCGTTGCGAAAAATACGGCAAGGTTTCGGATTGTGAAAAATGCAAAAATTTTCAATGCGTCAATAAAACCAACTATTGCCCAACCAAGAAACCCTATGAATGCCTTGATTGTAAATATTTCGGGTGCATCGTTAATCCTCGATTTGATATTAAGTTTCTTATTAAAGACCTTTAATTCCGAAAGATTTTATCCTTTCGGTTTTTATTTTGAAATTTAATAAAAAAATCATCAAAACACGCTGGTTTTGATGAAATATTTAATGACACTTGTCTTAAAGCTGGCTGAACCATTCTTTGGCTCCCTTGCTTTTTTTCCTGGTATTGCTTGTTCTGTGGGTCAATTTCCATCAGCTCGTCCCAGTATATACAGGCAATCTCTCCGGCATCCAGGGCAGCTGCTTTTAAATTGACGGAGTTATACGCCTTGGATAGCCAGAAGGCGGCCGTGGCCCGGTGATGAAGGTTTTCATTGCCATCTCTCTGGTATCGCAATAGACATTCTTCGAGGAACAAGGCGGCAAGTACGGTGTCTTCTTTTTTGTTTCCTTTTTTAAATAATGCTCGTGCCGCATTGTGCATTAAGTGAATTGCGGCAATTTTTGAAACATACCTGAAATCCATTGCGGCCTTGACCACGATCCAGAGATCAATGGTGCTGTCCGGGTCGCGAGCGCGGATCGCGAAAGCGTTGCAAACACCAAGATTGTTCGGCAATTGTTCGTGGATTCGATTTAGTTCCGCGTCGTTCTTGGTTTGATACGCGTGGTATTGCGCCAGCATTTCGAGCGCACTCTCGCTGTTCTTTTTGGCGGCTTCCGTGGCAATTTCCTCGGCAAGCACATATGATTTCAAGTGGTAAAGCGTCCAGGCGGATACTTCCATAATTTCAAGCGGAGCATTTACGAGACTTGAAAGCTGGGGATAATCTTCACGAATTTTGTTCAGAATTTCCGTGAATTTTCCCCGGTCGTAGAGCTCTTGAAGCTCTTTTATGTTAAGAGACATTAGGTACCTCATGTCCTCTTCGGACCATTAAACTATAAACAGAATTAATTATTTTGTCAAATTTTTTTTGGTCATGAACTTTGAGTTTATTTATCGACTATGTTAAAATAAACCCAAAATAAAATGTTTAATTTTTGGAAAAAAGAAAATACAACAAGAGATACATCGCTATCTCATTTTTTGTTGATGTTTGGGTATAAGCTGTTTTCTCTGTATTTTCCTTTATATTTGGTTTCCAAGAATTTTTCCTTATCGCAGGTGGGATATACTAATTTTTTGATCTATCTGCCGATTGCCCTTTTCGCGCCCGTGGCCGGGTTTCTCAATCACAAAGCCAACGCCGCGATGCTAATGGTGCTTGGTATCTTGGGGTATTGCGCTTATTCAGTGGGAATGATCTTGTTTCCCAATCTTCTTATCTTTTACGGGTTGCAAATAATGCTCGGTATTTCCGCCGCTTTATTTTTTGTCAGTTCCCGCGCCATATTGATGGGCTCAAAATCAAAAAATCCGGACGCTTCGTTCGGCTGGTTTTATTCCGTCGCTTCATATACCGACGCGCTCGCTCCGGCAATCGGCGCGTTATTCATTTGGAAATTCGGATTCGCGGGCGTGTTTACGGCGGCCGCGATAATACAAATTTTGGCCGCGAGCTATTGCTTTATCAGATTGCGAAAATCCAAGGTTTGTGAAATTGACAATTTGCCCGCGAAAGAATGCGTTGCCAATTATGGACAAGTATTGAATACAATAAAACAAAAGAATGCTTGGTTTTTTATCGCAATTTCTTTTTTGGTTTTGATCTTAGCCGGATTCAATAATACTTTTTTTCCGCTATTTTTAAAAAATTTGGGATGGTCGCTAAACCGAATTTTATTATTTAATTCAGCTTTATCAATTGCCTTTTTGCCCGTTTCGATCTGGGCGATAAAACAGATCGGTAAATTCAAAAGCGAGATCAATTTATCTTTTGGCGCGCAGATGGCGGGATTATTTTCGATCGCTCTAGGAGTGCTGTCCAATGTTTTGAATTCGTTCACAATGTTTTTAATAATGTTGGGGCAGAATATAAGTAGCTTGGTATCGAACTCCGGCAGAAGCGGCCTCTTGGCAACAAAACTGCAAAAGTATCCAAAGGAGTCAGCGGCCACGGATACGATCTTTTCGCCCTTCGCCACGGCTTTTGGCGCCTTGTTTGGTGGGCTTATAGTTTCCTCATTTGGCTACCCGATCGTATTTATCGGAATCGGCTCATTGATCTTTATCGCCGGATTTATCGGTAAAAAGATAAACGTAAGTAAATAGTCTTTGACAAAGCATTCGGGATGGTATAGTTTGGTTTTGCGAGAGGTTTTATATGGAAGAGAAAAAAAGATGGTGCGTTCGTATTTGTTCGGGACTGTTTGAATCGGATTTTCTAAAAAAATCAGATAGCGGCCAACCGATCGACTTCGTTCTTTGTAACGGAAAAACAATAAATGTAGTGATTGTGTCTTGTGTCCAAAGATGCAAAAATGGGCACGTGTATATATTCACGACATCGACCGGACAAACCGGGGTATATCACATAATCAAAAGGACTGGCTACTTCACTCGCTAAAAAACCAAGGAAAAAATCCTTGGTTTCAATTTTTTAAGGGATTAGTTTTGGCGAAACAAAAAGGCTGTTTCGCGAAATAAAGTAGAGAGCTTTTTCATTTTTGTTAAACCATATTTGAGTTCCATCGTTGTCGCTCACTTGGAACGAATTGATGCTGTCGCGATTATCGATTTCGCTTATTTTCAGCTTGTTGTTCAATAAATACGCGAAGTAGTCGTTTCCCACCCAATCTATTCCATTTATCTTTTCGGAAAATCGGGAAATGAAGATCATTGATCCCGCTTTTTGAAAAAATGGGCTTTGATAATCCTTTAAGAGCAGAAGCCATAATTCGTAATCAGTGGCAAAAAGTATTTTGTCGGGCAGAGGATAATATTTTATCTCGCTCGGAGAATCCAGTAATTTTTCGAATTCTTTCGCGGCGTTTATTCCGTAAAGAGAAATTTTGTCTTTAAGGATAAAAGTGCGGCCACCAAATACCAGTAATTGGTATTCGCTTTTCGCGGCAATCTCCATCGGGGACTTGCTGATCGTTTCCTGGTTTTGCGTCAACATATTCTGCCGCATAAGGTTTCCCTTGGAGAGAAAATACAAACTTTCACCTTCAATGTAAAAAGCTTGTACTGATGTTCCGTTGAGAAGCGGGGTCGGTTTTTGGGTGCTCAAATCCTCGGAAAATATTTTGCCGGCTTGGTCGAAAATAATCGTATTATTACCCGTGAAGAAAAGACTGGTCGTTGTCTTATCCAAATTTTTTAAAACAGCCAAAGTTGAATTAACGTTTGTGGCCGAGGCCGTATAATAAATGATCTTTCTCGATTTGTCCTCCGCTTTTATGATGATCGTTTTCGCGTCAGGAGACATTTTAATATCCGTAATCTTCGCGTAATATTTTGCTGCGGTGGTTGCGTCGATCAAAATTGTTTCTTGAGAGTTCGCGTACGAGCTCAATTGATTGTTTTTGTCAGCTAGAAGCAGTTTATTTTGGTCAGAGAAAGAAAATAAGTTTTGGACGTCATCCTTTAATTTAATAAAATTGATAATTTCCGGAAAAAGCACAATATCAACCTGGGCAACCATCTTTTTTTCCACCTCAAGATGTTTTTCCCAGGAATGGTATCCCGTCATCTCCACTTTTACGGTGTGTTCTTTCGGTAAGAGATTTTGCGCCAGATAATCGTGCGACAATTGAGCTGTTTTATTGGTGTATTTTCCATCTATCGAGACGCTCGCGTTGGCGAAATTTGTTTTTATGTAGATACCCCCGGTTTCCAATATCTTTTTTTGCTGCCAATCAAAACGGTACCCTTCAGAATATAGCAGGATCGCCGGCGCGACGGAGATGAAAACAATAACAAAAAAAGAAAAAAGAACGGTTCTTAATTTTTTATTCATATGTGTGGTTTCGGGCCGATTATTTTCGGCCACTTTCTATAATATAGCGCAAAAAGCGCTACTTTACAATTCACCTTTTATTGGCTAAAATAGGTTTACTATTGGCAACAATTATGCCAATAAATATATATGAAAATAGGAATAGACCTGGGTACAAAAAATTCGCTTGTCTTCATCCCCAACAAGGGTGTGATCTTGAACGAGCCGTCCGTTGTCGCTGTTTCTTTGTCGGAAAACAGGGTTTTGGCCGTGGGCCGGGAAGCGAAAGAAATGATCGGGCGCACCCCGGACACGATTCAAGTGTTCCGCCCTCTGCGCGAAGGAGTGATCGCGGATTACCGAACCACGCAGGCAATGCTTAAATATTTTATTAATCGGGTCAATACCGGGTTTGGCAGATTTTTTAAACCGGAATTGCTGATCGGTGTTCCCGCGGGAATCACTTCCACGGAAAAAAGGGCTGTTATCGAATCCGGAATTTTGGCGGGAGCGAAAGAAGTGTTTGTGGCGAAAGAGCCCGTTTTGTCCGCCATCGGAGCCGGTATTCCCATTAACTCATCGTCCGGACATTTGATCGTTGATATTGGCGGAGGCACCACCGAGGTGGCTGTTATTTCCCTCGGCGGAATTGTGAATTCTCAATCTCTTCGAATCGCCGGAGACAAATTGGACGCGGCCATTTCCGAGTATATCAAAGAAAAGTATAATTTGGCCGTGGGTGAACAGACAGCGGAAGATATAAAAATAAAGATCGGAACCGCTTTGGCGGAAAAAGAGCCGAAGTTTATGGAGATAAAGGGCCGTGACCTGATCTTGGGATTGCCGAAAAACATCAAGATCAACAGTAATGAGATTTGTGTCGCGATCGCGGATCCGCTAAAAGAAATAATTCAATGCGTCAAAAACGTATTGCGAGAAACTCCGCCGGAACTTTCAGCCGATATTATGGACAAAGGAATGGTGATTGCCGGCGGCGGCGCGTGCC
>JBAZMG010000001.1:0-37752 GCA_041649895.1 Minisyncoccota bacterium | reverse complement strand
TCTTTGCCGAAATAATGTATGACAATATCAATCATTAATCCCGTTCAAGCGACATATATCTTTATCGCGATCTTTATCATCGCGATCTTGTTTTCTTCACGCAAGAAAAATCCGGAAAGATTTTTTCCTGTTTCCACCACAAACGAGCTCAAGGGAGTGGCGATCTTACTGGTTGTTTTCGGCCATATCGGATATTTTTTGATCAGCGGTAATCTCTTTCTATTTCCAATGTCCACCATATCGGGCGTCGGAGTCGATCTGTTCTTGTTTTTATCGGGCTACGGCTTGGTCGTGAGCGCGCTCAAAAATTCGCGCACCGTTTGGGAATTTTACAAGACTCGCCTTACGAAGCTTTTGGTACCGCTTTGGTTGGTACTCGGATCACTTTTTTTGTTGGATTTTTTTGTTTTGAACAAGGCGTATCCCGCAAGCTATATTGTTTCTTCTTTTTTGGGATTTTTCCCCACGGCGGATTTGTACGCGGATATTGATTCGCCGTTGTGGTACCTTACACTCATATTGTTCTATTACCTTATTTTCCCCTTGGTATTGATTAAAAAGCGGCCGTGGGTTTCGGCAATTATAATTTTTTTGCTGAGTTATTTGATGCTCGCCTTAAAGTTCGGTCCCATCGCCGAAGTGCAAAGTTTTTACGCGATGCATTGGTGGGCATTCCCCATAGGCGCTTTATTGGGGGATCTGTTTCGCGAGGGCCACGGATTGCAAAAGATATTTACCCGAGCCTTTTTTAAGATCAATAATGAGTATAGATTCAGAATTATTAAAACCATAGGATATTGCGCGCTGGTATTGTTTTTGTTGCTCGCTATCGCTTATACTTCCTATTATTCCGGTGTCGGAAAAAGCGCGAACATAAGACAGCTTATCAGTATTATTACCGCGCTATCATTTGTTTTTTTGTTTTTGATGAAAAACGTGAGAATAAGGCTGTTTAATTTATTCGGACTTTATTCTTACGAAATATATTTGTTGCATTGGCCGATATTATACCGATATGATATTTTCTTTAAAATTTTACCCGCTTGGCTCGCAATGATTTTTTATCTGATCTTATTTGTTTTTCTCGGATGGCTGTTGAAAAAAGCGACGGAGAAAATATTAAGCGGATTTTTAAGCCCTAAAGCAGTGCGGGCGGAACCAATCTAAAAACAGGGCAAGTTGCCGCAAATCCGGCTTTTTGTTTCGCGATAATCTTGGTATAATATTTGAAAGATAATAAAATAATTTAGTATGACTGATGAAGAAATAAATAATTATGTAAAACAAAGCCTTGATTTTGGCGTTAAAAAAGACGAAATAATCAAAAATCTTTTATCGGATGGCGTGGGAGAGGAAAAGATCAAGCAAGTTATTTTCAACGAGCAAAAGAAGATAACCGAGAAAGACAATAATTTTTGGCTTGGTTTTATTCCCAAAAGATTGCCGTCGCTGATCCTTTTTACTCTGGGGACAATTCTTTTCCTTTTCGCGCTATTCGCAACCTCACAAAATAATAGCGTGCCGGACACAAGCACCGGTTTCGAGGGATTGGGGGTGTTGCTACTTTTGGTATTTGTCGCGGCCTCAATATATGTCGCGATTTTTTTATTCGCTTTGTCTTTTCTTTTAAGGAATTTTTCCTTCAGAAGTTTTTTTAAAAAAGAAACCTATACCAAAAACGCGGGAACATTTATCGTTTTAATCGTAATCGTGCTATTGTTTATCATACATTTTCCTACATTTGGTAGGATCTTTTTCGATCTGCTTAAATCACGAATAGGCTAGTTTTAATTATTTTAAGATCATAAAAAAATAAAATATGAACGATCAAATTAACCCAAGCGGAGGAAAAACAAAGAGTTTGATAAAAACAAAGTATATCTTTCTTTTCATACTTTTATTTTCCCTATGCGCTCTTTATTTTTCGTATTTGCTTTTAATGAGGATATCGGAAGAAAAATTTTTCACCGCGATATTCGGAGTATTTATCGCTGGTGATTTTTTTGCCATCTGGCTCGTTATGTCTTCTATGAATAAGCAAATCAATAACGGTTCCGTACTTAAGGCGACCCTGAAAGATTTATTGATCAGCATTGTAATTTTTGGCATTTTTATTGTTTTGATAAATAAATATATTTACGCGTATTATTCCTTAATCGGAGTATGATCTTTGAATTAAATAATTTTATTAATGACGCCATTGCTCTCAAAAAATCAATCTGATTCAATGATTGACTTTGCTGTCGGGATTTGCTAACTTTGATTCTATATGAAAAATGTATTGCCTTATCGGGAACAATTGGACAGGATCGTGCGCCTAAAAGAAGACATTATGCGGTTTTCCGTTGCCACGGACGATAATTTTGAGAACGCGATAGACGCCTTCACTTCTTTTTTCATACAATGTTATCATCTTCGGGATTGGCTGATCCAGAGCCGCTATGGGCGTGTGGATATAGATATTTTCATTTCCAAGAGCGCGTGGCTATCTCTTTGCCGGGATATGGCCAACAAGCAAAAACACAGAGAAATCGATAAATATGATCCGCAAAATCATTTTACCAAAAACAAATCTTCCGGCACCGCGACACCCATTATCAAATATTACGATCCCTTCAGAGGAGAGGATCGCTTCGGTATCGACGTCCAGGAATTCGGAACATTGATTGATGTTATCGATCTCGCGGAGAAATGCATTGAAGAATGGAAGAGATTTTTGCATATCTATTCCATTTAGGCGCAGGGTTGCGCGTAAAAAAATCGTCCGTCTCCGCCAGTTGGCGGATGGCGGACGGTTTTAATTTAGAAGAAATTTATTTTATTTGTTGCAGTCCCTGTTCCACGCCGAATTTTAAAAGGATTTGGAAAACATCGGGATTCAGGAGATAAATAAGAGAAAAAGAACCGAGAAAAATAATCACGGCCAGCCATTTTGTATAGACGCCTCGAGTTTTTATAAAAAGCACGACCGATAATATGGCGACAATGGTCGGTCCGACGATCTTAACGTCGCCCAGTGGTACCGTATATCCGGCGACGGTTGTTTGAGTCTTTTCCAAAAATGAGGCCAAGTCAAAATTTATTTTAAAAGCGATTAAAATAATTTCCAAGACAAAAATCGCGAGCAAGGCCCAGGACGACCATTTGGTTGACTTGCCTTCTGTCCGGTAAGCTTCGTAGATTACCGCTGGCAATAAAAATCCCACCAAGATCAGGGGGTTGTTTTTTAAAAAAGCCATTATGACGCCGGCAATTGCCAATAAAGTTAAAACTATACAAATGATCGTCGCGTATTTTGTTGGTTTAGCCATATGATTTATTTTAAGAGAGTTATTTATTATTTATATTATATGGGTTGTTTTTTAAAAAGTAAATGCGCAATGAGCAAAAAAATACCGCTTTTTTAAAAAACGGATTGATTTGCGGTAAAAAATTAATGAAGTTTTTGACTCCACTGCTCAAATTCGAAACCCGGACAGTTTGTTTGGGAGTTGAATTGGTAGTGGGGAGCTACTATCACATCAGGCACCAGTCGTCTCACTTCGTCGATGATGATGTTCGCCGTGCGGATCTGTTTTTCCGTTGGTTCGGTTTGCCCGGCTTCATACACAAAGGCCATTGAAAAAGCTTCGCAGTTGTTTCCCCAATTGCCGAGAGCCCATGAAATCGCGTAAGCCGCGAATCCGCCGGGAGTCCATATCAAAGCCGGATTCACTCCAAGAACAAAGTGTCCGTCAGAATAAATAAGCCAGTGAAATGGTATGAAACTCTCACCAAACCACATTAGGTGTCCGGAGTGAGGTGTGAGTCCCTTAACATATGGATCAGTATCGTTTGATCGGTAGCGGGCATCGTAGAGACTGGCTTTATACTTGGCGTTCATTTCGCTCAAGGGCATATTTTCCACAGTATGGATGCCGATGTATTTCAAGGGTTTTCTTTCGGCGTCCCAATCAATCCGCCATTTTTTTTCGTTTTCGGAAAAAGCAAACCAGTTAGTTCCTTTTTCCGAAAAAGTTTTGTCGATATACTTCTGCGGATTAATCTTGCCTACAAGATAGTAGTCCGGCCGATTAGGACTGTCGATTGGTTTAATCACTCGGATACGGGCGGCTGCCCTGATCAGTTGTTCGTTAATCTTTTCTTTTACCTGATTGGCGAGATTTGCAGCATCAATTACGTGATTTCCATGCGACGATACTTGATTCTCAACCTTGGAATCAATCTTAACTGCCGTTGCTGCCGAGAATAGGCAGAACAGACAGAGAAGAACAATCAGAACGTAAGCTTTCTTCATCCTTCTTCACCTGGTTTTCAATAGTGCGATTATGGCACAATATGTTTGCCACCATCGGTTTACCGTTTATTCGCTCGTTTGTCAATCAAGATGCTTCGCAACGCGAAATCCATATAGCCACTAATTTCATCGCCATAATGATTTTCATCTTATAGAGAAAGTGGTATAATAATTTAATAATATAAAACACATAAATATGCGACAAAGACAAAAAGGGATCAGTACTGTTTCGGTAATTGGAATCGTTGTTTTGGTTTTGGCAATAGCCGGCGGAGTCGGTTATTTTTTATTGAACAAAAGCAGATTAGATCAGCAACCCGTGATAGAAAACGAAGAACCGGGGTGCGCTCTTCAAAAATATAATTTGGATTGCGATATCACGGCCTTTCTTGAAAAAGAAATGGATTATAGCTCCGCGGACGCGACCCGCGACAGCAAGAATTTTTGCGCTTACGAGGTTTTGGGAGAGAAAGACAATCAAATTTATATAAAGCTCCTTTGTAAAGAATTTTATCTTTCCGACAAAGAGATCGTCTGTCCGAATTCGGAAACTTTGAACGAATGCTTTTTGAATAAGCAGTGCGGAGATTGCGAAACCAAGACCATTGCCCCAAACATAGTTCTCGCCACGGGTACAGGGACGCACGCTCGGATCACTCGGGAAGAAACGGGTTTTACGCTTTGGCTACCCGGAAGCGGCAGTGCTTACGGAAAAGATCTGGCGGCCGTGTTTCCTCCGGAGATTTTACAAAAACAAACTACAATTGATCTAAATATGATACTAGTGGAAAGGGCTCAAGAATATTTCAACGCGAAAGTAAAGTTTAATATTGATAAAACTTTCGAAACCTCCTGCCAAAAGATCGCTGATTGCGGCGTGGTGCCGGGAGAATTCGCGATGCAGTCGCATTGCCCCCACGAAATGAATTGTATAAACAACAAATGCGTGGTCGGGTGTTATGATTTTACGGATCATCAGGAAATGCCGATTTTGGAAACCAACAATTGATCATTAATTTAATAAATAAATAAAAATAATATCATTCAATTATGGATTTTGTAATTTGGATAGTTGTTGTGGTGCTGGCCATTATTTTGTTTAACGTCAAGGGCAAAGTGGAAAATATTGAGCGGATACTCGCGGCGAAAAGGCGAGAAATACCAGGCACCGCGGTTAGAAGCGAGCCTGTTCAAATCCCTGTTCCGAACAGATCGGCCGCAATTTCAGAACCCGTTTCTTCGTTATCTGAAAGCGAGGAAGGGGACGGTTCCAATTTTATTGATTGGCTTAAAGAAGATTGGATTATGAAGCTCGGCGCTTTGTTGTTGTTGATCGGATTTGGCTGGTTAACGACATATGCTTTTATGAATAATTGGATCGGTCCGGTTGGACGAGTGAGTTTGGGTCTGATCGCCGGTGTTGTTTTCTTGGCCATCGGCGCGTGGCGTATTCAAAAATACCGAGTTCAAGGGGAAGTATTTTTGGTCTTGGGATCCGCGACTGTATTCGTCACCACTTTCGCGGCGAGAATGTATTATAATTTTTTTGATCCGCCGATCTCGGCGCTAGCGATAATGTTTTTGAGCGTTGTTTTTGTCGCTCTCGCGGGCGTGAAATACAAGAGTAGATATCTTCCTTTGATCAGCCTTGTTCTCGCCGGAATCGCTCCACTCTTGACCAATTCGCCAACATCAAATTACATAGAGTTGTTCTCTTATTTGACCATTGTTGTTTTGGGTACGGTTTGGATAGCGGGGATTGCCAAACAAAAGGGTTTGATCACTGCTTCCTTATTAATGGTATTTTTTTACAGTCTTTCTCATCTTTCCACGTCAAACGAAGGATTACTTTTGTTTATGTATCTTTTCGGCGCCATATTTTTGATATCGAGTGTCGTCGGCATTATAAGGTCAAAGGGAGAGAATGTGTATTTCGATATGATTACCTCCGGGTTGACCGTGATGATGTTGCTTTTGTGGATCCTAAATACGGAACAACAGGAACTTAAGCTAATGGTTTTGCTCGTGTGGATGCTCGCGTTTGCCTTGGGCGCTTTCTTGGTGTTCCGCCAAACCGGCAAAAAAGAACCTTTCTATATATACGCGGTATCCGCGATAGCGATGCTTGCGGCCGCGACAAATTTGCAATTAAAAGGCGAATCTCTTTTGATCGCCTACGTAATCGAGAGTATTATAATTTACCTGGGCATACACTTCACAATGAAGGATGTGGCTGTCGCCGAAGAGTTTACCTTTCTTTTGACCGGCCCGGTGATCTTGTCGATCAATAGTATTTCCAAATATTCACATCAAAGCGAGGCCGTGACGAACGAATTGTTTTCTTTAACAATTCTAATGCTGGCGTTGTTCGGAACAGGATTGTTCTTTTGGAACAAGATCAAAGAAGCGGGCAAACTCGATTACACATGGGTAAATAATGTTTGGATCATTTTGGGTTCAGGGTATTTTTACGTGTTGTTGTGGATGTTTCTCCAAAAGATATTTTTCGCTTCGGATGTCGCGGCGACAATAACCCTTATCGTTTACACTATTGTCGGCCTTGTTGTTTATTTTTACGGCAAGTGGAACGAAAGAATGGGTTTTCGCGTTTACGGACAGATATTGCTCGGATTCGTTGTTTTGAGACTGCTCTTGGTGGATCTGGGGAATATGGAAATCGTGGGAAAAATAATCACTCTTTTCTTGATCGGTTTATTACTTTTGAGTACGGCATTTCTGGGAAAGAAAAAAACAACGGAACAATAAGCAAAAGCCGCCGATTATTCGGCGGTTTTGTTTTTCAAAACGATCACAATGATCTCACTTTTTTGTTTTATTTTAAAATAGTGTATACTTTATTTATGAAACAAAAATTTTCTTTACCATTGGTAAACGCGCATACGCACGCCGCTATGGTAGCCTTTCGGGGAATGGGCGCTGATTTGCCATTGGAAAATTGGTTGAATGACTGTATCTGGCCAATGGAAGCGAAAACGGTAAATCCCGAATTTGTTTACAATGAGACAAAGAAAGCGATTGAGGAAATGCGATCAAATGGCATAGCCGCTTTTATGGATATGTATTTTTTTGAGGACGCGGCGGCAAGAGCCGCTGAGGAGATGAAAATGCCGGCAGTTTTGGATTTTTTTAATAATAAGGATTTGGAAAGAACGGAATTGCTTTTGAAAAAACACAAAAATTGCGCTTATGTTAAAACATCGGTCGCTCCACATTCTTCCTATATGGTTGTCGAAAAAAATTTGATCATAGCTAAAGATTTGGCCAAACAGTATGGCGCGATCTATCAACTGCATATCGCGGAAACAAAAAAGGAATTTGACGATTGTTTAATTCGGACAGGGTTGACGCCGATTGGACATTTGGAAAAGATCGGCGTATTGGACGAGAACTCGGTTTTAGTACATTGCGTGTGGTTGACCGATGAAGATATCGCGATTATCGCCAAAAGAAAGTGCAAAGTTGTCCATTGTCCGTTAAGCAATCTTAAGCTCGGCTCGGGGATAGCACCCGTTAAAAAATTATTGGACGCGGGAGTGGTTGTGGCGATCGGGACTGACGGGGCCGCGAGTAGCGACAGATTGGATGTCTGGGAGGCGGGAAAGTTCGCCGCCTTGTTGCAAAAAGGTACAAACCTTGACGCGTCCGTTCTGCCGATAAAAGAAGTTATTAGAATGATGACTGTAAACGGAATGAAGGCTCTGAATTTGCGATCACTAAACGGAAAAACAATTGAAGATATTGAAGAGGAAATAGAAAAAACAAATTTCGATTATTTTTACAGTCTTCAATCCGGGGACGTTGATTTTAAAATTTAAACTTTTGTATAAAAAAACGAGATACTCGAAAATTTAATTTCTCATATCTCGATAATGTGCCTGATCTTCAAGCGGCGGACATACCCAGTTCCGCGGTGATGATCCTGTTCACTTCAGCGACAGGGTCGGACGCTTGGAGGATCTGTCTTCCGATCACAATGTAATTGCCTCCATCGTCTATCACTTGTTCCGGTGTGCCGGTTCTTTTTTGATCGTCAGCCGTAACCGTCTTTTCCGGCGATCTTATGCCGGGGACGACGAGGATTGTGAGCGGACACTCCTTTCGTAATAAGGGTACTTCTTCCGGAGAGCACACCAGTCCATCAGCACCTGCTTTCACGGCTATTTCGGCGAGCTTGAGTACTTGGTCGATCGGCTGGCGAACATATATTTCCTCGCACGTATCAGGGTCAATCGAGGTTAGTAATGTTACCGCGAGAACCCTGGTGTCCGTGCCCTTAAGCGTTTTAACCGCCTCCCCGATCATTTCCGGACCGCCGGACGCGTGAATCGTCACTGCCCACGGATTATGTTTCCGTAAGCGGGTACAGGTGTTAATGATCGTGTTCGGGGTGTCGTGGTTCTTGATATCCACCATTACTCTGCCATAGACCGACAGATCCGGTATAAGATTGTCAAAGCCTTTGGCAAAGATCAGGTCATTCGCCTTGAATATACAGCCTGTTGGTCGCAGAGGGTCGATTATCGGCAGTAAGTCCTCCCAATTCTTTCCGTCGAGAGCGATGATTATGGGATTTCTCTTCTCAACGATTGGATCGCATCGTTCCAATATTTCGAGCTCGATCAGGCATCGTCTTACATCGTGAAGCGTCATTCCCGCCCATACCTTGAGCTCGATACCGCGTTCCTTGAAGAATTTTTGCCACCCCTGTTGTCGATCAACAAGAACAATGAGTCCGAGAACGTTGGCTCCGCGTTTTTTGCATTCCCGATACAGGGCTTCTTTTGACGCGCCGTCGGTAATGACATCGTCGATTCCGACAACACAATCTCCCGGATTTAAATTTCCGATTATTTTTGCGTCGGAAACCCTTCCTTCTTTGGCCTGTTCTCGAATGGTCACATAGGGCAGGCCTGTCATAAGCGAGATCGGACCCGCGAAACACGATACTGAGTCGGGGATTTCAATGAAGCGGTCTATGTTCAACCGGCTTAACGGTTCGGCAAAGAGATCGGAGACATAGTAGATCGCGTCGGGATCATTTCGTGCGTCTCTCAGCCCCATATATATGTCAGTATTTCCGCCATTTCTTAGGGACAAATCCCTTTTGTTGCTTACTCTTATTAACCCGAGATCCCACAGTCTTTTCACGGTCTGTAGTTGCTCTTCGGGCAATATCCATGGTGTTGATGGTAGATAATTTCTTTGCATCTCATCCTCCTTGATATTAAGAACTAAGCAAGCTTAAAAGCATTGCTTAAGTATCATCCAAACACAGGCGAAACCAAAAGTCAACATCAATCCGCATTTTGTTCTTTGCGAATTTTTTGTTTTATTTTAAAAATATTGTTATAATATTTATAACATAAGAAAGTTAAATATATCCAAATAATATGGCGAATGACCAAGTAAATGATTTTATCGAAAAATCCCGCGCTACGGGAAAAACGGATGAAGAAATAGCCAAAGATCTCTTGTCGGTCGGGTGGACGGACGAAGAGATAAGATCTTCTTTTGCTTTTGTAAATAATGGTTTTGCGAGTACTTTTGATAGCTCTACGGGAGGATCGGTCAGCCAACCGGGAGGTGAAAAATTCTATAACCCATTTGAATTGATGTCGCGGGCGTTGGTAGTTCTTAAAAATCGTTTTTGGGTGTTCGTGAGAATTTTTTTGTCGCCCATTATATTTATGTTCGCGGTCCTCGTTGCCGGAGCGGCAATCCTTTTTTTATTTCACGACGACGGAATTATTGAATTTGGATTGTATATTTTAGGATTTTTTATTTTTTTATTTACAATTATTTGTTCGCAAATCGCTTTTATGAGCGCGATAGTTGATGATAGTCTTTCGGCCATTGGCGCCTATAAAAGAACTTTTAAAATTTTTTGGTCGTATGCCGCCACAACCCTCCTGGCCTCTTTATTGATCTTCGGAGCGACTATTTTATTTATTATTCCCGGAATCATAATTGCTGTCTGGTTATCTTTTTACCAATACATATTGATTAGCGGCGAAGAAAAAGGAATGCGGGCTCTGGGTAGAAGCCGTGAATATGTAAGAGGTTTTTGGTGGGGAGTACTGGGAAGGACGGCGTTTATAATTGTATTCTTGATCGTTGTTCAGCTGGCTATGCGTCTTATATTGGCTAACCTCAACCAACTCAATCCCATCATCAGCCTTGTTGGTATTCTGTTTTTGGGAATATTCAATGTTATCGCGTTTCCTCTCGCGTCAATCTATCAATTTCTGGTTTTTAAAAATATTAAAACCATTAAGTTCCAATCCAATTCTCCGGTGCGTGAGACTAAAAACGGGATTTTCATATTTTTTATTGTTGTCGCCGTTGTTCTAATAATCGGGGTGTTTGTCGGTATGCCATTATTATTGGTCAATTCAATGAGCGGAGCCGGAAATGTCGCTAAAGACGCCCGAATACGGGCGGATATGGATATGCTTCGATCAGAGGCAGAGATTTACAAAATTGCCAACGGCAGTTATGGCAATAGCTTGAGCAACTTTACCACTTCAGGAGAGGGAAAAATTCTTATTGATGAAATTATCAGCAAGAGCGGCAATGTGTTAACAAGCTTCAAAGGAGATAAATATTGCATTCAAGCGGAGTTAAGCGATGATTCTTGGTTTCAAAAAACAAAAAAATACATATGTATGGACAGTGCCGGCGGGGAAGGAGAAAAATGTACCTCTGATTGCAGATGTAGCAGTGTTTTAATACCAAATCCGTGAACCAAAAACCAAAAAACAAAAAATTATACTTTATAATCTTGGCGATTGTAGCGGCTGTGGTCGTGGTCGGGGTGTTGTTTGTTCGAGGTGATTTTAATTTTGTGCCGAACAATACCTCCGGAATTAAAAATCCGATCGAAGAAAAACAAACGGATAATAATCAAGTTGACAATAAACAAACAGTAAGCGCTGATTTTGTGGATGCTAATATTAAAGATCCGGCAGGGCAATTGGTGCGCCATTTGTTCAATATCGAATCCGTGCCTTCGCCCAAGGGCGCTGTTTTCAGTCCGGATGGCAAAGAGATCTGGACGACAATGCTTTTGAATAAAACGAGGGGTGTAAGCGTTTTTAGCGCTATTACCGGGAAAAAGATAAAAGACATAAACCTTGAGAATGGCGGGGGAGTCGAAGCGGTTTTTTCATTTGATGGTAAAAAAGTATACGTGAGTCAGATGGAAACAGCTCGAGTTTTTGAAATCGACGCCGCGACAAAAGAAATTACGCGCGTCTTTGACACCAAGAGCGCGTGGACGAAAGTTTTGGAATTGGCAAAAGACGGAAAAAAGATTTACGCCTCCAATTGGTCGGGGAACGATGTTTCGGAGATCGATCTCGTAGCCGGGAAATTGATTCGCCGCATACCCACGGTGAAAACTCCGCGTGGGCTTTATACAACTGAAGACGGCAAATATCTATATGTCGCGGGGTTTGATAAGGGTGAGATTCAGAAGATTGACTTGTCCACCGGTAAGGGCGAGATCATTTACAAGAACGAAGGAGCAATGCGCCATTTTGTGGCGGATGAAAGCAAAAACGTTTTATATATTTCGGATATGGCCAACGCCGCCATCTTTACCCTTAATCTCTCGACAAACGAAGTTAAAAAATTCGCGGACACGGATGTTAATCCGAACACGATCGCCTTGAGCCCGGACAAGAAGATATTATTCGTTTCGTGCCGCGGAACCAATTATTCGGACACCAATTATTATGTGCCAGGGCCCGATTGGGGTTCGGTGCTTTTGTTTGACACGGAAACAGGGAAGATGCTTGACGCGATCGTCGGAGGAAATCAGCCGACCGCTCTCGCGGTCTCAAACGACGGAACACGCCTTGTTTTCTCAGATTTTTTGGACAACAGGCTTGAGGTGTTCGGAATTCCGTCTTATGATATTTTGAAAAACGGGAACGGCGGAAGGAGCGGTGTTTACAAACAGGATCTGAAAAAATAGCAATATAAAAACTTTTTTGAAAAAAAGCGATAGTGATCACGGAGGCAAAATAATTCCGCGCGCGTAAAATTTTATTTGATTTTTTTCGTATTTGTGATAGATATAATGATATGAATAAACTTTCCGATGAACAACTTGTGGGCAAGTATCTTAGGGGCGAAAAAAAGGCTCTCGAGATTTTAATCTCTCGATATTTGAAACCGATATATAATTTCGCCTATAGTTTTTGCGGGGACGCGGAGGCGGCGGAAGACATAACTCAGGAAGCGTTTGTGAAAGTGTGGCGCAACATTAAAAGATTTGATCAAAACAAAAAATTCAAAACATGGATCTTTGAGATCGCCAAGAACACTTCAATTGATTTTAATAGAAAGAAAAAAACAATTCCGTTTTCGCGTTTTGAGAATGAGGGAGAGGGGAATAAATTTATTGAAAACCTGATCGACTTCAGTCCATTGCCCTTGGAAATTTTCGAACTTAAAGAGTGGAAAAATAAAATAAGCGGCGCGATCGGCAAATTGTCGGAAAAATACCAAAAGATTGTGGCCCTTCGCTATGAAAATCAGATGACGTTCAGGGAGATCTCCGAGTTAACGGGGGAATCGATCAATACCGTGAAAAGCAGATATAGGCGGGGATTGACGCAATTGAAAAAATCGTTAAGTTAATTCGAGTTTTAAAACGCCCATCAGGGGCGTTTTTTTACATTGAACAAGCTTTTTTTGTGCGGTTTAAGGCATTTTTGATCTGTGCCTGATCTTGAATCGTTTTGACCGAGCGCACCAAAAAAACTTTTCAAACGTATTATAAGTATGGGCAAAAAATACGGAAACATAGAGCCGCCGGCATATCTTTTAGATAAAGTGATCGCGCGGATAGATCGAGAGGAAAGACTTTTAGCGTTGAAAAGGCGGGTTTTTGCTTTCTTTGTCGCTATTGCCGGGTTGATTCCGGCGCTTGTTTACGCTTTTGGATCCGCTCGATCAATGTTCGTTGAATCCGGTTTTTCAGAATATTCATCGCTTATCTTTTCCGATACCTCGGTTGTTCTGAGTTATTGGCAGTCTTTCTTTTTAACCCTTCTCGAAACTTTTCCGATAATGGAAACAGCGATTTTCCTCGGAGCGATTTTTATCTTGCTTCAACTTTTAAAATTGACGGCGAAAGATATAAAAATTATCAACAATATGAGAACAGTAAACAATCAATATGGATCTTAATAAATTTTTTCAATCAAAAACTTTCAGTATTATAACCTGGTCAGTCGCCGGGTTGATTCTGGTTTTGCTTGTCTTTAGCGCGGGAATGTCCGCGGGATTTAAAAAAGCGAGTTTTTCCTACAAGTGGGGCGAAAATTACTATCGTAATTTCGCCGGTCCGGCTCCAAAATTTCCCGGCAATATGCCCGGACATGATGAGTTTATGGGCGCGCATGGAATAATCGGACAGATAATAAAAATAGACGGATCCACTCTTGTGATCAAGGACCGGGAGAATACGGAAAAAACGGTAGTGATAAAAGAGGGCGTATCCGTTTTGAGAAGGCTTAGAGAAGACATAAAATTAACCGATCTTAAGGTGGATGATTTTATTGTCGTGATCGGAGAGCCCGATAGTGAGGGGCAAATCGAAGCAAAACTGGTTAGAATTTTACCCAGCCCCGAACAAGGCCTTATGCCCCCGCCCAATAATGATAATAACGCGCAATTTTAAATATGTTTAAAAAAATATTCAAATTTATTTTCAGCCATAAAATTTTTTCATTGATCTTGGCGGTTCTTATTCTCGCCGCCGGTTATTTCGGTTTTAACTTTTTAAATAAAAACAAGATTGCTGAGGCAAGCTATGTTGTCGCGGCGGTGGAAAGAGGCACTCTCATATCGTCGGTTTCCGGCACAGGCCAAGTCTCTTCTTCAAGCCAGGTGGATATTAAGCCGAAAGCATCGGGAGATATTGTTTATCTATCGGCCAAGGCCGGGCAGAAGGTATCGGCCGGAACTTTGCTTGCCAAAATTGATACCACGGACGCGGAGAAAAGCATACGAGACGCGCAAGCGGCATTGGACTCCGCCAATCTTTCGCTTGAAAAATTAAAACAGCCGGCATCGGAACTTTCCGTCTTGCAAGCCGAGGACGCGCTGGCTCAAGCGGAACAATCAAAAAATTCGGCGGAAGAATCATTAAACAAAGCGTATGACGACGGGTTTAATTCCGTTGCCAACGCGTTTTTGGAACTGCCCTCGATAATGTCCGGATTAAACGATATTCTGTATGGAAAAACTTTCAGCCAGTCGCAAGGAAACGCCGATTATTACGGCGATTCAGTGAAAAATTACGATGAGAAGATATTACAATACAAGCAGGACGCATTCGATAAATATTATTCGGCGCGTCAAATGTATGATAAAAATTTTGAAGACTATAAAAATACCGATAGATATTCTTCGCCCGCCGCTATTGAGGCCTTGATTGGTGAGACTTATGATTCCGTAAAAAGTATCGCCGAAGCGACAAAGAGTGCCAATAATCTGGTTCAATTTTACAAGGATCTGCTCATAGCGAGAAACATAAGACCGAGCGCTGTCGCCGACACTCATCTTTCAAGCTTGGATAGCTATACCGGCACGACCAATGGTTTTCTTTCGAGCTTGCTTTCGATAAAGCAGACTATCCAAAATTCCAAGAATTCATCGATCAATACGGCGAGGACGATCATTGAAAAGCAAAAATCATTGGAAGAGCTTATGAATGGAGCGGACGCACTGGATATTCAATCGCAAGAATTGTCCATCAAACAAAAAGAGAACGCCTTAGCGGACGCGAAAGCGAATTTGGCGAAATACTACATATACGCTCCTTTTTCGGGAACGATCGCTTCGGTTGATATGAAAAAAGGAGATTCGGCTTCTTCGGGAACCGCGATCGCCACGATAATTACCGATAGTCAAATAGCCGAAATCACTTTAAATGAAGTTGATGTTGCCAAAGTAAAGGTCGGACAAAAAGCAACGCTAGCTTTTGACGCGGTCAGTGATCTGAATATCGCCGGAGAAGTGGCGGAAGTGGACAGTATCGGTACCGCGAGCCAGGGGGTGGTTAGCTACGCCGTAAAAATAAATTTTGACACTCAAAGCGAATTAATTAAACCCGGGATGAGCGTCTCGGCATCGATCATTACAGACGCCAAAGAGGGGTTATTGGTTTCGAATTCAGCGATAAAGACTTCCGGTGGAGTAAATTATGTCGAGATGCCGTCGGAGAAAGTAGCCGACGACAAACTTAACAATAATGGCGGTATCAGTTTGAGCAATGTGACCCAACAGGTCGTTGAAATCGGTTCTTCAAACGATACTTATACGGAAATCACAAGCGGATTGTCCGAAGGAGATCAAATAGTATTGAAAACCATTACCGCGACCGCGAAGACGAACAGCCAATCGCAAGGACAAAGCTTGCTCCAATTCGGTACCGGGAGCAATAGGTCCACAACCCAAACCACTACCACAAATAACGCAAACACCAAAAGCACTAATATGGATTTCGGTCCTCCGCCAAACTAAAAAATGATCGAGTTAAAAAATATAATTAAAGAATATACGGGAAGCGCCGGAAAAACAACGGTTTTAAAAGATGTGTCTTTCGCGATAGAAGACGGAGAATTCGTGGCGATTATGGGACCTTCCGGATCGGGTAAGTCAACTTTGATGAATATTATCGGCGCGCTGGATTCGCCCACGAGCGGAGAATATTTTTTGGATAATAAAAAAGTTTCGGAGTTATCGGATGATGAGCTGGCGGAGATAAGGAAAAACAAGATAGGGTTTGTTTTTCAATCATTCAACTTGCTTCCGCGTGCCACGGTTCTGCGCAATGTTATTTTGCCTCTGATATATTCGGAAACCGAAAGAAGTGATCGTGAATCCAGGGCAAGGGCCGCTTTGCTGAACGCCGGTTTGGACGAAAAGCATTATAATCATTTATCAAATCAATTATCCGGAGGACAAATGCAAAGAGTGGCGATAGCTCGCGCCTTGGTCAATAATCCTTCGTTAATATTGGCCGACGAGCCGACCGGCAATTTGGACACCAAGACCGGAGAGATAGTGCTGAATACTTTTACCGAGTTAAATCGAAAACAACATCATACGATCATTTTAATTACGCACGAGCATGAGGTGGCGGAGTGCGCGGACAGAGTGATTTCGATCAGAGACGGAGTGATCGTCGAAGACCGAAAAAAATAAGATTATGAAAATAACAGATACATTGGAAGAAATTTATTTTGCCCTGATCGCGAACAAGGTCCGTTCCGGACTAACTGTTTTGGGAATCATAATCGGCATCGGTTCCGTGATCGCCCTCGTCGGTGTCGGTCAAGGAACTCAAAACACTATTCAATCAAGCATCCAATCTTTGGGATCGAATTTAATCTTAGTGACTCCGGGATCGCAGAGAGGAGTCGGTATGCAAGTAAGCCAGGGCAGAGGTTCGGCGCAATCGTTAACCAAAGACGACGCTACGGCTATCGCGACAGAGGTGGCATCGGTATCCGCTGTCGCGCCGGAGTTGTCCGGCCGATATCAGGTTACCGCCAAAGGAACAAATACCAATACTTCTGTTTTGGGCACAACGGAATCTTATTTGGAAGTTAGAAATGTGCAAATCAGTGAAGGAGTGTTTGTTTCGGCGCAAAACGAAACTAACAGATCAAGGGTGGCCGTTTTGGGACCGAGCGTCCGCGATGATCTTTTTGGTGAAGATGCTTCGGCGGTGGGGCAAACGATAAAAATAAAAGGAAACGAGTTTAAAGTGATCGGAATTACGGAGGAGAAAGGAGGTAGCGGATTTAACAATCAAGATGATATGATCTTTGTGCCCTTGTCGACGGCTCAACAATTTTTATCCGGCAGTAATTATGTTTCCACTATAGGCGTGCAGGCGGCAAATCAAGATGTAATGGCGCAAGTGCAGTCGGATATTTCTTCGCTTTTGCTTAGTCGGCACAACATTTCCGACGCGACACTAGCGGACTTCAGCATTATGAACCAATCGGATATAGTCGCTACGGCCACTTCCGTAGCAAGTACTTTTACGATTTTATTGGCAGCCGTTGCGTCAATTTCTTTGATCGTCGGTGGAATCGGGATTATGAATATGATGCTTACAACCGTGACGGAGAGGACAAGGGAGATCGGCCTGCGCAAGGCGATTGGCGCGAAAAGAAAAGACATTAATTTGCAATTTTTGGGCGAGGCGATCGCCCTTACTTTTTTAGGGGGAATCTTCGGGGTTATCCTTGGAGGGATCGTTTCGTTTGTAATGCAAAAGTTTATGGGCGTCGCGGTTAATATTTCGATACCGTCGGTTTTGTTGGCTTTTGGCGTTTCGGCCCTGATCGGAATTATTTTCGGGTATTATCCGGCACAAAGGGCGGCCAAGCTTAATCCCATAGAGTCGTTAAGATATGAATAATATTCGCGTTTGTTAATAAACGCGAACAAGATTTAAATATTTAAAATTTAAATACACAGATCATCTAAAAGATTTAAAATTAATAATTATAAATATGAACAAAAAAACATCTTTTTTAATCGTGTTAATTTTAGTAATCGCGGTTGCGGGAGCGTTTTATGGAGGTATGAAATACGGGCAGGCCAAAAGAGGTTCTTTTGGGGGAATGGATTTTCAAAATATGACCGCAGAACAAAGACAGCAAATGCAGCAAAACGGGCTTTCGAAGAACAGGCAAACCGCGAATATGATTATGGGAGAAATTATCAACAAAGATGATAAAAGTATTACCGTCAAGCTGCCCGATAACGGTTCAAAAATAATTTTTTTCTCTGACGCAACCAAGGTCACGAAAAACGCGGATGGAACATTTGATGATCTGATTGTTGGAGAGAATGTCACTATAAGCGGAAGCGCCAATCAGGACGGAAGCGTGACCGCTAATTCCATTCAATTAAAATCTTTTGCTCCCTTGGAATCGGATATGGGAGCAGATCAGCCGGCGAAATAGATCAAATATCCAAAAGACTGAAACGGTCCATTGTCAGAGGCCGTTTTTAGTTGTCAATTTTTCGGATTGTTTGGTATAATAAGACTATAATAATAAGAAGGTAATTATGGCCGAAGAAACCAAAAAGGAAGAATTCAAAGTTTCGGGAGATGAGGTCTTGAAAAAGATCAAAGAGATCATTAAAGAAGGGAATGCCCGAAGAATAATCATAAAAGACGACAAAGGAGAAGTACTTATGGAAGTTCCTCTGACCTTTGCCGTTGTTGGAACCGTATTCGCGCCCGTTCTTGCCGCGGTAGGAGCATTGGCGGCGCTCGTCGCTGATTTTACGATTGTGGTCGAGAAAAAATAAGAAAGGCAATAATAATATCGTTTAAATTTTTTTAATATGTTTATCGGAATTGCAATTGTGATAATCGGAGTTGTGATCTTGATGCAAAATCTGGGAATAATCACATATAACGCTTGGCAGATCATCTGGCCCGCTTTAATAATTTTATTGGGTTTGAGCCTTATTTTTAAAAGTTCTTGTTGCAGGTCGGGCCGACGAATGAGGTTTGGTCAAGAAGCGGAAAATAAGAACAAAGGGGAGTAATAACGTTAGGCCGATGGTTGGGTTTTGCCGCCACCTGGTCTATTTTTTGGAATATGATATAATATTATTAATAAGTAAAAATATTAATAAAGTATTTTTAATAAATTTTTATGAAAATAACAAGAAAAAATAAAAGCTTGACAAAAAAAGCATTTACACTTGTCGAGCTGTTGGTTGTTATCGCTATTATCGGCATCTTGTCCGCCTTGATCGTTGTCGCTATGAACGGCTCGGTAACCAAAGCAAGAATCGCCAAGGCGCAGTCTTACAGCAATTCCTTAAGAAACGCCATTATGGGCAGTTTTGAAGGAGACTGGTCTCTTGATGGGACAGGTAATGATGTGTGGAACAATGTTACGGGAACGCTTACGAATACTCCGACAGCGGAGACGGATTGCGCGCAAAATACTTGCTATAGTTTTGCCGCTGCCAGCTCTGAATATGTAACGACTCCGAACGCATTGGGAGTATATAGTATTACGACCAACCCAATGACCGCGATGATCTGGGTTAAGGGAGCCTCGCAAGTGGGAAAAACTTTTTTTGCCAATTGGGATACCACCACTCCCGCTTATAAGGAAGCCTGGAAAATATATTCCACGACCGGAGGAGCATTGCGCGTAGCAATAGCGGATACTACCACTCAGACCAATCAAAAGGATTATTCGGCGTTGTCGAACATAGCGCTTGATAGCACGTGGCACTTGGTTGGTTTTTCCTGGAGCGGAGGAGGCGGAACATTAACTTTGTATATTGACGGTACCGCCATCGCGGACGGAACGTTGACAAAGAATACCGACCTCGCAGTTGCGAGCATTAACGCGAACGGAACAACAGCCTACGCGCCGATTACAATAGCCTGCGATATGGCCAATAATGTCGCTGCCAACTTTTTTAACGGTTCGCTTGATAGTGCCCGTTTATACGCAGCCGCGGTTCCAACGAGCCAGATCAAAGAAATGTATTACGCGGGCTTGAACAAATTAGTGGCCGAAGGACAGATGACGCAAGAAGAATATCAGGGCAGAATCGCTGGTCTGGGAAGTAGTATTGCTTCAAAATAAACACCCTATAAACAAAAAAAAGAGGCCATGGGAGCCTCTTTTTAATATAAAAGGCGGCTGGATATTGACGGATTTGAAAAAATATGATATAGTTATGCCATAGAATATTGAGATTATAAAAAGCGGAGTCCCAGTATTTACGGGGCGCCGCTTTTTTAATTAAAACAAATTATATAAATTATGCAAAACACAAGATTTAGAAAAAGTTATAAGTTCGGTTCGGGCTCTCACAGCCCTCATTCGGGCTTCAAAAAAAGGACATTTACCAAGAGTAAAAGCGGTTTTTCCAATAAAAAGATCGATATTTCAAAGTTTGTCCAGAAAAATGAGGTTAATCCGAAAGAAGAGGTATATTTGCCTATCCACAAATTCATCAGTTTTAAGATTGACAACAGGTTAAAGAATAATATTGTCAAAAAGGGATACCAAGAACCCACGCCCATTCAAGACAAGGTGATTCCTTTGATCTTGGAAGGAAAAGACGTGGTCGGGGTGGCCAATACCGGCACGGGAAAAACAGCTGCTTTTTTGATTCCCATAATCAACAAAACCATTTTGGATAAAAACAACAAAACCATAATCATAGTTCCCACTCGGGAGCTCGCGCTTCAGATAGAAAAAGAATTTAAGGATTTTACACAAGGGTTGAATATTTACTCCGTGACCTGTATCGGTGGAACGAGCATCGGCAGGCAATTCTTTGACCTGAAAAGAAGCCATAATTTTATTATTGGCACTCCGGGCAGAATAAAAGATCTGACCCAAAGAAAAGCTTTGAACATCTCGCGATTCCAAACGATCATTTTGGACGAGGCTGACAGGATGCTTGATATGGGTTTTATCGACGATATCAAATTTTTGATCGCTCAGATGCCCGCGCAAAAGCAATCACTTTGTTTTTCCGCCACAATTCCAATGGAAATAGAGCAATTGATCCAAAAATTTTTAAAAGATCCGATAAAAATTTCCGTGAAAAACCAGGAATATTCCATAAATGTTGACCAGGACATAGTCAGGGTGGGAGATAAAAACAAGAAACTGGATGTCTTGTGCGAGATGCTTGCCAAACAAAATTTCAACAAGGTTCTGATCTTTGGAAAAACAAAAATGGGCGTGGAAAGGCTTTCCCAATCCTTGTCGCAAAAAGGTTTTAAAGCCGAATCGATTCATGGCGATAAAAGCCAGAATAAGCGAGAAAAAGCTTTGAATTTTTTCAAAGGAAATAAAGTAAATATACTTGTCGCCACGGATGTGGCCGCGAGAGGATTGGATATTAACGACATCAGCCACGTTATCAACTACGACATCCCGGCTACTTATGAAGATTATATCCACAGGATCGGCAGGACCGGCAGGGGCACGAAAAAAGGCAACGCGATCACATTTGTTTAGGATTAAACCGCGTAAAACGAAACTCAAAAGATACTCTTTTTTTAAAAGGGTATTTTTGTTATAATGGTAGAATCAATAGATAGGGTAATTCAAACCCTATCTAGTGGTTTTATTAAGGGTAATTCCGGCCCTACTATTATATATGGTTAAAAAGAAACGAATAAATGGCGAATAAAACAAAAATAGGAATACCAAGGGCAATGCTTTACCACAAATACGGAATTTTTTGGCAGGCTTTTTTGCCACGCCTCGGATTTGATATTATCTTAAGCCCGGAAACAAACAAAGAGATCCTGAAAAAAGGAGCGTCGCTTGCCATAGACGAAAGCTGTCTGTCTTTAAAGATCTATCTTGGCCATTTGGAATGGCTGATACCCAAAGTGGATTATATTTTCATACCCCGAATAGTGTCTCTTAAAAAAAACGAGAATCTTTGCACGAAATTTATGGCGTTGGGGGATATTTCCCGCAACACTTTTAAGGGGATAAAAATTATCGAATACACGATCGATATTACCAAAAGGCGCGATGAATTTTTCGCGATCTTTGTGAAATTTTTAAAATTGGGAAAAGATCCGATAACGATCGCAAGATCTTATTTTGCCGCGAAAAAGATCGAGCGTTTGGCGGAAGAGAAAGCGCTTTTCGATCAATTGGAAAAGATCAAAGAAAATAATAATAAAAGGCCGTGCGTTTTGCTGGTTTCGCACCCTTACACCACCTATGACGCGCTCTTGGGCAAACCGATCATTAATTTTCTCGCTTCCCAAGGAATTGATATTATCTTTGCCGATATCGCGCCAAAAGAAGAAGCAATGGAGTTGTCAAAAAAAATATCACGAGATCTTTATTGGACTTATAACAAAGAATTGATCGGAGCGATAGAATATTATAAAGATAAGATCGATGGCATCATTTTTTTAATGGTCTTTCCCTGCGGACCGGACGCGCTGGTAGTTAATTTGTGCCAGCACAAAATAAAAAACTTACCCATAACGGTCATAACCCTGGACGAACTTGAAGGGGACGCGGGATTGAAGACGCGTCTTGAGAGCTTCGCGGACATCTTAAAGATTAAAAAGAACAAAAATGGAAGAATCGACTAAAAACAAAAAAAAGATCTGTTTTCCGCATATGGGTAATTATTTTGTCGCTTTTCGCGCGATAGTCGATTCCCTCGACAGCGAAGTTGTGATGGTTCCGCCGATAACGAAAAAAACGATCGAGCTTGGATCGAAATACAGTCCGGAAGCGGCTTGTATCCCTTTTAAGTATAATCTTGGCAATTACATTGAGGCTTTGGACAAGGGGGCGAATGTGGTGATTCAAGCCGGAGGCGGCTGTCGTTTCGGATACTATGGCGAAGTTCAGGAAGAGATATTAAGGAAGCTCGGTTATGAATTTGAATTTTTGAAATTCACGAACAATTACAATCTGTTTCACTTGGCGCGCGAATTGCAAAAGATAAACCCCAAGGCAAGCCTCGCGAGAATATTGTCTTCTTTCCTTGAGGCTTATTTGAAGATCCGGGCGATCGATAAGCTGGAGGATTATCTCCGCCAGAATATCGGATTCGAGGAAAACAAAGGAGAACTGGAGAAAACATTTCGTTTGTTTTTATCGGATTTGAATAAAGCAAAGAATCCGCTCAATATTAAAATGACGGAAACAAAATATTTTAAAAAAATGAAGCGGGTAAAAACAAATAAACCGCTAGATCCGGTAAGGGTGGGAATATTGGGAGAGCTTTATGTGGTAATGGAACCTTTTTCCAATTTTAACGTGGAAAAGCAATTGGCGGAAAAAGGGATAGAGGTGCACAGGCATTGCAATGTTTCATCAATATTGCACGATCTGTTTTTGGGAGAGATCTCCGCGAAAAGATTTCTTAAATACGCGAATCCCTATTTACTCCATCAGATCGGGGCGCACGGAACCGAAAGCGTGGGATTGGCGCATTATTTGGGGAAGAAAGGATTTGACGGAGCGATTCACGTTAAGCCGTTCGGCTGTATGCCCGAAACCAACGCGATGTCCGCTCTGCACAAAATATCCAATGATTACAAGTTTCCGATAATATATTTCAGTTTTGATTCGCAAACATCGGAAACCGGAGTGAAGACCAGACTCGAAGCTTTTTACGATCTGTTAATTATGAAAAAAAAGGCTATTGCTAAAACTTCAGAGAATCGATAAAGTAAAAATATGGAAACAAACAAAAAATATTATTTGGGACTGGATATCGGGTCCATTTCCACAAAAGGCGTGGTGATCGACGAGGCCGACAATGTCATCGCCGAGTCTTATCTATGGACAGAGGGCGATCCGATCGGAGCCATAAAAAGAGTGTTGGAAGAAATAAAGAACAACTTGAAAGATTCGGAAAAGATTAAAATATCCGGAACCGGAACAACCGGGTCCGCCCGGGAATTGATTGGAACCATTCTTAACGCCACAGTGGTAAAAAATGAAATAACCGCCCACGCGATCGGAACTTTGAAATTCCATCCCGAAGCGCGGACGATCTTTGAGATCGGAGGGCAAGACAGTAAGATAATCATTATTGATAACGGAGTGGTAGTTGATTACGCGATGAACACTCTTTGCGCCGCCGGGACCGGTTCCTTTTTGGCGGCTCAGGCGCGAAGGCTTAACATTCCGGTTGAAGAATTCGGCGAGCGCGCGCTAAGATCGGAGAACCCCTCAAAGCTCGCGGGCAGGTGCACTGTTTTCGCGGAATCGGATCTGGTGCACAAAATTCAAATGGGCCACTCAAAAGAAGACATTATCGCCGGCCTTTGCGATTCGATCGTTAATAATTATTTGAATAACGTCGGAAGAGGAAAAAATATCGAAGCCCCGATCGTTTTCCAGGGAGGAGTAAGTAAGAATGTGGGAGTCGTAAAATCGTTTGAAAAGATCACAAAGAACAAAATGATCGTTGACGACTACGGGCACTTGATGGGCGCTATCGGCGTGGCTATGCTCGCGAAACAGTCGGGCAAGGAAACCGAATTTGATTTTAAAGTTAAAGACCTTAATTTCAAAACGTCCGGATTCGAGTGCGGCGGTTGCCCGAATAATTGCGAAATCGTTTGTGTCTTGGAGGGGGACCGGCTTTTAGACGCGTGGGGCAACCGATGCGAGATAGGAAAAGAAAAAGCTTTTGCCAAATATCGCGGCACCGCGCGACCGGGAAAATAAAACCCGGGCGATGGTAGATTTCTTGTTTTACACAATGAAAAATGACTGGTAAAATATTCATAAGCTGAAATTTTCAAAGGTCGAGATCATTATTTAACAAATAAAAATATATGTGTTTTTGTAATTGTGATCGTTGTAAAAACGTTAACTGGGGAAGCTTGATCCTTGGCGCCGTAATTTTAACGATCATCGGATTTGTCGTTCAGATGTTGGGTTCGTATTTGATGATGTCTTATTATCTAATGCCGGAATTTTTCGGTGTCTGGAGCAAGGTTATGATGCCCGTGGCCGGACCACCTCCAATGACCTTTTTTATAACCTCCCTAGTGTTTTCTTTCGTTTCAGGTTTGGTCTTGGCGTATCTTTACGCTTTCATTAAAGAAATTTTGCCCAAAGGTTATTGGCAAAAAGTTAATTGCTTCACCGCGATAGTCTCGGGTCTTTATTTCGTGTTTTTTACTTTGCCTGTCTATCTTTTATTTAATGCTCCTCTAGCCCTGAACGGAGCTTGGTTTGTAAGCAGTATCGTTATTTATTATCTCTCAAGTATGGCTTTCGCGAAGATAATTAAATAACTTTTGAACAAAAACCGCGTCTGTCACAAATGGAGGCGGTTTTTTGTTTGGTTGGCGTTGCTTTACGTGCCCGGAAAGAAACACTATAATGTGAATAGATACTAATTTATTATTAAATCATATGAGAGGAGTAATTGATTCCCCGGAAAACAGAAAAAAATGTCTTTGCTCCGGATGTCCGAGCCATCCCGCGCCTTGTGGTGGAGAATTGTTATATTGCGGCAATGGCGCGAGTAAATGCGACATATCCGCGAAAGGCTGTTTTTGTTCCGGTTGCCAAGTGTATAGCGAAAACAATTTAACCGGCCTGTATTTTTGCGATAAAGAAGTGGGTGTTTCAACGATCTCAATGCGTAAAAAAGGAAAACAAGAATCCGAAGAGGATTACGAAAGCATTGTTAATATTAAAGAGATCGCGAATACAGGTCATAGTATAGTGTGCTCGATGGGTTCGCGGAAAAAATCGGCATTTTCTTTTGACGATATTCACTTTTTGCCGGCGCAAGCCTGGAAAATACCTCTGAACTTGGAAGATTCGGTGAATATGGAAGTTGTTATCGGTCCTCAATCTCAAAAACCTTTGAAAATTTCTTGTCCCATAATGATAACGGGGATGAGTTTTGGCGCTGTTTCCAAGAATGTGAAGTTATCTATAGCCGGAACCGCGAAAGAATTAAAAATCGCTTTTAATTCCGGTGAAGGGGGAATCTTAAGAGAAGATTTGGATTTGGCGAGACAATTTTTGATCGGCCAGTATGCCACCGGCCGCTTCGGATTTAGTGAAGAAAATTTTAAAGATCTGGGAGCGATCGAGATTAGGTTCGGCCAGGGTGCTTATCCGGGAAAGGGAAGCTATTTGCCGGCGTCAAAGATCACGGAAGAGATCGCGGCCGCGCGCGGGCTAAAAGCGGGCGAAGCTTCTTATTCTCCGGCTCATCATCCGGATATGGCCAATCCGAAACAAATAAAAGAAAAAGTAAGTTGGCTTAAAAAGATCGGCGGGGGAATTCCGGTGGGCGCGAAGATCGGATGCGGTAATATCGAAAAGGATATTGAGGTTTTGGTTAACGCGAACGTTGATTTCATCGCGATTGACGGGTTTTGCGGAGGAACCGGAGCGACCGATCTTTATGTTAGAGAAAATGTCGGCATTCCTTTGATTGCCGCCCTGCCGAGAGCGCGAGAAATTTTAAAAATAATGGGACGAAAAAATAAGATCTCTCTCATAGCTTCGGGCGGATTAAGGACATCCGCCGATTTCGCGAAATGTCTGGCCTTGGGAGCGGACGCCGTATATATAGGAACAGCGGCCTTGATCGCGATAAATTGCGAACAATACAGGATCTGCCACACGGGACAATGCCCGACCGGAGTGACAACTCAAAACCCCGAACTAATGAAACAGCTTGATCCGGAAAAGGGGAAACAGAGATTGATCAATTTTGTGAAAGTGTCCGCCGAAGAGATCGCCAATTTGGTCAGGATTGTGGGGAAAAAGGATGTTAATGAATTAAATGAAGATGATCTGGTGGCAATGAATAAAGAATTGGCCGAGCTCGCGGGAATAAAATGGCTGAACGGAGAATATTTATAGGCAACGTTTTAGCTTTTTCGGGTGTGTCTTTTTCCGACACGGATATTTTCCTGCTGAAAAATTCCTTCGGCTCGCCCCGCCGGGCTCCGCAAATTCTGAAAAAGACACACCCTCAACGCTATTCCAGGACAACGTAATATTTAAAGATATGCTCATCGGATGCATGTCGCAGGCAAATTTGCATGGTTTGGCCCGCTCTGCGGGACAAAAATTTGCCGAGACCGAGTCCGCTTCCTCGCTGGAGGAAGCGAGACGTCAAACGATGAGCGTATCTTTAAATAATTTTATAACCGAGCGGAGTAAGTTAAATAAATTATTATGTTTGATTTGGATAATAAAACAATTAACCTTGTCAGTGGATCAATTAAAAACGGAGAGATAGGGGTGCTACCCACGGATACTGTTTACGGAGTGGTGTGTTCGGCTATGAAAAAAAAGAGCGTGGAGATGGTTTATAAATTGCGAAAAAGAAATTTGAAAAAACCGATGCTGATCTTGATCGGTTCGATCAGTGATCTGAAATTATTCAATGTAAAAATAAACAATGACGAAAAGAAACGGCTGAAAAAGTTGTGGCCGGGAGAAGTGAGCGTGATCTTAAAATGCGATTCAAAGAAATTTGAATATTTGCATCGAGGGAAGAAAACCTTGGGGTTTCGTTTGCCGAAAAACGAAAGCCTGATCAAGTTAGTGAAAAGATCCGGTCCGATCATCGCGCCTAGCGCCAATTTCGAAGGCGAGAAAACGGCAGAAACGATCAATGAAGCGAAAAAATATTTTAAAGAAAGAATTGATTTTTATGTTGATGTTGGAAAATTAAGATCCGCGCCCTCAACAATTGTGGTTTTGGACAAAGACGAACCAAAGATACTTCGGCAAGGAGCCCGAAAATTGGTTTGACATATTTTAGAAATATTGTAATATGGTTATCGGCGGAGCCCTACAAATAAGGCTTTTGCTTAATGATCATTAAAAGTATAGAGGTGATAAATACGAAAATCATCAGTTTGGTTCAGGCAACGCCCGATGAATTGTCCGTCCTGAAAAAAGATTTTCCCGGATCGCGAATCGTGGGGCGCGAAAGAGATCGTCTGTTCGTTCCGTTGAAAGTGGTAAATGAAGACGTGTGGAAATCCCAAAAAATCGAATTTCCCATACCATATCCGATTTTGGAATTTCCTTTCTCTGTCCAGATCAATACCGAGGAGATGGGCGGATGCGATGAAAATGGCGGAAAATACGCCAGGATCATTTGCGAGCTTCGCCACGGATTAATATTGAAAAATGGAAAAGTTTTGAGTCTGGGCGACAGACTGCGGCCTTTCAGCATACCTAAAGAGCCGATACCGTTGGGGATTCACGCTTATTTCAGCGCGACGATCGGAGTATCGGTAATTTGCGGTAATGCCGGAGAAATTTTTATCAAGCAATTTTGGGTCAATCCGGTGGGATGTGGCAAGGTACAGCTTGATTGTCAAATGGTTTGGCGTGGCGAGCCGGAAAATACACCCATACACTTGAAGTCTTATGATCGAGCGATCGCGGCCTTGGTGCAGAAATCGGAATGCTCTGATTGCACGCATATGCACTATACCATAAAGCCGACGAAGACCGATCAAACTCTTTAGGAAAATTTTCTTAAAGAGATTTTTTTTAGAATTTTTTGTTATTTGGTGATCTTCTCCAGGTTCATCACTTCTTGCATTTTCGATATTATTTCCGCGGACAATAGATAGCCGGCGTAGTATTGTAAATGGATACCATCCGAGGCTCGGATCAGTTTTGATTTGCCGGAAGCGTCTTTTAAGTAAGAAGTATATTTTCCATTCTCGTCGGCAAGCGAATCCCAAGTGGAAATAAAATAGACATTTTCGTGATTTTTCGCTTCCGCTTCGTAGATCGAATTCAGGTTAGCGACCTTCGCGGAAAAGCGGGCGTCCTTCATTATCGGCAGGCCCACCCAGAAGATCGTAATATTGTTTTTTTCCAGTATGTTGATGAAATACCCGACTTTTTTCGCGTATTCCTCGTTCCAGCCGGGTTGCCCGTACTGGATGATCTTTCCCGCGGAAGAGGTTATTCCTTGGCCGTCATTGGCTCCGAACATCACGACCGCCACATTGGGATTATATTGATTGATCAATGTTTCCGCCGTAGTGTACCAATTAAAATAGCTCGGTACGGACAAGCCGCTTGAGACCCTGCCCAGCCTGTTGACGGAAACATCCTTGTACGCGAGAAAGCTTCTTTCCAATGGATCGCCCAATCCACCCCCGATAGCCATAAAAGAATCTCCCATTATTAATATTCTGAAAGGGGGTTCCATTTTTGTTGTGTTAATGCTTTGCGGCTTTGTTCCTTCCGTGGGTTTATTCGTTGTTTCTTGATTTGGTTGTGTTTGTGTTGGTGGGGTCTCGCTTTTTGGCGTTTGTTCCGGCTTTGGTTCGGTTTTTGACGGCGGCGTTGGCGTTGTTTCCGGTTCTTTAGTTTCCGCGGGAACGGGATTGCTTTCCGTCTCATCCGGTATTTCATTAATTATTTTTATCGGTCGTTCGGCAACGGCGATATAATTTTCGATATTTTCCGTTCCGGGAATTTCGGAGACAACAGGAGATATTTTGATATTGCTCCAAAATTCTTGATCTTTGTTAAAATAATCGGTGAGTCCAAGTTCGGCCTTAAGCGATTCCGAAAAGAGCGAATATTTTAAAACGGTTTCCGTAAAGATATTCGGCCTTGCTTCTTGTGTTTCCCAAATGGAAAATCTTTTTGATTCGTAAAAAGGCAAAACCGCGATAATTGAAATAAAGACAAATATCGCCAAGAGCGGGGACATATGTTTTTTGGGAGCTTCTTTCATAAATTAAAAATCAAAGTAAATAAAGGGAGGCATAACGTCCTGGCTTAATTTGAATATGAGCAATAACAGGGAGACGATAAATATCGTTAATAGCGGCCACGGCAGGAAATTTTTTATCCTAATCATAGTATTTATAATCCTTTTCTCGAAAAAGACAAGTAAAAATCCGACCACAATGAACAAAATTATGAATAACTCAAATTGTTCTCCCGGACGATTGAAATCGAATAAAGATCGAATGAATTTGAAGGCGACATCAATGGCTGTCGATTTGAAAAAGATCCAGGAAAACAAAACAAAGACAAAAGTAAACACCCAGCCCGCTATCTTTCCGAGAGCATCCCTGATCTTGTGTGGTTTTTTATTCGGCCAGATCTTTTTTTCGATGTCACTCTTGATATTGAAGGCTGTCAGTCCCACACCTTGGATGCCGCCCCAAATCACGTAATTAATGGAAGCGCCATGCCAGAGGCCGATCAAAAGCATAATGACCATCAGATTGAAATATTTTACGAGTAAGCCTCTCCTGTTTCCGCCGAGAGGAATATAAACATAGTCCTTTATCCAGCTTGATAGCGTAATGTGCCACCGCCTCCAGAAATCTTTGATGCTTGTCGCCAAATAAGGCATATTGAAATTGGCGGGCGAGCGAAATCCCAGTAATCCGGCGAAACCGATGGCCATATCGCTGTAGCCGCTGAAATCAAAATAGATCACAAGGTAATACGAGAGCAGTGCCAGCCAAACAACCAGGGCCGAATGATTTTCCGGAACCGCGAAAACATTATCGGTGATGGCTATGATCAAATAGCTGGAAATCACTATTTTTTTAAATAAGCCGATGGCTATCAGGGTCATATTTTCCGAAAAGTTTTCTATTTTTTTCGCGCCACCGTCTTTTAATTGAGGGATGAAGTCTATCGCTCTCGCGATCGGTCCCGAGAAAAGCTGGGGGAAAAAGGAAACATAAAGAGAAAAATCCAGGAGTGACCGGCTGGCAGGCATTTTTTTCAGATAAACATCGGCAATATAAGAGATTGCCCGGAAAAGATAAAACGATAAGCCCAAGGGCAAAAGGATGTCTAGGAGCGGCAGAGTATAGAATATTCCCAATTTATCCAAAAATGATTCTGCTCCGACGCGAAAAAATTCGTAATATTTAAAGATGCTCAAGCAAAGCAGATTTATTATTACGGAAACGACAAAATACAGTTTCTTGAATTTTCGCGCTTTTTCGATTATGAGCGCGGAGAAATAATTAAATACGGAGACACCGATCAAGACCGTGAGGAATCGCGGGTCCCAAAGAGAATAAAAAAAATAGCTCGAAAAAAGCAAAAAAAACTTCCAAAGAACGGGCAATGGTTTTAGAAGCCAATTAAAGATAAGTACGAACGCGAAAAAATAAAAAAATTCAATTGTTGGAAAAACCATAAATTATCCGATTTTATTTGTCCATATGTTGTTTTATTATATTCCGGTTTTAGCCTTAAAACAAGGAGTAGTGTATTGATGGTGCGCTCTTAGCCCATGAAGGTCTTGAAAATAAAGCATATTAATAGTATAGTATGGAAGAAATTAAATAAAAATAAAGGCATTTTAATTGTTCTTTTTTTGGCATTTTGCGAGAAAAGAATTTTAAATAATAAATAACTATGGCAAAAATAAATTTTAAATTTTTAAAAACAAAAAAATTCATTATCGGCGCTATCGTCGTTGTTTTGATAGTTGTTATCGCGTTATTCGCGCGAGGTGGAAATAAGGCTCCGCAGTACGAAACCGCGAAAGTGGAGCGCGGAAATTTAATTCAAACCGTGGACGCGACGGGTAAAATACAGTCAGCCGATACTCTGTCTCTGAATTTTCAAATTCCGGGAATAATCTCGAGCGTGAGAGTGGATGAAGGTTCCAAAGTGGTACGAGGGCAGTGGCTCGCCAATTTGTCTTTGACCGAATTGAACGCCGCCGTCAGCCAAGCGCAATCTTCGCTTGACCAAAAATTGGCCGGAGCAACCGCGGGACAGATCGATGTCGCCCAAAAACAAGTTGATTCCGCTGAAACCGCTTTGAATAACGCGCGAAATAATTTGGAGGCCGCGACGCAACAGCAAGAATTATTGGTTGAGAACGCTTACAGCGCGTTGTTAAATTCCGGAATAGTGGCGGTGCCGGACAATAAAAATCCTTCAACTTTGGTTCCCGTTATTTCCGGGAGTTATAATGGAACTGCCGAAGGACAATACAATATATCCGTGTATCAGACGAGCGCGGGTTATCGTTTTAAGATTACCGGCCTAGAAACAGCGACCGATATTGTGAGCACGCTTACTCCGATAAAAATGGGCACAAGGGGCTTGTACATACAATTCCCAAGCTTGCCCGTAAATCAAAGCGATATCTGGACCATTTTTATTCCCAATACCAAGGCGGCCAATTATTTAACCAATCTAAACGCTTATAACGCAGCCAAAGAAAATCAACGCCAGGTCATAATTGCCGCGCAAGCCTCGGTAGATTCAGCCGAGAGCGCTCTCGCACTGCAAAAAGCGAATTACGATTCCCTGATCGCGAAGCCGAGAGATATTGATACCGCTTACTATCAAGCTATTTTGGATCAGGCGATAGCGAACCGAAACAAAGCCATTATCACCGCTCCGATCAGCGGCGAAGTGAGCAAGGTCTATAAAAAAGCGGGCGAGCTCATATCTTCCGCCGAGCCGATGATCGAATTGCTTTCTCCTCATTTTGAGATAGAGGTGGATATTCCGGAAACGGACGTCGTAAAGACAAAAATAAACGACGCGGCCGTGATTACGTTTGACGCGATTGGAACCGATGTGAAATTTGACGGTACGGTGATGTCAATTGAACCCGCGTCCACCGATATTCAGGACGTTGTTTATTACAAAGTTAAGGTTTCGATCAATGATGCCGGTAGCGGTTTGATCAGACCGGGAATGACAGCCAATATTTTAATCAATACGAACAAAAAAGATAACGCCTTGTTTGTTCCCTCGCGCGCCATTTTAACAAGAACCGATAGCGATCAAAAGTATGTTCGTGTTTTGGGCGACGATAATAAAATTATTGAGAAAGATGTGGTCGTGGGACTGAAAGCCGATGACAGCAAGACTGAGATTTTGTCCGGACTTTCCGAGGGGGATACGGTGATTTTGAAAGTTTTAACAAAATAAAATGCTGATCAGCGTAAAAAATTTAAAAAAAAATTATGTCGAGGGGGACGTCATTACCAATGTTTTGCGTGGCGTGACTTTTGATATTTGCAAGGGAGAGTTTGTCGCCATAATGGGTCCGTCCGGTTCCGGCAAATCAACACTGATGCATATTCTAAGTTTTTTGGACAAACCCACTTCCGGCGAATATTTTTTTGAGGACGAAGAGGTGGGCAGTTTGACTGACGACCAATTGGCGAAAAAGCGAAGCACGAAGGTCGGTTTCATTTTTCAATCTTTTAATCTTTTGAACCGCGCCAATGTTTTGGAAAACGTGATGTTGCCGATGATCTATTCCGGAGTACCTGTTGCCGAGAGGACTTCCCGCGCCAAAGCGCTTTTGATTGAAGTCGGGCTTGAGCACAGAATGAATTACAACCCGGCGAATCTGTCCGGCGGAGAAAAACAAAGAGTGGCGATAGCGCGCGCTCTGGTCAACAATCCGGAAGTGATCTTCGCGGATGAACCTACCGGAAATCTTGATTCAAAATCGGGATATCAGGTAATGAAACTGCTCCAAGAATTAAACGATAAAGGAAACACTATTATTCTTGTTACTCATGAGAAAAATACTGCCGAGCACGCGGGAAGAATAATCCGCGTAAAAGACGGAATCATTGTCGGTGATGAAAAGGTGGGACAGAGGATATTCGCCTGCGACGAAAATCAAGAGTTGATGAAATAATTTTATGGACTTTAATGAGGCTGTAAAAAATTCCTTTCGAATGCTTGTTCGCAATAAGATGCGGTCTTTTTTAACTATGCTTGGAATCATAATCGGCGTTATGTCGGTAATAGTCGTAATGTCTTTGGGTGAGAGCGCGCAAGGCCTGATCATAAACGAGATTAAAAGTTTGGGAAGCAATATTATCGGTGTGTTGCCGGGCAAATCAAACGAAACCGAAGCGCCCGCTTCGGCTTTTGGCGTAGTCATAACAAGCTTGAAGTATAAAGACGGAGTGGATATTGCCAAAGGAAATTATCCCTCGATTGAGGGAGTCGCGACGTATGTTCGCGGCAGCGATATTATTACGTGGAGTGATAATAAAATATCGGCAAGCTTTGTCGGAACCACGGCAAGTTATATTGATGTTGAAGATTCCAAAATAGAATCAGGCAGATTTTTTACGGAAGAAGAAGAGGTAAACAACGCCAAGGTGGCGGTAATGGGAGCTGACGCGGCAAAAGAACTGTTCGGCGACCAGGAGCCGCTGGGAAACCAGATAAAAATTAAAAAAACTAATTTTACGGTTATCGGTGTTTTCGCGAAGCGAGGAGGAGGCTTGGTTCAAAGTCAAGACAAAGATATTTACGTGCCGATAAAAACAGCGCAAAATATTCTTTTAGGTATTGACTATGTGAATATGATGAGAATAAAAGTGGATAAAGCCGAGAATATGGACGTGGCGATAGGTTATGTCCAAGAAAAACTAAGAGAAAATCACAAGATTGAAAACGCAATTGATGATGATTTTTCAGTAAGGTCAAGCGCGGCCGCGCTTGATTCAATTTCGCAAATAACAGACGCGGTTAAATTTTTCTTAGTGGCGATTTCAGCGATTTCGCTTTTAGTTGGCGGATTTGGAATAATGAACATTATGCTTGCCACGGTTCAGGAAAGAACAAAAGAGATCGGGCTTCGAAAAGCCGTGGGCGCGAGAAGTTTTGAAATCACTATACAATTTTTGATCGAAACTTCTTTTATAACTTTTGTTTCCGGAATTATAGGGATTATAATCGGATTTTTAATCGCGGGGGCTGTTGCCCTTGTCGCGCAATTTTTAGGATATGCGTGGCCGTTTATAGTTTCTCCTTGGTCTATTTTCCTCGGTTGCTTTGTTTCCATTAGCGTCGGATTGATTTTTGGAATTGTGCCGGCGCGCAAGGCAAGCCAATTAAACCCCATTGACGCATTAAGATATGAATAAAATAAAAACATATTTGAATTTGGCGTGGAAGAGCCTGATGCAGCAAAAATCACGCACGATTTTGACTATTATCGCTTTAGCTATCGGTATTGCTTTATTAATTATAATGTTTGCCGCGGGAGACGGATTGAAAAGTATGGTTTTGTCCGAATTTGATATTTACAGTCCGAACGCCTTGAATATAGAGGTGAGGGTGCCGGGCAAGGGAAATGTCGGCAGTGTTTCTGATATGGCCGGCGGCAACAACATCACTACTTTCAAAAACAGCGATGTTGACGCTATTGCCAAAAATAACAACGTTAAGACGATTTATTCTTACGTAACCGGACAGGAAGTATTCCGATACAAGGATCGGGATAAAACCGTGGTAATTTTCGGTTATGGTGCCGAAGCTCCGGAAATAGAAAAAATCGAAATAGATACCGGCAGATTTTACAGTAAGGACGAAGAAAATTCTTTGTCCGAGGTTGTGGTATTGGGGTCGAAATTAAAAGATTATTTGTTTGGCGACCAAGAAGCTGTGGGAGAGAATGTTTATGTAAAGGGGCTTCCGTTTGAAGTGGTGGGCGTGGTAGGGCCCCGTGGCGCCGGTTCGTTTATTGATTTGGATTCAATGGCGTATATTCCCACAAAAACAATGCAGAAAAAAATTTTAGGAACTGATTATGTCGTGGGTGTTATGTTGGAGGCGCGTGATATCACCAAGATTGATCAAACAAAAGACGAATTGGTTGATTTGTTGCGAGAAAGGCACAATATTACTGACCCGGAAAGAGATGATTTTGAAGCAATGACAATGAATGAAGCGAAAGAAATGATTCAGACAGTCTTAAATGGTATTACCTTGCTTCTTGTCGCTCTGACCTTTATTTCGCTTTTGGTCGGAGGAGTGGGTATTACGAACATTATGTACGTCTCAGTAATCGAACGGACATTTGAGATCGGTTTGCGGCGTGCCATCGGAGCGAGAAAATCTGATATTTTGGGTCAATTTTTGTCCGAGGCTGTGATTCTCACATTCTTGGGCGGCGTATTCGGAATAATTATCGGTTCGGGGGTCGCCTTCGTGATCTATTATATCGCTAATTCTTTCGGTCTCGCCTGGTCGTATTCCGTTTCATTATTTTCAATTATTTTGGCATTGGCCTTTTCAAGTTCTCTCGGTTTCGTGTTCGGGGTTTTCCCGGCGAGAAAGGCGGCGGAACTGGATCCCATTACAGCCTTGCGCAAAGACTGATTTTATCCACAATTTCTATTTTTGATATTTTTTATTTATGTTATTATTATATTAATAATCCCGATAATTTTCCGATAGTAATCGGAAATAAATTATCGAGGATCCTCGATAACTTTTTAAATTGTATTCAAAAGTTATCGGGATAAATAATAAGTATAAATAAAAATATGCTAAAGAAAAGATCTTTAATTATAGCCACGATTTGTTTGTTGGCGTTTTTTGTTTCCGTTAATTTTGTTTTTGCGGTTAACCAAACGCAGACGGCAAGTAATTGCGGTAATTTAACGAGCGAAGAAGCGGCGGACGCGTGTTTTAATGAGATGGCGGAAGCGAATAAAGATGTTTCTTTATGTGATAAAATAAAAAACGTATCTCTTGCTGATGGTTGTTATGTTTCTGTTGCCGAACTTTTATTGGATACGACGATATGTGAAAAAATAAAAGGCCCGCATTATTACGATTGTATCTCGGCGATTGCCATTAAGAAACAGGACGTATCGCTGTGTAGTGTTATAACCGAGCCCTGGCTAAGAGACAGGTGTTATAGTTTTACCGCGAGAGACGCGGAAACCTGTCTGAATATCGTCAACACCGAATTCAAAAATAATTGTTATAAAAATATCATATTTACCAACGGTGTTTGCGGATCAGCGAATGGACAGTCTTTTACTTCCAAGCCGACAACTAATCTTTGCGGTGCCGGAACTGCGTCAATAGTTTCGGGATCGGGCCCGTGGACGTGGTTTTGTTATGGCAGTAATGGCGCCGCTACCGTTAATTGTTCCGCCAAAAAAACCGCGGACGCGACAGGCTCTTTCAAAATAAAAAACGTGGCGGTTTGCAAAGAGAATAGCAAGCCCATAATTTACTATTTTGGATCTGCATCCTGTTCGCATTGTGAATGGGAAACGGCCGTTCTTGACAGTGTTGTTGGTAGTTTTGGCAATTATATTTCGTATCACAAAAATATAGATAATTTTAACGATCAAAGTGTTTTTTTGGAATATAGCGATGGTAGTATTCCCGCGATAATAATCGGGTGTAAATATTATAGGCTTGGATCCGGGGAAAGAATTGGTGTTGAGGCGGAAAAAGCGGTTTTGAAAAAAAAGATTTGCGAAGCAACGGGGAATATGCCAACGAGCATTTGTTTGTCCGAAACAAGCTCGACAAACGGTACGACGAATACAGGCACATCCGCAAGCGGCAATTCAACAGCTAATAATAAAGTCGGATCGTTGACTATTACCAAGCCCTTGAATCAAATGACTCGGGATGAGCTGATCCAGGTTTTAATTGCCCTGGTGCAAATATTGATCCAAAAACAGGGACTGTAAGTAAAGAATCCGGTGAAATTTAAAAGCGCCCGAGGAGGGCGCTTTTAGCAATCGTTGGCACGGTTTGCTATTGCAAAATATTTTTAAAATGGTAAGATATGGTTTATGAAGTTTAAGCTCAAGGCAAATTTTAAGCCTGAGGGCGACCAACCGAAAGCCATAGATCAGTTGGTGGAGGGTTGGCAAAAGGTTTTTAAGAAACAAACATTATTGGGAGTGACCGGATCGGGTAAAACCTTTACCATTGCCAACGCGATAGAGCGTATCCAGAAACCATGTCTGGTGATTTCGCATAACAAAACCCTCGCCGCTCAGCTTTGCAACGAGTTCCGGGAGTTTTTTCCGGACAATGCCGTGGAATATTTCGTGAGCTATTACGATTATTACCAGCCGGAAACCTATCTTGCCCCGACTG